>PMSW01000137.1 GCA_003168215.1 Actinomycetota bacterium
TGACGGGGCAGCACTCGCGTGGGGAGGCGGCAACCTGGTGGTGGCGGTAGCCCGGTCTCCGGCAGTCTTCAGCGCCGCGAGAGGAGCGGCGGATCCGGTGGCGGCGGCCGGCGCCGTGCCGGGGGCGGCGGCCGGCCCCGCGCCGGGGGCGGCGCGAGCGCCCGGCGACGTTGCAGGCACCCGAGGGCCGGGTCAGCATCGCCGCCCCGCCGTCGGCCGCCACAGAGCAGGCGGGCCGCCGGCCGCTCACCGGGAAGGCGCCCGAGCCTGTCATTAATCCCCGGGCGGTCACGGAACCACGAATCCGGGCTTCGGGCCGGTGCTGCCGGGACCGCGGACGGCCACTCCCGGCGGCAGCTCGTAGATGACGGCACCGGGCTGATCGACAGTGATCTTCCAGGCGCGGGAGCGGGCCAGGGAGGCGAGCAGAGTCGTGAAGCTCCGGACTGGTATTCCGTAGTCCTGGCCGTAGGCGATCATGCTGGGAGTGACCAGCACGTACGTCGGCACGCGGCCAGCCGTATAGCTCACGGCCTCCCTGGCGAGCACCCCGGCAATATCGGGCCGCGCGGACGCCTCCGGCAGTACGCCGCTGCCACCGAAAACCGGGTCCACGGGGAAGAGGTTGTACCGCGCAGTATCGGAGGTGGGCGCGTCTTCGTCGGCGCAGAAGACCGGGCCGGCCGGAGCGCTCTGCAGGAACGATGTGACGTCAGCCACCTCCGCCTCGGTCATGACGTTGAACCGGTCATATCCGAAGAAGGCAGGAAAGAACAGGGCCAGGGCAACGCCCAGGGCCAGCGGTGGGCGCAGGGCGCCCCGCCGCGGTCTGCCGGTGCGGGCCGGGGCATGTGCGCCGCAGCGAACGGGCCTGCCCGTCACGTCCGACGGGAGCGGTGCGAGCACCGCCGACGCCAGGGCCGCACTCCACGGCAGGGAGAACAGGTACACCCGCAGGATGCCCTCGTTGCCGTAAGCGCCCGCGGCCAGGACGAGCACGGGGGAATACGCGAGAAGGACCAGGGCCAGGACGGTCCGTCCCGACCGCCGGTGCAGCCAGGCGCCCGCCAGGGACAGTGCCCACACACCCAGGGACAGCGCAGCCGCACTGTCCTGGAGCAGCACCTGGCTGGCCGGCACGACCAGCGACGATGCGTCCGACGGCGGAGTGGCGTTGCCGAAGAAGTCGCCTATCGCGGAGACCAGGCCGTAGCGGCTGTTGACGTACCCGAAACGCGGCAGCAGGTAGCCGGCGGCGATGGCGGCCAGGGCCAGGGGCAGCCATCGCGGCCGGAGGAGGCCCGCGACCGCGAGGGCGCCGAGCTGGGCCATCACGAGGTACGGGGACAGCTCGTGGGTGAAGGTCAGCACGAAGTAGAGGAGCACGAGCAGGGCACAGAACCGGGCCGAGCTTGCGGGACGCTGGGCGAGCTGCTGGCTGGGACGCTCCGCCCCGTGATCGGCGGGGGGGGGGNNGGCGTGCCCGCGCGGGCACGCCGCGGCGAGTTCCCTGCATGCATCCAGCGCAGCGCTATCGCCATGATCCCGAGGCTCAGCACGGTCCCCAGCGCCTGCGGGGAGAAGTAGTCCTGGGCGATCCAGTTGCCCGCCGAGTACAGCAGCACCGCTATCCAGCGCTGCCGGGCCGGCAGGGCCAGCGCGCCGTAAATCAGGTACAGCAGCGGGAGAGCCGCGAGCTCGAAGACCAGCTGAGCCCACTTGGCGTAGGAAAGCGGGCTCGCCACGCCGGCCACCTTGTCGAACCAGGCGGCCGCCGCGAAGAACCCCGGCCAGTTCTGATAGATGTCGATACGCGTAGCCAGCTGGCCGTGCACGCTGACGTACTGGACTACGCCGATCGTCTTGTACAGCCACCCGTACCGCCCCTCCCGGTACACCAGCGGAGCGGTCCCGTATAGGACGACGACGAGCGTCGCCGCGTGCATGGCCATCCGGACCCGGGACGGACGGCTCCGCGCCAGCTCGGCGGCGGCCGACACGACGAGGAGAGCCGCCCCGGCGTAGAACACGAGCGGGAGTGCCGCCGGGAGTCCATACGGGCCAAGAGCCGTTGCCCTCGTCCGGCTCACCCCGAGCGCCCACAGCGCTGTGCTGGCCGGCAGGAGAATATCCGACGCGTGCCGCCGCGCGCTCCCGCTGACTGGCCGGGCGAGGGCGGCCGCTAGCACCCTGGTGCCAGGTACGGCACTCACTGACCGCGAGTCTGGCGCGCGGCGCGATAGTAGCAGCGCGCCCCTGCCAGGACCCCCCAGGCCTCACTGACGGCAAGCCGCCGTCCGCGCGTCCCGAGTTCGCTCACATGCGACGCATGCCGCATACGGCCTGCTATCACCGCGGACCGGCCAAGACCGCGGACGAGCATGCCAGCCGGCATCTCGCCTCTCATCAGGCGCTTGGCCAGGTAGGCGCCGAGCCCGTAGCCATAGGCATATATCTGCTTGGCGAGCGCCGCACTGTCCGCGCGATGCCGGTGCCATGCCAGGGCCGACGGCAGGTAGCAGATGCGGCCGCCGGCCAGGATCACGCGCAGGAAAAGGTCCAGATCCTCGCCGCCTCGGCACAGCGCTCCAACCCCCAGCAGCGGATCGAATCCCCCTAGCCGGCCGACCGCGCCCCGGCGGACCGCCAGGTTAGCGGCAGTTCCGAAGATCCCGGCGATGAACGGGTACAGGCGTGACCCGTCGCGGTGTACCGCAAGGTCGTAACGGCGGGGCTCGAGAACCTCGCCCCAGGAGTACCGCGAGTCAAAGTAGCGCTCCTCGCCGGTATCCAGCGAACGGGAAGCCACCAGGCCCGTCACGCACACCGCCTCCGGGTCCGCGGCGAACCCGGCCGCCAGGGCCGCCGGCCAGCCCGGGTCGACGACGACGTCGTCATCGGTGAAGGCCACCAGATCGAACTTCGCCAAGGCGAGCCCGTGATTGCGCGCCCTGGAGGCCCCAGGACTAGGCTCGCAGGCATACCGGATACGGGCGTCGTCCCGCGAGAGCTCGGCCACGATCTGCCGGGTGGCGTCGCCGGAGGGCGCGCTGTCGACCACCACGATCTCCAGCGGCGCGTAAGTGACACGCTGCAGCGCGCGCAGGCACTCCCGCAGCAAGGCGGCACGGTCCCGGGTACAGACGACCACGCTGATGCCCGTACCGTCCGGCGCGGGAAAATATCGCGGGCACGTGACCGAGGCGGCCCACTCCGGCGGGCCCGCCGCTCCGGCGGCTACGCCGTCCCCGTGCAGGTGCCGGCGCAGCGGCCCGGCCAGGGCGGTCTCGGCGATCGTCCGGGTGCGCCCTGCCAGCGTCTCCGCCGGGCGGAGCGGAACGCTGACATAGCCGATAGGCGCCCCGTGAATGCGGACAAGGACACGGGCCTGCAGATGGTCAGCGCGAGGCTCGCCGCTCACCGCGGCGACGGGAGCGTCCTCGCCTAGGTCCATCGCGCCGACCCATATGCTCCCCCCCGCGATGCACCCCCCCGCGCTCATGAAGCGCCGCTCCGGTCTCCGGCCTGAGCCCGCCGGGCTGATTCCTCGTGCGGGCCTGCTTGCCGGCGCAGCATGCCGAGCCCCAGCGCGACCACGCTCAGCCCGGCCTCAGCCTGGAAGAGGCCCAGCGGATGCCATGCGTGCGCCCACAAGGCCACGGTGGCGGCCAGCGTCAGGACTGCAAGGCTGAGGACGACGGGCATGCCGAACTCAGACCAGCGGGCCATTGCAGGCCAGTTGGTCACGATCGCCCGGCCGGGTACGAAGAACGCGAACGCCAGCGCCAGTACGATCCGCAGCATTCCTGACGAGCCCTCGAATACCTGGCCTATCAGGCCCACTGCAATAACGATGGCAGCAAAGTCGAAAACGTCCCCCAGCCGAGCTGCGGACTTGGCGCCTTCCTGGTTTATGACCATCACGCCAGCTAGTCTGCACGAACCATAGGTGACGGCATACGGGAAGTCGGGAATTGTCTCTGGCGGTAGCTAAAGGCATGGCCAAATGCGCACCAATGCTGCCCGGATATCACGACCCGGGCTGCGGCCCGCGGTAATCGCCGTATTCGGCTAAACCAAACCAGGCCGCAATGCTAAGCTGGCGCGAAGGATTTCAGCACTACCGTGGGCCGGCCCGGGGCCGGTTACGGTCCCCCACGGGGAGGCGCGGGAAATGCGGCGGTGGAGGCTCGCGCTAATGCCCGTCGTGGCCATTGTCCTTGGCGCTTCGCTCTGGTTCCTCGGGACGGCCGGGCACCGCGCCTCGCCGGCCGCACTTGCCACGACGGCCGTCGCGCCGTCGCAGCCGGCTCGGCACGCGGCACGCCCCGGGGCGCCGGACGCCGGCTCCGGCCAGGACTCCCCGGGAGCCGGGCACTCGCTGGAGTTCGACGCGAGCTTCCCCGGGTCGCGGCTCAATACCTCGCTCTGGTCCACCTGCTATCCGTGGATGGATCGGCGCTCGGGCTGCACCAATTTCGGCAACCCTGAGTATCAGTGGTACCTGCCCTCGCAGGACCGGGTGTCCGGCGGGGTCCTGCGGCTCGTGGCAAAGCGGAGTCCCACGGCGGGGCGGACGAGGCACGGTGCTGCGGCCGAATACGGCTGCCGCTCCGGCATGATCACGACCTACCCGAGCCTCAGGTTCAAGTACGGTTACATCCAGGTCGTCGCCCGGATCCCGGCCAGCCCCGGGCTCTGGCCCGCGCTGTGGCTGGCCGCGGCCAACTTCCGGTGGCCGCCCGAGATAGACATGATGGAGAAATGGGGGACAACCGACGACTTCTCGGTGTTCTTCCACCCGGCGGGCACAGATCATGTCCCGGCAATGAGATCCAGGCTCTCCCCCGGCTGGCATGCCTTCAGCTTGTCCTGGACCAAGTCTCATCTTGCCTGGTACGTGGATGGCCGGAAAATCCTGACAGTCCGCCAGCGAATCCCGCATCAGCGGATGTACTTCATCGCCGATCTGGCCGAGGCGGAATATCCCAAGACCACCGCAGAATGCAGCGGCACGATGCTGATCCGCTCAGTCAAGGTGTGGAAGAACTGAGCACCGCACGCCCCATTGCCGGCCTGCCCAATGGGCAGGCCGCTGCTCTCGGGCGCACGCAGTGGATAGTCACGGTGGACAACGGCTCACCTGGTCCCGCGGTGAGCCGGTTGCGACCCAGGTGGCACGGCAGCTACCGTCAGTGCCCTGCGGCGGTCTGCGCGTCGTTACTGGGCCGGCAATGGGAGCATTGATAGATCACCGGAGGTCCGCAGCGCTTGCGGCATTGAAGACACGGGAGCATCACTGATGGCTACGTACCGGATGGTCTACGGAGACGATGAGCAGGTCGTCAGGGAGACGTTCGAGAACGTCGACGACGTGCAGCGAGAAGACGGCTGGGTCGTGCTGTTCCGCGGCTCTGATGCGATCCTGCGCGTGCAGGAGATTCACGTGCAGTCGCTGGAGCAGCTCGACGCGTAGGCGGCTGTCCTGCCGAAAGTCGCCGACGAACAGGCTGCGGGCAGTGTCACCTTCGTGTCCCTCACGGCTCGCACGCGGTTCTCGCCACTGACTGCGGCTGCCCAGCTGGCGACGATGACTCGCGCCGGGACACGAGTGTCCGTGCTGCGCGGGGGCCGACCTGGACACCGGACCCGCCACCACCGCCAACTTCGGCGCAGGGCGGCGTCTGCGAACAGCGCTGCCGGCGGTGCCGCCAGCACGACGACCCGCTTGCTCCAGCCAGTCAGCATGGGCCGCGCCCCCGCCTTGGCTAGCCGCTGCTACCCCGTAGGCCGCGGCCAGCGTCCCGCCGGTTCTCAGTCCTGCCCGAACTGCCTGGTCCCGATCCGGGCGGCCGTGCCCATTGCCGGGCCGCCCGGAGCCGCCGCTCCCGGGTCCGCGGAGGATGACCTGCTCACGCGAATGCAATATGCCGTTAACATGGCGTTAATAAAACGAGAACATAATGTGTTACCCGCATCGGCTGGCAGCGAACCCATGAGCAGTACTGGCCAAATAAATCGCATGGCAGAATTCTCCCCAGCCGGGCTTAACCGATGTGCCGACCTGAATGAAGGCCGTACATGGAAATGACTGTTTGGGAATGGTTCGGGCAGCGCTCATTTCACTACCGAGATTTCTGCGATCTCGCCAGCCCCGGCGGGCCGGGGCGCCAGCTCACCACGACGCTGATCCTGCCTACCCGCAACGTCGCCGGCACCATCGGCCCGATCCTGGACACGGTGGCCAGGCTGAACGAGCGGAGCGGTCTGGTTGAGCAGGTCATCGTGGTCGATGCGGACTCAGCTGACGGCACCGCGGAAATCGCCAGGGCCCGCGGCGCCGAGGTCTACTCCGAGAACGAGCTGCTGCCTGCCTACGGGCCCGCCCAGGGCAAGGGGGACGCGATGTGGCGCAGCCTCTCGGCGGCACGCGGCGACATCGTCATGTTCGCCGACGCAGATACCCGTGATTTCAGCGAGCATTTTATCTACGGCACGCTCGGGCCGCTGCTGGCGGTACCCGGAGTTCAATTCAGTAAGGCCGCTTACCGGCGCCCTTTCACCCAGGAAGGGCAATCCGTCGCGGACGGCGGAGGCCGGGTGACCGAGCTGATGGCCAAGCCGCTGCTCAACTTCTTCTATCCAGGTCTCACCGGATTCGTGCAGCCGCTGGCCGGCGAATTCGCGGCCTACCGGGAGCTGCTCTGCAATATCCCGTTCCTCACCGGGTACGGGGTGGAGATCGGGATCCTGATCGACGTACTCGCGGAAACGGGCCTGCCAGCGATGGCCCAGGTGGATCTCGGCTCCCGGCAGAACCGGCACCAGCCGCTCGGGGACCTCACCCGGATGAGTTCCGCCGTGCTGCGCGCGCTGGCCCGCCGGGTTCACATGCCGGAACAAGAACTGCCCGGACGGAGCGCACCTGACGTCTGGGCGCTGCCCCGCCAGGATATCTACCTGCACGCAGTCGCCGCGCAGAACGGGCTGCGCCTCGATGAGCACCTCAATGAACTGACCGAGCGCCCTCCCGTTGCGCAGGTGCTGGCCGCGGGGCGGGCACGGGACACCGTCGCCTGAGCCAGCCGCGGCGCGGGGCGCTGCGCTGCAGGCAGCAGGTCACGCACCGGCCATCGCCGGGGCCGGCAGCAGGGAGGGGCCACCATCCGGACACGGTGGCCCGGCCGACCGTCGGCGGCGAATAGCTCCCGGCTACTGGATCAGTCGGATTCAAGCGGCTCGTCAGCCGCGGGCTCGGATCTGCCGGCGGGCGGCGCGGCCGGCTCCTTGCGAGCACGCGACTGCCTCGCCTTGGCCTTGCTGGTGTACTCATCCACGTAGCTCAGCCCGCTCAGCGTCATGATGTCGTACATGATCTGGTCCGTGATCGCCCGCAGGACGAGCTGATTCACGCTCCCCAGGCGGTAGCGCTCAAACGTCAGCGGCTTGCCGAAGCGCACCTCGACGTTCCCGGGCACTGGCCATGACCGGCCGCCCGGCATGGCGTGGTAGGTGCCGACGATCCCCACCGGCACCACCGGGACGTCGGCCGACAGCGCAAGCCGGGCGATCCCGGTCTTTCCCCGGTACAGCCGCCCGTCCGGGGTCCGGCTGCCCTCCGGGTACATGACGAGGCACCATTTCTGCGCCAGCAGCCGGTCCACCGTCGCCATGGTCTGCTTGCCGCCAGCGCGCCGGTCCATGGGGACGGCGCCTACCGCGACCGAGACGAACAGCCCGAGCACGCGGCTGGCAAAGAAATAGTCCGAGGCAGCGGCGACCAGGGTCCGGCGGCGCAGCTCCTTCGGAAGGCTCGTCAGGATGAGCGGCGTATCCATGTGGCTGGAGTGGTTCACCGCGAGAATGAGCGGCGGGCCGTGACCCGACAGGTTTTCCAGGCCGGAGACCTTTGGGTGCACATAGTGCCGGATAATCGGCCGGAGTGCCCCGTTGAGAAACAATCCGCGGGCGAACTGGGCGCCGACCGCCTGCGCCAGCATCCGGCCACCCTTACGCTCCATCAATCCTCCGGTAGGCCGATGCGGCGGTTAGTTTATCAGGTCGAATCCTTGCCGTTACCGGCTGGTAAGGGCGCGTTCAGGTAGCCGTGCTCGGTGTACCAGCGCAGAGTCTTGCGGATCGTCTCCTCGACCGGCGTGTAGCGGACCCCGAGTTCCCGTGCCGCCCTCGAGCCGTCGTAGGTATGGCCGTTGAGCAGCGTCCGGACCATCTCCCGGCAGAGCGGCGGCTTGCGCCGGACGGTCCTGGCAGCTGCCTCGACCGCCGCCGCGGAGACCAGCGCGGCCCGGCCCGGGATCCACCGGACCCGGTGCTCGATGCCAGTGCTACGGCTGACCAGGCTGATCAGCTCGCGGGTGGTGAACGTGGCGCCATTCAGCACGTAGCGGTCCCCGGCGGCCCCGTGTGTCTCGGCCAGCAGATGGCCGGCCGTGCAGTCGGCGACGTCGAGGAAACTCATCCGGGTATCGGTGAGGAACTTCAGGCGGCCGTTCAGGTACTGCAGGAGCAGCCGTGCGGTGCCATGCAGGCGGCCGGGACCCTGCACCGACGACGGGCTGACGCACACCACGTCGACTTTCCGCTCGGCGGCCTCGCGCAGGACGCGGATCTCGGCGAGGTATTTCGTCCGCTCGTACTGTGACAGGAACCATCCTCGGTGCTGCGAGGTCTCCTTACCGACCGTGCCGGGAGCCTCCCCGAGCGCCGCGGCTGAGGATGTGTAGACGACCCTGCGGACGCCAGCGCTGGCGGCGGCCGCGATCACGTTGGCCGAGCCCTCGACATTGACCCGCTCCATCGGCCGGGGATCCGCCAGGCAGAATGCATTGACCCCGGCGGCGTGGTACACGACGGCGCAGCCATCCATGGCCCGGACCAGGCTGCCTGGATCCAGTACGTCGCCGGTGACCGGCTCGGCCCCGCGGCCCCGCAGCTCGTCCGCGGCCGGGCCGGACCTCGCCAGCGCCCGCACGGGCCGCCCGCCGGACACCAGCGCGTCGAGCACGGCGCCGCCCACGAAGCCGCTGCCGCCGATGACGAGAGTCTGGGATGGCCGGGCGCCGGTCACTGGCGCCCGCTCCCCAGCACGGACGAGAGGCGGTTGAAGTACTCGACCGCGGACAGCACGGTGACCACCGCGGCGACTGTCATGGCCCACTCGTCGAGATACAGGAAGCCGATCCGGTGCGGGTACCGGACGATGGCCAGGACAATGGCCACGAACTGCACGTTGAACTTGAGCTTGCCCCAGATGGACGGCCGGACGACGGTGCCGGCGGTCGCCGCGGCGGCCTTGAGGCCGAGGACGGCGATCTCCCGCCCCACGATCACCAGGGCTGCCCACGGCGAGGCACGCCCGACGGCGACAAGGGCGATCAGGACTCCGGAGACCAGCAGCTTGTCGGCGGTGGTATCGAGGAACACCCCGAGCTCGGTGGTGGCACGCCACCGCCTGGCCAGGTAGCCGTCAAGGAAGTCGGTCGCCGCTGCCACGGTGAAGAGCACGGCAGCCGCGACGTAGGCGTACTCGACGGTCGGGCCGAGCTCGACGAGCGCTACGACCGGCAGCACCATGACGACCCGCATCAGGCTGATGCCGTTCAGGAGCTGCGCCGTCCGCCGCTCGTTTCTCATTGTCCCGCATTGTCCCGCCTCAGAGGCCATTAGGCTCAGCATCCCACACCGCTGCCAGGGCGGCTCCACATCAGCTCCCTGACAGCCTGGGCGGACGGCAGGCTGACTGCCCGCCTGGCCAGCTCGGCGCAGTCCGGCAGGTCGGTGTCCCTGACCACCTCCTTGACGGCGGCGACCGAGGCGGCGCCGACCGACAGCTCGCGGACGCCGAGCCCGAGCAGCAGCGGTATCGCCAGCGGATCGGCGGCCAGCTCGCCGCACACGCCGATCCACCGGCCGGCGGCGTTCGCGGCCGCCGCCGCACGGCCGATGAGAGTCAGCACAGCGGGGTGTATCGCGTCGGCGAGCCCGGCCACCGCTGTCACTTCGCGGTCGGCGGCCATCGTGTACTGGGTGAGGTCGTTCGTGCCCACCGAGAAGAAGTCGACGCTGCCGGCCAGCGTCCCGGCGGTCAGCGCGGCGGACGGGACCTCGATCATGATCCCGACCTCCATCCCGGCCCCCGCCGGCCCGGCCGCGCCCTCGGCAAGCAGGCTGCTCCTGGCATCGGCGACCAGGCCGACCGCCGAGCGAACCTCATCGCCGGTGGCCACCATGGGGAACATGAGCTTCAGCGGATGATCGGCGGCCACCCGGAGCACGGCCCGGATCTGCGGGAGCAGCAGGTCGGTCCTGGCCAGGCCGAGCCGGATGCCGCGCTGGCCCAGGGCCGGGTTCGGCTCCGCCGCCCTCGGCAGGTAAGGAAGCGACTTGTCCGCCCCGACGTCGAGCGTCCTGACGATGAGCGGCCGACCGTCCAGGATCCGGGCGATGTCCCTGTAGACAGCCTCCTGCTCGGCCTCGGTGGGCATGCTCTGGGCGGACAGGAACACGAATTCCGTCCTGAGCAGGCCGATGCCGTCGGCGCCTGCGGCCACTGCCCGCCTGACGTCCTCGACCGATCCCGCGTTGGCGGCGACCTCCACCCTGGTGCCGTCCGCGGTCACGGCCGGCTGGGCGGCACGCTGGCTGGCCCGCTCACCGGCCGCGCGGCGGCGCGCTCCGGCCAGCTCGGCGGCGGCGACAGCGGCGGCATCAGGCGCCACCAGCACCGTTCCGCTGTCCCCGTCAAGCAGCAGCGGCGTCGCATCAGGCACGGCAAGCACCGCGCCCCCGAGGCCGAGGACGGCCGGGATGCCCAGTGCCCTGGCCAGAATGGCGGCGTGCGATGCCGGACCCCCCGCAGCGGTGGCGATTCCCCTGACCACTGCCGGATCGAAGCCAGCCGTGTCAGCCGGGGTTAGCTCGGCGGCCACCACGATCCCGGTCCCGGTCACCTCCGAGCGGCTCACCGCGAGCAGGTGGGCGAGTACCTGAGAACTGATGCTCTCCAGGTCACGGACCCGGTCGCGCTGATAGGGGTCCGCCAGGCGCTGCCAGACCTCGACCATGTCGGCGACCGCGCTGTCCCATGCGTCGGCGGCGTTCCTGCCCTCGCCGATGCGGTGCCTGGCCGGGTCAAGCAGCGCCTCGTCCTGCAGGAACAGCAGGTGCGCGTCGAAGATGGCCGATTCGTATGCTCCGCCGGTGCGGTCGGCCACCGAGTCCCTTGCCGCCGCCGCGTCGCGCCGGGTCGCATCCAGGGCGGCATCCAGCCTGGCCAGCTCCGCGCCGGTGTCGGCCGCGGGCTCCCGCGGCACTACGACCTGCGCTGGCCGGAGGTGCATGGCGTCGCCCATCGCGACGCCGGCGGAGGCGGCCAGTCCCCGTAGCAGGGTCCCGGCAGCGGGCGGCCCGGCAACGGGCGGCGTGGCAGCGGCCGGCGTGGCAGCGGACGGCCCGGCAGCGGGCGGCCCGGCAGCGGACGATCCGGTGGCCAGCGGCGCAGGGGCAGCTGGCCGGGCCTCGGGCGGCTGGCCGGCCAGCGGCTCGTCGAAGTTGCGCGCGGCGAGATCCCGCACGGCGCTCAGCACCTCCGCGGCCTGGGGCCCGGTCGCCCGCACCAGGACCTCGTGCCCGTGGCGTACCCCGAGGGTGGCGACGCCGTTGAGGCTCCGCGCGCTGGCCGGGCCAGCAGGGGAAGTCAGGTTCTCCGCGGTTACCTTCGCGTCGAACCGCCCGACCGTCTCCACGAACCTGGCAGCGGGGCGGGCATGCAGCCCGAGGGGATTGGACACGCGGATGCGCGCCTCGAGGGCATCGTCCGCATCGGGGGCATCGGCCGCATCGGGGGCAGCCTCCTGGCCTGCCGCCTCCCCGCGTTCCTCGCCGCGTTCCTGCCCGGCGGATGCACTCAGATGGGCGATCTTGCCGGCCAGCCCGCCGCGCGCCTCGGCGGCCACCTGGGCCAGTGGCTCGCCCAGGCGTGCGGCCACCGCAGCGGCCACCGCGCCCTCCACGACCGGCGCCTCGCACAGCAGCAGCCTGGACTGGCGCTCCTCCGGCATCAGGTCGACGGCCATCTCGGCCGACATGACCGCGCTGCCCAGGTCCATCAGCACCAGCACGCCGTCATCGCTCCACGCCTGGTCCATGGCGCGGGCCACCAGGACCGCATCGGTGCCCAGCGGATGGCCGGGGAGATCCAGTCCGCCGGCGGCGACGATCAAGACGTCGGGGCCCGCCATCTCCCTGGCAAGCTCAACCGCCCCCTCGGCCACCTGGGCGCTGTGTGACACGATCACGATCCCGACCATCGCTGTGCTGACACCGCCCTTCCAGGATGATTCCGCGCTCCGGGTCGCTACAGCCCGTAGGCCCGGTGCAGGACCTCGACGGGGTGCACGGACGGCCGGCCGGTGGCGTGAGTGATCTGCCACCGGCAGGTCTCGCTGTCACAGACCGACAGGTCGGCCGCCGAGCTGGTGATGTCATCGAACAGGCCCTGGCCCACCTTCATCGCGATGTCGTACTTCTCGCGCTTGATCCCGTAGGTGCCGGCGATGCCGCAGCAGGCCCGGTCCAGCTCGATCACCTTCAGTTCCGGGATCAGGGCGAGCAAGTCCAGGGCCGGCTTGCCGATCCCGTGCCCCTGCTGCTGGCACGGAGCATGGTAGGTGACCGTCATCGGCACGGCGCGAAAGTCGGTCCTGAGCTGCCCGGCCGCGTCCAGGTCCGCCAGGAACTCGCAGATGTCATAGGTCTGCTCGCTCACCACGCGCAGATCGTCGTCCTCGATGCCCAGGATCTCCCTGGCCTCGCGCTTGAGCATCAGGCCGCAGCTGGTCGAGGTGGCCACGATCTGATTGCCCGCCCTGGCGTACGGGGCCAGGTTGCCGACCAGGCGCCGGACGTAGGACCGGGCCGTGTCGAAGATCCCGTTGGACTGCAGCGGCAGGCCGCAGCAGTCCTGCGGCGGCACCAGCACCCGGAATCCGTTGTGCTCAAGGACCGCCACGGTCATCTCGGCGAGCTCCGGCTGGAAGTAGTTGGCACTGCAGCCGTGGAAGTACACCACCTCCCGCTCGGCGGCGGCAGGCCGGTGGCGGCGCGCCCACCGCTGGAATGTCCGGCCCGCGAACGTCGGCAGCGGCGCGCTGCGGTGAATGCCCAGGGTCCGCTCGGCCAGCACGCGGAATATCCGGTTCGACAGCACGAAGTTGGCCAGCGGCGCGACCGGCGTGGCCAGCCTGCCCTCCACGCTCGGCCTGGACAGCAGGTGGTCGCGCAGCGGCATCCGGCGCTGCTGCTTCATCGTGGCCCTGGCGCGCGAGTTGATCTCGGCCACGTGCACGCCCTGCGGGCACGCCTGCGAGCAGATACCGCAGCCGGAGCAGTAGTCAAGCGAGCCGTCGTCCGACGACCCCGGGGTGCGGAAGCGCTCGGCCTGGGGCCCGACGTACTTCGGCCCGGGGAACAGCGGGGTGGCGTTCGCGACCGGGCACGCGGTCTCGCAGATCGTGCACTTGACGCAGTGGTCGAGCGAGTCACGGATGAAGTCGAACGCGGGCTCGTCGGTCATCCGGCATCCTCCAGGATCGTCCCGGCCGCAAGGTAGCCGGTGGACAGGCTGATGCCGTCACCGGACTTCTCCCGCCACGGCCGTGCCCCGCCGATTACGGCACCGGCCGCGAGCACGTTCTGGCGTACCGGCTCACCATCGCGGCCGACCGGGCGGAGCCGGGCGTCGACCCGCAGCCCGATCGTGCCCATCGGGTGCTCATCGAGGTAGCCGGGCAGGAATGCGGGCTCGCCGGGATCCGGCCCGAATACCGGCAGCCCGAGCGCGGACTCCCTGGCGGCGCCGCCGAGCTCGACCTCGATCCCGCCGGACGCGAGCCCGCCCGTCGCCAGCACGATCCACCGGGCCAGCCGCACGGTCTCCCTGGTCCCGGCGCGGATCCGCACGCCGGCCAGCCTGCCGTCCCGGATTTCCGGGCCCACGGCCTGTGCCCCCAGCACGAACCGGCCGCCGGCCCGGCGCAGCCGCTCCTGCAGTGCCCTGGCCAGCCGCATGCCCGGCACCGACGGCGGCATTGTGGGGATCTCGAACACCGGCCGGCCGATCGCTTCCTGCAGCTCCGTCCAGACCGACCGGACCTGGTCGAACCCGAGTACCGCGGGGAACCCGACCGCCTCCTCATCGCGGAGCGCGGCGCGCAGCTCGGCGGCGACAGCGCCGCGGAACCCCGGGTCCTCGAACCGGCGGGCGAAGCTGAGCGTGCCCACATCGGCCTCGCCGTCCGTCGGCGGGCTCAGCAGCACGGGCCTGGCATCGAGCGCCAGGCCGCCGGCGGCCGCGGCCGCCCGGAGGTTCTCGGCCGCCAGCGCAGGGTGAAAGTCCTTCAGCGCCCGCAGTCCGGCGATCGCGACGCAGCGGAGCGAGCGGATGTCGCCGCCGGCCATGGTCTCGGGCACCACGGCGCTCGGCCGGGGAACCCCGATGGCCGTCGGCAGCAGCATGTTGGCGCTGGCATCGC
This sequence comes from Actinomycetota bacterium, assembly GCA_003168215.1. Lineage (GTDB taxonomy): Bacteria > Actinomycetota > Actinomycetes > Streptosporangiales > Streptosporangiaceae > Palsa-506. Next base: position 14,553 of record PMSW01000137.1, read on the forward strand.
CGACATAGGCGTAGGCGTCGACGTGCCCGGCAAGCCAGCGCAGGCTATCGGCCAGCGCACCGGGCGTGACCGCCGCGTAAGGATGGTGCGGGTGGGCGGCCACGAAGGCAGGCAGCGCCTCGGCAGGGCTGTCTACCCGGCCGGGCCCGTATCCGAGTATGTCGATGGTCGCGGGGGCGAGCCGGAGCGAGCCAAGGCCCTTGGCCACCGTCACGACGCGGAGCCCGGCCTCGGCCAGCCGGACCGCCGCGGTGAGGCCTGCCATGCCCGCTCCCAGCACGACCGCGTCGGCGGCCCGGGTGCCTGCCTGAGCGGTCACACCCGCGCCCGCTCCTGCTCGGCCAGCGGCAGGTGCTCCACGTCCAGCACGCCCTGGAAGATCCAGTCATCCAGCCAGGCCTGCCGGAGCTGATCGCCGTGCAGCAGCGGGTGCAGGCCCTTCCAGCGTTCCTGGAGGAACTCCAGCAGGGCGCGGTTCGCCTCGGCTGCCGACAGATTCGTCGCCTGGTGCAGGATGCCGGTGGCCCGGTAGGTGCAGAACCCGCCCTGGCAGGGCCCCATGCCCAGACGCAGCGCGCGGCGGATGTCATCGAGGCTCGCCGCGCCCCGGCGCGCTATCGCTTCCTCCAGCGCGCCCCGGCGGACCAGCTCGCACTCGCAGATCAGCTGCTCGTCGTGCAGGGTCCGCTCCCGGCCGGCCAGCCGCGAGCCGATCCGGTAGAACTTCTGCTCGCCGGAATCGGGCAGCGGCTCGTCCGCGGTCCGGCATGGCCGCGAGGTGCCGAGCACCCCGCAGGCGGCGTCGACGGCGTCCTGCGCCATCAGCCGGTACGTGCAGAACTTGCCTCCGGTGATGGTCAGGAATGCCTCGACGCCATCACGTGCCCGGTGATCGAGTACGGCGTGCGCCCTGGTCACGTCCCTGGTCTCGGCTGGTCCCTCGTCCTGGAAGAGCGGCCGGACGCCGCCCCACACCCGAAGGGTCCTTGACTCCCGGAAGCCGGGCACCAGGTTCTCGCCCGCCGTGAGCATCTCGTCGATCTCCTGCCGCGAGATCGGCCAGTCGTCCGGATCGTCGACCAGGGTGTCGGTGGTGCCGATGACGCTGACCGTCCTGATCGGCACCAGGATGTCCCCGTCGGCGGGCATCTCGCACCGGTTGACCACGGTGTTCACCAGCCGGTGGTTCGTGGCCACCATGATGCCCTTGCCGGGGCGCACCTTGACCTCGCAGCCCGCCATGGCCGCGATCTTGCCCGCCCAGGCTCCGGCCGCGTTGATCACGACCTCGGCCCGGATCCGCAGCTCGCCGCCGGGGCCGCGCACCACGGCGCCCGCGACCCTGGATCCGTCCCTGATCACCGAGATGACCTCGTGGTAGGGAAGGACCGTGGCGCCGTACTGCGTCGCTGACCTGACGCAGGACCAGACCATCTTCCATGCGTCGACCGTCGCGTCGGGCACGACCAGGGCACGGGAGATACGCGGATTGAGCCGCGGCTCCCGGCGCAGCGCCTCGGCGACTCCGATCTCCTGCACCTCGATCCCCGTCGCCTTGCAGCCCTGGATGAACCGGTCGGCGTAGCCGGGGTCGTCGATCGGGGTGGTGACGAACAGCCCGCCGGTGTCCTCGATGCAGTCGTCGGCGATGCGGCGCAGGATGATGTTCTCCCCGATGCACTCCTGCGCCGCCTTAGGGTCCTTCACCACGTAACGGCCGCCGGAGTGCAGCAGCCCGTGGAACCGGCCGGTGGTGCCGGTGGCCATGTCGGCCCGCTCCACCAGGACGGTGGAGAAGCCGCGCATGGCCGCGTCCCTGGCGACCCCGGCCCCGGTGGAGCCGCCGCCGATGACGAGGACGTCGCAGTCGATGCGGCCATCAGCCCGCCCGGCCGGGGCTGGCTGCCCAGCTGCCGAGGCGGAGCTGATGGCCGCTGACGTCATCGCCGCTACTCGACCCAGTCGAAGGTGCGGGTGACGGCCTTCTTCCACAGCGCGTACTCATGGTCCCGCTTGGCGGCATCCATGCTGGGCTCCCACTCCTTGTCCTTGCCCCAGTTCGCCCGCAGGTCCTCGACCTCCGCCCAGAACCCGACGGCCAGGCCCGCCGCGTACGCGGCCCCGAGCGACGTCGTCTCCGGAACGGTCGGCCGGACCACCGGGACGCCGAGGACGTCCGCCTGGAACTGCATCAGCAGCTCGTTCCCGACCATGCCGCCGTCGACCTTGAGCGAGGTCAGGTCGACGCCCGAGTCGGAGTTCATCGCGTCGACGACCTCCTTGCTCTGCCAGGCCGTGGCCTCCAGCACGGCACGCGCCAGGTGGCCGGCGGTGACGTACCTGGTCAGGCCGGCGATCACGCCGCGCGCGTCGCTCCGCCAGTACGGCGCGAACAGCCCGGAGAACGCGGGCACGAAGTACGCCCCGCCGTTGTCCTCGACGGTCCTGGCCAGGGTTTCCACTTCTTCCGAGGACCCGATCATCTTCAGGTTGTCCCGCAGCCACTGCACCAGGGCTCCGGTGATGGCGATCGACCCTTCGAGCATATAGGCGGCAGGCTGGTCGCCGATCTTGTAAGCCACCCCGGTGATGAGGCCGCTCTTCGACGGCGTCGGCGTGGTTCCGGTGTTGAGCACGAGGAAGTTGCCCGTGCCGTACGTGTTCTTGGCCTCGCCTACCGAGAAGCAGGTCTGGCCGAACAGGGCGGCCTGCTGGTCACCCAGGTCACCGGCCACCGGCACGCCGGCTACGGCACCCACGGACTCGCCGTACACCTGGCTGGACGGCCGGATCTCGGGCAGCATGCTGGCGGGGATGCCCAGGATCGACATGATCCCCTCATCCCACTGCAGGGTGCGCAGATCCATCAGCAGCGTGCGGCTGGCGTTGGTCACGTCGGTGATGTGCACGCCGCCGTTCACTCCGCCGGTCAGGTTCCAGATGCACCAGGTGTCGATGTTGCCGAACAGCAGGTCGCCGGCCTCGGCGCGCTGCCGCGCGCCCTCGACGTTGTCGAGCAGCCACTTGATCTTCGGTCCGGAGAAATAGGTGGCGATGGGCAGGCCGGTCGTGGCCCGGAACCGGTCCTGGCCGCCGTCGGCCATGAGCTCGTTGCAGATCACGTCGGTCCTGGTGTCCTGCCACACGACCGCGTTATGAATCGGCTGCCCGGTGGTCTTGTCCCACACCACGGCCGTCTCGCGCTGGTTAGTGATGCCGATCGCGGCGAGGTCCGAGGCGGAGAGACCGGCCTTGTGCAGCGCGCCGGCCATCACCTCCTGGCTGCGGTCCCAGATCTCGGTGGCGTCGTGCTCCACCCAGCCGGGCTTCGGGAAGATCTGCTCGTGCTCCTTCTGGTCGACGGCTACGACCTGGCCCTGGTGATCGAACACCATGAAGCGAGTCGAGGTCGTGCCCTGGTCAAGCGCTCCTACGTAATCAGCCATCTCTTCTCTCCTTTGTCCTTCCCAGTCCGTTAGCTACTGGCCTGCCTGCCCGGCGAATGTGTCGGCCGCCGCAAGGACAAGCAGCCAGGAGGAGGTCGCGCCGGGGTCCTGATGACCTGCGCTCCGCTCGCCCAGGTAACTGGCCCGTCCTTTCCGCGCCACCAGCGGGATCGTTGCCTTCATGCCTCCCTCTGCGGCCTCCGCCGACCGGCGGAGCGCGTCATCGAAGGCCGCGCCGTCCGCCAGGGCGGCCTGCAGGGCATCCACCGCGGGCGTCAGGGCATCGACCATTGTCTTGTCGCCGAGTTCGGCCTTCCCCCGGGTCTGCACGCCCGCCAGCCCGGCCGCCAGGGCGGCGGCCCAGTCGTCGGCCGATAGTTCCGACTTGCCCGCGGCGGCCGTGCCCATCCGGAGAAAGAGCGTCCCGTAAAGCGGGCCGCTCGCCCCGCCAACCGTGGAAACCAGCGTCATGCCGACGGTTTTCAGCAGCGCGCCGATGTCGTCGGTCTCGCCAATTCCGTCGATCTTCCCGAGCACGGCCTGCATTCCCCTGTTCATGTTGATCCCGTGATCGGCGTCGCCGATAGCAGAATCCAGTTCGGTCAGGTAAACCTTGTTCGCCGCGGCCGTCGCGGCGAATGCCCGGATCCAGTCATCGGCCTGGCTGTAAGACACTGGCACTTAGGCACCCCAGCGGAGGCCGGTCGTGTTAACGGGGGCGTCCCACAGCGCCGTCATTTCATCGTCCAGCTTGAGCAGCGTAATCGAGCATCCCTGCATTTCCAGGGATGTGATATACGGCCCGATCAGGTTCCTGCTGACCTCGATGCCGCGCGCGGAAAGGAACTGGTTCAGCTCGTTATAGACGATGTACAGCTCGATCAGCGGAGTCCCGCCCATGCTGTTGACGAAGGCGAGGACCCGGTCGCCTGACGCGAACGGCAGGTCATCCACGATCGGCGCCGCGAGCATCTCGACCACCTCGTGCACCGGCGCCAGCGCCTTCCGCTCCCGGCCGGGCTCGCCGTGGATGCCGACGCCGATCTCCATCTCGGCCGCGCCCAGCTCGAAGGTGGGCTTACCCGCCGCCGGCACCGTGCACGAGGTGAGGGCCATCCCCATGCTGCGCGCGTTGGCGTTCACCCGGCGGCAGAGCTCGGCCACCTCGGCGAGAGACTTGCCCTGCTCGGCCGCCGCGCCGCAGATCTTCTCGGCGAGCACGGTCGCGCCGACGCCGCGGCGGCCCGCCGTGTACAGGCTGTCCTTCACGGCCACGTCGTCGTCGATCACGACGGCCTCCACCTCGATGTCCTCCGCCCCGGCCAGTTCGGCGGCCATCTCGAAGTTCAGCACGTCGCCGGTGTAGTTCTTGACGATGTGCAGCACGCCCGCCCCGCCGTTGACCGCCTTGTCGGCCGCCAGCATCTGGTCGGGGGTTGGCGAGGTGAACACCTCGCCCGGGCAGGCGGCGTCGAGCATCCCCATGCCGACGAAGCCGCCGTGCAGGGGCTCGTGCCCGGCGCCGCCGCCGGACACGAGGGCGACCTTGCCCTGGACCGGGGCGTCGGCCCTGATGATGATGTTCGGCTCGGTAAGTACCGTGAGCCGGTCGGCGTGCGCGGCGGCGACGCCCTGCAGCGCCTCCTTGAGCACGTCGGCCGGGTCGTTAATGAGTTTCTTCATGTGAATCCTCCGAATGTCCTGCCAGCCTGGCTACGGGCTGTGCGGCCGGCCTGGCCTGCTGGCCGGCATTCCTCTGGCCGGACGGGGCAGCCCGGCACGGTAATCGCTGCCCGGCTGCCCTCGCCCACCTCTGCCGTTACGCAGACGTCTCTGTCTCTGGGAGCTTGCTCTCCGGGATCGGCCCGCTGACGTCCTCGACCATCTTCAGCCTGGCGTGCAGGACGTCACCGATGAACAGGTCGTAGATGACCACTCCGAGAACGCCGCCGATGAGGGGACCCACGATCGGGACCCAGAAGTAGTCGCTGAAGGACAAGCCGGTTATGTGGAGTGTCCCCGGCATGGCCACCTTCCCCCACCCTGCGATCCAGGCGAGGAGCCGTGGCCCGAGGTCACGGGCCGGGTTGATGGCGTACCCCGCGTTCGCGCCGTAGGACATGCCGATCGCCGCCACGGCGAAGCCGATGGCCAGGGGCGCGAGATTCGACCCGACCGCCGAGTTCCGGCTGTCGATGAGGGCCACGACGAACATCAGCAGGAACATCGTGCCGACGATCTGGTCGATCAGTGGCCAGATCAGAGCGCCGTGGAAGTAGCCGGCCGGGAACGTCGCGAAGATCGAGTAGGTCGCCAGCGCGGTGCCCGAGCTCTTCGTCGCGTGCTCCGCCGTGAGGGTGGCGTCGATCGCGTTGTGGTAGACGAGGAGGACCAGGGCCGCCCCGACGAAGCAGCCGACAACCTGAACGCCCATGTAGGGCAGGACCTTGCCCCAGGCGAACTTGCGCCTGACGGCCATGGCCAGGGTCACCGCGGGGTTGATGTGAGCTCCGCTCACTCCGCCCGCCACCCACACGGCCATGGCGACGGCCATCGCCCATCCCCAGGTGATCAGCGTCCAGTCGCCGACTCCCGTGAAGAACGTGGTGGGCCCTGCGGTCCGTCCCGAGCCGGGCAGGGCCGCCACGGTCATGGCCACCACGCCGTCACCGAAAGCGATCAGGACAACGCACCCGAGGAATTCCGCCATCAGTTCGCCCCACAAGCCGGTTATTCGTCCAACCGTGCGGCCTTCGCCTCGCAGAGGCGTAATATCAGACATAACTGACCTCCCCACAGATGAATGCAGTCCCGCCGGAGCAGGCTGCTAATAATAGCCACTTATCCGTTTTATCCCATATAGGGCAAGTTTCAGGGATATGTGGTCATAGGCACCTTCCTCTGCCCTCGCGGCCAGACCATCACGGAGCTTGACAGTCAACACGTGCGCGCTTGGCTACCAGCACTTTGCGCCGAATTTCTGATCATGTCAATGATCTCTGCGGAGGCCGTTGCGGCGCAGCGATCGGCGGCCACCCGAGGCTGCCGGAATAGTAGTTCAGCGTGGCCAGGCGCTTGCATTCCGTGGCCGCTCCGGCCGGAGGCGACCGGTGCGGGGCCCGACGGAAAGTGACGCCGTCAGCTGCTTAGGTGATGTCCGCCCCGGCCTGCTGCCCGGATAGCGCCCCGATCGCGGCCATCACCTGGTCCGTGGCGCGCCGGGTAAGTGCCGGGTACCCGCCCGCTGCGGCGGCGGTGCCGGGGGCGGCGGCGGTGCCGGGGGCGGCGGCGG
>PMSW01000075.1 GCA_003168215.1 Actinomycetota bacterium
CAGCGGGCTCGCGGCCAGCGGGAAGGCATGCCGGGGGCACGCCGACACTGCCAGTCTCCGCCGCCACGGGCCAGTCCGGCCAGCCGGATCCGGCTGCCAGGCCTGCCCGCGGCCCGGTGCCAGCGCAAGGCGCCGTCGGCCGGCCGAAGACATCAGGCAGCCCGCCTTGGGAACCGGCGCCCAAGCCGCCAGGCCAGCTTCCGTAGACCGCCGAGCCCGCCGCCCGGATCAGGAGAGTACGCGCCGCCGGAAGTTGCGCAGCCCGATCGCCAGGAACCCGACGCCGAAGGCGAACATCACCGGGTAGATAACATAAAGGTGCATATGCGGTGCCCCGGTGAACGCAGCCCGCATTCCCTCGTTCACGTAGATGAGCGGGTTGATCAGCACAATGGTCTGCAGCCAGTGCCACCCGCCGACGGTCACCGGCGCGAGCCTGGTCCACGAGTAGTACGTGCCGCCGAGAAAGGTGATCGGCAGGATGATGAAGCCGAACATCAGCCCGATGTTCCGTGGCTCGAAACTGGTGCCGAGGACGAGCCCGAGACCTGCCATCGTGATGCACGCGAGTGGCACGAGCGTCACGATGATCCACCAGTGCAGTGTCAGGTGGGCGTGCACCCCGGGCGCGTGCACGACCGAGGCCATCGGCAGCACGATGATCGCCGAGATCACTCCCTGGGCCGCGCCCGACAGCACCTTGGCGATGGCCACCAGCCAGATGGGGCAGGGCGCCTGGACCCGGTCCTCGATCTCGCGGGTGAAGCCGAACTCCTGGGCCATCGCGAGGGCGATCGACTGCACGCCCTGGAACATGATCGAGATCCCGACCACCCCGGGCACCAGGATGGTCGCGAAGGCGGACTCTTCCGCCGCGCCGTGCCCGCCGATGCCCTGCCCGATCTTCGGGAACACGAAGAGGAAGACGAAGCAGAGCAGGAACGGCTGGATGATCGTGCGCAGCACGAACTCCCAGAGGTGCTTGCGCAGTACCACGAGGTCACGCAGCATGAGCGCGCCCAGCGCGGTCCAGCTCGCGGCGGCCACCGACCGGGTCGGGCCGCCGCCGATCGGCCGGGTCGGCGCCGGTGAAGTCACTGACGTGGCCATCAGTCCCGCAGCTCCTTGCCGGTGAGGTTGATGAATACCGTCTCCAGGCTGGGCTCGGAGATCGACAGGTCGACGAGATCGAACCCGCCGCGTTCCGCGGACAGGACTATCCGCGGGACGAGCCGGTCGTTGCCCTGCATATGCAGTTCGACCCCGCCGTCGACCTTGCGGGTCCTCCGCACGCCTTCCACGTCACTGGTGAGCAGCTCGGCGAGCCGGCCGGCATCCCCGGTGGTCTTCACGGTGACGACGGTGTCGGCGCCGACGCTCTGCTTGAGCGCGGCCGGGGTGTCGAGGGCGAGAATCTTGCCGTGGTCCATGATGGCGACCCGCTCGCAGAGCTGATCGGCCTCTTCCATGTAGTGGGTCGTGAGCAGGATGGTCTGGCCGTCGCGATGCAGCTCGCCGAGGAGATCCCACAATGCGAGCCTGCTCTGCGGGTCGAGCCCCGCTGTCGGCTCGTCCAGGAACAGCACCGAGGGCCGGTGGAAGATGGCCCGCGCCACCATCAGCCGCTGCGCCATCCCGCCGGACAGGGCGTACACCGATGCCCTGGCCCACTTGGACAGCTGGAACTGCTCCAGTAGCTCATCCGCGGTCTGCCGCGATGCCTTCGGCCCGATGCCGAACAGCCGGCCGTGGAAGTAGAGGTTCTCCCAGACGGTGAGCTGGCGGTCGAGGGTGTTCTGCTGGGAGACGATCCCGCTCAGCTGCTTGGCGAGCGCCGGATGCGCCGCGACATCGATCCCGGCCAGGAACGCCCGCCCCGATGTCGGCACCACCCGGGTGGTCAGCATCCCCGCGGTCGTGGTCTTCCCCGCGCCGTTGGGCCCCAGCAAGCCGAAGATCTCGCCTGCCTGGACGTCGAGGTTGAGCTGGTCGACCGCGGCGAAGTCCGCCCCCGGATAGACCTTGCTCAGGTCCTCGGTATGGATGACAGCGCCCGGCTGGCCGCCGGAGAGGCCGGCAGCGGTCGCGTGCGCTTGTGCGGTGCTCATGTCCCGCAATCGTAGCGCCGGCTACCTGCCGCCACGAGGCGCGCCGCCTGGCCGGGCTTGACGGACCCCGGCTGCCCCGTTATAACTACTAGACAGTTGTGCAACCTACAGGTTGTCAAAGGACGGGATCATGATCAGGGACTGGATCGCCGCGGAGCGGCGGGAGCTGGCAGTATTGCTGGACGGGCTCAGCGCGGAGCAGTGGGACGCGCCTTCGCTGTGCGCCGGCTGGACCGTCCGGCACGTGGTGGCGCATCTCACGATGCCGTTCCGGTACTCCACGCCGGTGTTCGTGCTCAAGCTCGCGGCGGCGGGCGGCAGGTTCCAGCGCATGTCCGACGCCGTCGCCCGCCGGGACGCCGCGCTGCCGGCGGCGCAGCTGATCGCGGCGGTGCGGGACAACGCGGAGCACCCGTGGAAGCCGCCGGGCGGGGGCTACCAGGGGGCGCTGACCCATGACGTGATCCACGGCCTCGACATCAGCCGCGCGCTGGGGATCGAGCGTGACATCCCGGCCGAGTCCATCCGGGCGGTGCTCGGCGCGGTCTCCGGCCCGAAGCCGCGGCGGCTCTTCGGGGTGGACGTGGCCGGCGTCGAGCTGCGGGCCACCGACCTTGACTGGTCCTACGGGAGCGGCATGCCGCTGCTCGGGCGGGCGCAGGACCTGGCGCTGCTGCTCACCGGGCGGCCGGCGCCCAGCGGTGCGTTCAGCGGGGAAGGCGCCGGCCCGGATACCGGTAGTACGCGGCCATGACGGTCACTGACGATCGCCTGAGTTTCACTTTCGCGGCGCTGGCCGATCCGACCAGACGGGCCATCCTGGCCCGGCTGGCCGGGGGAGAGGCGACAGTCAGCCAGCTGACCGAGCCCTTCGCCCTCACCCAGCAGGCGATCTCCAAGCACCTCAAAGTCCTCGAGCGGGCCGGCCTGATCTCCCGCTCCCGCACCGCCCAGTCCCGGCCTTGCCGGCTGGAACTCCAGCAGCTGGACACCGCCGCCGAGTGGATCGGCCGCCACCGGCAGGTCTGGGCAGCCCGGTCTGACCGGCTGGATGATCACCTCGCCGCCCTCCGCGGCGGGCAAGCAGAGCAGGAGGGAACGACATGAGCGACCACACCGGGGACACCGGCGAGATGACTCACCGGCGAGTCCATTCAGCGCCCAGGGAGCTGGTCTTCGACTGCATGACGCAGCCGGAGCACCTGACGCACTTCTGGGGCCCCGCCGGGACCAGCACCCCGATCGACAGGATCACCGTCGACCTGCGGCCGGGCGGGGCGTTCGAGACGGCCATGATCAGCGACGACGGCGGCGGCGAGTACACGATGCGCGCCGTCTACGTCGAGGTGGACTGGCCCGGCAGGCTGGTATGGACCGAGGCCGGCGTCGAGGGCGGCATGACCACGACGGTCACGTTCGCCGATCTCGGCGACGGCCGGACCGAGGTCGTCACCCACCAGACGAACGTCCCGGCCATGTTCCGGACGCCGGAAGCCCAGGCAGGATTCACGACCAGCCTCGACCGCTTCGACGCCTACCTGGCCACTCGAGCCGGCCGGTCATGACAGCCGGCGCCTCCGGCGGTGACGATCGCCTCCGGCGGTGNNGTGTTGGTCAGTCCAGGTCGGCGATGAACTGCTCAAGCAGCCCGGTGAACTCATCCGGTACCTCTTCGTGCGGGGCATGCCCGGCCCCCGCGACGATCTGCACTGCGCCGCGCCAGAGGCTGGGAATGGTCAGCCGCCGCAGGTAGTCCAGGTTGATCAGTTGCTCGCCATCGCCCTGCAGGATAGCCAGCGGCCGGCCGAGCGCGGCGACTATATCCACCTCGTCGGCGAACCTGCCCTCGCCGATGCTCGCGAAGAGGCCCGCACGCGCCGCGCCGTCGGTGCCCAGGATGTCCGCCGTGAACTCGTCCAGCGGCAATGCCGACCCAGGGGCAACGAAACTTGAGGCGAAGGCCAGGGCCTCTGCGGGGCTGATGCTGGCGCTGAAGGCGGCGTTCATCGCGGGATTGGGCAGGAATCCCTGGGCCATCTGCGCTGCCGAGGCCACCGGCGGGGTGCCGAAGACGAGGAATCCGGCCGCCGCGGGCAGGTCCGGCGCTGACTCGATCGCGACGTGGCCGCCCAGGCTCCACCCGACGATCACCGCGTCATCCGCGGCGAGAGCCCTGGCGAACCCGGCCAGCGTGGCGGCGTAGCCGGGCAGGGAGTAGGCCGAGTGATCACTGGCTGCGGCAGACCGCCCGTGCCCTGGAAGGTCGAGCGCCAGGCACCGGAAGCGCTGCCCGAACGGGCCCGCCATCAGCGGACGCCAGGTCCGGGCGGAGGAGGAATTGCCATGCACGAAAATGACCGTGCGCTGGCTGCCCTCGCTCTGCAGGAAGGCGATCTCCTGAGAGCCAATGGTGACCGTCTTGGAATCCACTTGCCGTCCTTCCCTCGCAAGCCAGGGACCACCATCTCACGATGGCCCGGACCGCCGCGCGCCCCGGCTTACGGTTGCCGTCGCGCTGCATCGGCGTATTCCGCCGCGGCGCTGTGCGCCCGCTACCGCCGCGTTTCGCCGCGGCGCTATGCGTCTGCGTTCCGCCGCGGCGCTGTGCGTCTGCTACCGCTGCGTTCCGCCGGGGCGCGGTCTGCTTAGCTTGACCGCAGGGAGGCTGGCGGGTGAAGACGGCGTTCGTGCTCGGCGGCGGCGGTGTGCTCGGCGCTCACGAGGTCGGCATGCTCCGGGCGCTGTCGCAGGCCGGCATCCGGCCCGACGTGATCGTCGGCACGTCGGTGGGCGCGATCAACGGCGCGTTCGTGGCAGCCGACCCGGCGGGCGCGGCGGCGCGGCTGGACCAGCTGTGGCAAGGCGCTGCCTTGCAGGAGGCATTCAGCGAGTCTCTCTTGGGCCGCGCTGCCCGGCTGGCGCGTTCTGGCACGCACCTGCACTCGATCGAGCCGCTGCGCAGCATGCTGGACGACATGCTTCCCGTGCACGACTTCGCCGACCTTGAGCTGCCCTTTCAGTGCGTTGCGGCCAGCATCGAGCACGCCAGCGCGCGCTGGTTCAGCAACGGTCCGATCGTGCCCGCGGTGCTGGCCTCGTGCGCCGTACCCGGGCTGCTGCCGCCTGTTGAAGTCGACGGCGAGCACTACTTCGACGGCGGCCTCGTCGATTCGATTCCGGTCGGGCGGGCCGTCGCCCTGGGTGCCACCACTGTCTATGTCCTGCAGGTAGGCCGGATCGACCGCCCGCTGACCGTACCCCGCCGTCCGTGGCAGGTGGGCCTTGTCGCCTTCGAGATCGCCCGCCGGCATCGGTTCCACGAGGAGATGTCGGCGCTGCCCGCAGACGTGCGCGTACATGTCCTGCCGGCCGGCGGGGATCAGCGGCCGCCAGATCTATCCCAGCTGCGATACCGCGACAAGACTAAGGTCGGAGCGAGTATCGAGCGTGCATACGCGGCGTCCGCGAGCTATCTCGCCGAGTTTGCCGGAAACTGACCCGGCACCGATGACGGGAGGAGCCGGTCATGCTCCCACCCAGGCTGGTGCGCCGTTTCGTGCTGGCGCCCCTCGCGGTCGTCATCGCGGTCGCCGTTGTCGTCCTGTCGCCGCTGCTCGCCGCGGTGACGGTGGTGTTCGGGCTGGTCGGGCATGCGCGCCCCGGCCGCATGCGCGGCACGCGCCTGCTGTACTTCACGCTCATCTGGCTCGCGGCGGAGACGGCGGCACTGTTCATGTGCCTGGGCTTGTGGGTGGCGAGCGGGTTCGGCGGCCGGCTGCGCACCGAGCCGTATCAGAGCCGCCACTACGCGATCATGCGATGGTTCCTGGACCTGCTCTACAACGCGGCCACCAGAACCTTCGGCGTGCGGGTCGAGGTCGATGAGCCGGAACTGACCGCCGAGGAGCGGCTGGCCCGGCTGGCCCGTCCGGTCATCGTGCTCAGCCGGCACGCCGGGCCAGGTGACTCGTTTCTGCTCGTTCGCCAGCTTCTCACCGTCTACGGGCGGCGGCCGCGGGTTGTCATGAAGGCGACGATGCAGCTTGATCCCGGCCTGGACGTGATGGCCAACCGCCTGCCCAACGTCTTCATCTCCCGCCGCCGGACCGGCGAGAAGACCTTCATCGAGCAGATCGAGCGGCTGGCCAGGGGGCTCGATCCGACCGGCGCGCTGGTGATCTTCCCGGAGGGCGGCAACTGGACGCCAGGCCGGTGGCGGCGCGGCATCCAGCGGCTGGAGCGGCTGGGTCGGCGCGACCTGGCCGCGCGCGCACGGGAGATGCCCAACGTGCTCGCGCCGCGGACCGGGGGAGCGCTCGCGGCCATCACCGCCTGCCCTGAAGCCGACGTGATCTTCGTGGCCCATGCCGGGCTGGACAGGCTGGTCAGCGTCGGTGATGTCTGGCGGAGCGTGCCGATGGACCAGGTCGTCCGGGCGAAATGGTGGCGGGTGCCATACGACGAGGTACCGCGCTCTGTCGATCACGAGGCCCAGGTGCAGTGGCTCTATGACTGGTGGGAGCGCATCGACACGTGGATCACGGAGAACCGCCCAGGCGACGCCGCGGCGCCGGCCACGCCGCCGGCCACCCCGTCGGCCACGCCGCCGGACGAGACCACCGCGACCGCAGCACTTGACATGTGACTAAATAGTCACCTAATATTCGGGGCGTGGACGAAGTATTCAAGGCCCTCGCCGACCCGACCCGGCGCAGCCTGCTCGACGAGCTCTTCCGCGAAGACGGGCAGACGCTGAGCGCGCTCGAAGAGCGCTTCTCGATGACCCGCTTCGGCGTGATGAAGCACCTGAAGCAGCTCGAGGAGGCGGGCCTGGTGGTCACCAGGCGGCGCGGCCGCGAGAAGCTCCACTTCCTGAACCCGGTCCCGATCCGCCTCGTCCACGACCGCTGGGTCAGCAAGTACGCCGAGCCATGGACCGCCGGGCTCAGCGACCTCAAGCACAGACTGGAGAATTCGATGGAGAAGGTTTTCGAGATCTACATCCGCACCACCCCGGAGCGCCTCTGGGAGGCGATCACCGACGGCGAGATCAGGGGCAAGTACCAGTTCGGCATGCGGATCAGCTCGGACTGGACGCCCGGCTCGCGCTACGAGATGGGGCACCCGGGCGCCCCCGGGCTGCTGGGGGAGGGGGAGAACCTTGAGGTGGACCCGCCCCGCCGGCTCGTGCAGAGCATGGTTGCCCTCTGGGGCGACGACGTGAAGAGCGAGGGAACCTCCAGGGTCACCTGGGAGATTCAGCCGGTCGGCGACTCCTGCCGCCTGACCGTCACCCACGACCAGCTTCGCGAAGGCGCGAACGACCAGCTCTACGGCGGCTGGCCGATGATCCTCTCCGGCCTGAAGACGTGGCTCGAGACAGGCAAGCTGCTCACCACGCCTGGATCGCTGATGTACAGCTCCCGCTGAGCCGGGCGCCGAGCCGGCCTCACCGCGTGATCCGTGATCACGAAGGATCCGCGCGCCCTGACGCGCCGGATCCTTCGTGATCACGCAACGCGGCGCTTCGCGGCACCGCGCTGGCGGCGGCAGCGCCGTCAGCCGCTTCCCGGTTCGGTGATCCGCCGGTTCGCCAGCGCGTAGGCGATGCGGCGGGCAGGCGCGTGGCCGGTCAGAGCCGCGATGAACGGCGCCTCGTCGAGTGCGTAGAGTTCGGCATCTGTTGCCGCCGTCACGTCGGCGGAGCGCGGCGAGCCAGTGAGCAGCGCGATCTCGCCGAATATGGCGCCGCGCCCCATCGTTACCAGGGGAGCATGGTCCCGGCTGACTCTGACGATTCCGTCCGCGATCACATACAGGCAGTTGCCTGCTTCGCCCTGGCGGAGTATGACGTGGCCGGCCGGGGCATGCACGGGCTGGAGCATCCGGGCGAGGCCCTCGATCTCCGGCGGGGGGAGCGCCGCGAACGCCGGGACCCGGCGCAGCAAGCTGACCTCGACCACGGGCACGGTCGCGCGCTGGTCGGTCCGGCGCAGCCAGGGCAGCATGCTCAGCACCAGGACCGGAAGGATCAGCCCCGTGGCGGCCACGGCGCCGCGGTCTCCGAGCAACCAGATAAGGCCGGGCACCAGCAGCGACCCGAGCGCGAACGCGGCCATCGACGCGCCTTCGAGCAGGCCGAAGATGCAGGCCTGCAGCTCGGCTGGCGCGACCCGCTGCAGCAGGCTTCTCCCGCACACCTCTATTACCGTGCTCATCACCGCGGCCGCGGCCAGCAGCAGGATCGCGGTGAGCATCGCGTGCGCCGTCGCGAGCAGCGCGAAGGCGATACCCCACAGCACAGCCGCGATGATCATAGGAGGAGCAAATCGTGGTCGTCCCACCAGGCGCGCGGTAAGGAGGACACTGAGCACGCTGCCCGCGCCGAATGCAGCATTGAGGTAGCCGACACCGGGCTGGCCGCTCTGCAGCAGCGAGATCGCCAGCACGAGGTACAGCACGTCAAGCGCGCCCAGGACGACGAAGTGCGCGAAGGCGCCGACCAGCAAGACGACGAGACTCGCATTGCGCCGCACCACTCGCAGCGTCTGCCCGAGCGACGCCGCGATCGTCGTCCCGGCCTGCTTCTGCTTCTGCTTCTGCTTCTGCTCCCGCTCCTGCTCCTCGCCTGGCGCGGTCGCCGCTGCCGCTAGGGTCGTGCCGAGCCGGGGAACGAGGAAGCACGATCCGGTCGCGGATACCGCGAAGAAGACCAGTACCCCGGCGCTTCCGGCCGGCCCGATCAGCAGCGCCGTCACCGCTGGGCCGACGATCATGCCCACGCTCTGCATCCACCCGCTCACCACGTTCGCGGCAGTCAGGTCGGTGCCGGAGACGCTGACGGCAGGCAAGGCCACGGCCTGCACCGGCCGGGGAACGGTGAACGGGATCGCGGCCAGCGCCCCGGCGGCATAGACAGCGAAAGGCGGCGCGTGC
>PMSW01000144.1:0-14018 GCA_003168215.1 Actinomycetota bacterium
GTGGCCCAGGACACTGGCGGGCCCAGGGACACTGGCCGGCCCAGGACACTGGCCGGCCCAGGACGCTGGGTGCTCAAGGCGCTGGTGCTCAAGGCGCTAATGGCCCAGGACACTGGCGGGCCCGGGACACTGGCGGGCCCGGGACACTGGCGGGCCCGGGACACTGGCGGGCCCGGGACACTGGCGGGCCTAGGGCACTGGGTGCTCAAGGCGCTGGGTGCTCGAGGCACTGGTGTGGGCCCAGGGCGCTGGCTTCTCACGGCGCCGTCGTTCTCGCATCGGCAGCTACTGGCGCTCCTCGCGAGCCAGCCGCGCCTGCTCGTCCTCGACCAGCTGGAACAGCGTGGCCTGCACGTGCTCAACGGTGGGGATCTCGCTGAGCACGAGCTGGCCGTGCTCGCCCGCGGACTCCACGACCAGCCGCCCGCAGCCGAGCAGCCGGTCGATCAGGCCATGGGAGAAGGACACGTCGCTGATCCTGATCAGCGGGAAGTCACGGCCGGACCTGGACAGGATGCCGCTGCGCAGCCGTAGCCGGCGGGTGGTCAGCTCATAGGTCGTCGTCCGCCATCGCAGCAGCGGCACCGCGAACCAGACCATGATCGCGATGACGGCGACCGCGCCGATCGCCAGCCTGGCAATCCCGCTGTTGCGGTGGGACGAGAGCAGTATCAGCAGCGCAAGGGCCGCAGCGACCACCACGATCAGGATCAGGATCGGCCGCAGCAGCGTCTTCCAGTGCGGGTGCAGCTGCAGGACAAGGTGCTCGCCCTCGGTCAGGGAGCCGTCGCTGGCCATAGGCCACATCGTGACACGTATCACGGCATTGCGCGTACACGACGCGTCACCGGAGATGGATAACATCGCCGGCGCTCACCGTGACCAGGCCAGCTGCCGTGCGGATGACCAGCCTGCCTGCCTCGTCGACGTCCTGTGCGGTGCCGGTCAGGACCTGCCCGCCCGGTAGCGACACCCGGACCGCCCGGCCGACAGTGCCGCTCAGCCTGAGGTATTCCGCGCGGAGGCCGCTGGCATCCGCATCGCCCGGGGGCGCCGCCTTGATCCAGGCCAGGTACCGGCGCTCCAGCTCGGTCAGTACGCAGGCCAGCAGGTACTCCCGGTCCGTGCGGACGGCACCGGCTAGCGCCAGCGAGGTTGCCCCGCCCGCCGGCATCTCGTCCTGACGGGCGGAGGTGTTGATCCCGGTGCCCACCACTATCGCGTCGCCGCGCTGCTCGGCGAGAATACCCGCCACCTTCGCGCCCTGCACGAGCACGTCATTGGGCCACTTCAGGCGGGCATCCACCCCGGCCCCTGCCCGGAGCGCCGAGGCGACAGCAACCCCGGCGAGCAGCGGCACCCATCCTCTGCGTCCCGGCGGCACGCCGCCGGGACGCAGCAGCACGGAGAACGTCAGGGCGGCCAGCGGCTGGCTGGACCAGCGCCGTCCCAGCCGGCCGCGGCCGGCGGTCTGAGACTCGGCCGCGAGCACGATGCCTTCCGGGGCACCGTCGCTGGCGTCGGCGAGCAGATCGGTGTTGGTGGAGCCGGTCTCGGTGACGACCCGCACGTCGCGCCAGAGGGCTCCCTGCCTGACCACCGCGCTGCGCAGCGCGGGCGCACTGAGCGGCGCACGGTTCGCTGCAGGAACAGGCGCACCGGTAGTGATTACCGGTCCCGCCGCTATCTCACCCGCTGCCGCTATCTCACCCACTGTAGCCATCCAACACGTTATTGTGATCGGCTAGGAGCGCGTGCATGGGGCCGGGGGCCAGCAGGCATCGCTCACCGCTGGATCTGGCTGCCGGACCAGCGGATCTGGCTGCCGGACCAGCGGGAGCCAAAAACCGCAGGGAGCGCAGCGGGTACTGCCGAGAAGGGGGGTCGCCATGCCTGACCTCAAGCTCTACGAGGACAGCGACAAGCGCGAGCAGCCGGATGCGGGCCGCGCCCAGGGCCGAGCAGGCCGCAGCCCTCATCGCGGGCCGGCCGGGGCGCGGGCGCGGGCCGCGGCGGCGCTGGTGTCACCGAAGTTCCTGTGGCGCAGCCACCGGCTCTTCATGATCCTTGCGCTGCTCTCGCTGCTGCCGCGCATCCTGGCTACCCGCGCATTCAGGCCGGGGCTGCTCACCGCGGACTCATTCCTCTACATGAATGAAGCTGTTCATTCTACCCTTGGCGTGATCAGGCCGTCCGGCTACTCGTTCTTCTTACGTGCACTCGAACCGTTCCACAGCCTGCTGTTAGTCACGACCGTCCAGCACCTGATGGGCGTCGCCGTGGCGGCCATCGTCTACGGCCTGCTGCGCTACCACGGCCTGCCCGGATGGTGCGCCGCGCTGGCAGCGGCCCCCACGCTGTTCGACACCCGGCAGATCGCGCTGGAGTCCTACATCCTGCCGGACACGCTGTACTGCCTCGTGATCATGCTGGCCGTCGCCCTGCTGCTGACAAAGAGCACCCCGCGGCCCTGGCAATGTGCCGTGGCCGGCCTGCTCCTTGCTTACGCGTCGGTGCTGCGCGGGAACGGCCTGCCGATCGTCTTCGCAGCGCTGGCGTTCATGCTCATCAGACGGGTTGGCTGGCGGGCGCTCGCGGTGGCCGCCGCGGCCGCCGCGATACCGCTGATCAGCTACGCCACCGCCTTCGACATGACCTACGGCCAGTTCAACATCACCAGCAGCGACGGCCTCTTCCTCTGGTCGCGCACGACGAGCTTCGCCAACTGCGCCATCATCAAGCCACCGCCGCAGCTGCGGCCGCTCTGCCCGAACTCCGAGACTCTGGTCAAGGCGGCGCCCGCCCGGCCCTGGTCCGTGTCGCAGCTGCTGAATGCGCCGACTCCCGCGGACTACCTGTGGGCACCCGATGCCTGGTGGAAACACGATGCGGACCCCGGCATCAATAATGACAACGACAGGCTGGGCATGCAGTTCGCGCTCGATGCGATCAAGGCCCAGCCGCTGGATTACCTGCGGGTCAGTGCCAGGGACGTGGCGCTGGCGTTCTTGTCGACCGACCGGCCGCAGACCAACGCGACCATGACCTTCACCATGAAACCGCATATCGCCGTGCTACCCGCCAACTACGTCAGCGATCTCAGCGAGTACGCGCACTCCACCGAGAACACGCACCCGGTGCAGCCGTACGCCTACTTCCTGCTGCTCTACCAGCAGCCGGTGTACTTCTCTGGCGCCATCTTCTTCCTCGTCATGATGGCGGGGCTGGTGGGCGTCATCAGGAACTGGCGGCGGTGGGGCGGCCTCCAGGCACTGCCCTGGACAATCGCCGCGATGAGCATCGCGGTGCCCGCGCTGCTGACCCAGTCCCTTTACCGTTACACGATCGTCGCGATCCCGCTGGCCTGCGTGGCAGCCGGGCTGGCGTTCGCCCGCCGCGACCCGGAGCCAGCACCCGCGCCGGCNNGCCAGAGCCGCCTGAGCACGCGCCGGGGCTTCTGGCCTAACCTGTCCGGCATGGCCACCGATGATCGCGCCCCGGCCGGGGAGGCCGGCCAGCCTGACTTGCATACGACCGCGGGCAAGATCGCTGATCTGGACCGGCGCCGGCAGGAAGCGGTGCATGCCGGATCGCAGCGCGCCGTGGAGCGGCAGCACGCCAAGGGCAAGATGACGGCGCGCGAGCGGGTCGGCCGGCTGCTCGACCCCGGGTCTTTCACCGAGTTCGACGAGCTTGCCAGGCATCGCGGCACCGACTTCGGCATGGCCGCCAACCGGCCCTACGGTGACGGTGTGGTGACTGGCTTCGGCACCGTGGACGGGCGGCCGGTATGCGTGTTCAGCCAGGATTTCACCATCTTCGGCGGCTCGCTTGGCGAGGTATACGGCGAGAAGATCGTCAAGGTGATGGAGCACGCGCTGAAGACCGGCTGCCCCATGATCGGCATCAACGACGGCGGCGGCGCGCGGATCCAGGAAGGCGTCGTCGCCCTGGGCCTGTTCGCCGAGATCTTCCGCCGCAACGTGATCGCCTCCGGCGTGATACCGCAGATCTCCCTGATCATGGGCCCGTGCGCGGGGGGTGCCGTCTACTCCCCCGCTATCACCGACTTCACGCTGATGGTCGAGGGCATCTCGCACATGTTCATCACGGGCCCGGATGTGATCAAGACCGTCACCGGCGAGGAGGTCAGCTTCGAGGATCTCGGCGGCGCGCTCGCGCATAGCGTCAAGTCCGGCGTTGCGCATTACCAGGCCAAGGACGAGGACGACTGCCTGGATTTCGCCAGGGAACTGCTGTCCTACCTGCCGTCCAACAACCTGCAGGACCCGCCGCCGCTGGCCACGCCAGGAGCCGATCAGGACGCGCTGCTCGAGGTCACTGACGAGGACGCGGAACTGGACGCGCTCATCCCCGACTCCCCGAACCAGCCCTACGACATGCATGCCGTGATCGGCCACGTGCTGGACGACGGTGATTTCCTGGAGATCCACGCCTTGTTCGCGCCGAACATCGTGGTCGGCTTCGGCCGCGTCGAAGGCTCCTCGGTCGGCGTGGTAGCCAACCAGCCGATGCACTTCGCCGGCTGCCTGGACATCAACGCCTCGGAGAAGGCAGCGCGCTTCGTGCGGACCTGCGACGCGTTCAGCATCCCGGTGCTGACCTTCGTCGACGTGCCCGGGTTCCTGCCCGGGACGGACCAGGAGTGGGGCGGCATCATCCGCCGCGGCGCCAAGCTGATCTACGCCTACGCGGAGGCCACCGTGCCCAAGGTCACGGTGATCACCCGCAAGGCCTATGGCGGCGCCTACGACGTGATGGGATCCAAGCACCTCGGCGGGGACATCAACCTCGCCTGGCCCACGGCGCAGATCGCGGTCATGGGCGCGCAGGGAGCGGTCAACATTCTCTACCGCCGCGAGCTGGCTGATTCAGCTGACCAGAATGAGCTCAGGGCCCGCCGCGTCACCGAGTACGAGGACACGCTCGCTAACCCCTACATCGCTGCCGAACGCGGCTACGTGGACGCCGTCATCCGCCCGGCGGAGACTCGCGGCCAGGTGATCCGCGCGCTCCGCGCGCTGCGCAGCAAGCGGCAGACCCTGCCCCCAAAGAAACACGGGAATATACCGCTATAGCCTGCCAATTGCGCGCTCGCCGGGAGATTGGCCGGCACCTGCTCCCGGCGGGTCGGGGATTGGTCCGCGCCTGTTCCCCGGCAGTGCCACTAGAGTCGGATCACCATGACCGAAACCGGTTCGCCACTGCCGCTGCTCTCCCGCTACGCGATCATGATTGATGTCGGCTACATCTACGCGTCGGCGGGCGAGCTGCTCTTCAGCACCGCAGCGCGGCGCGAATACCGGGTTGACACCGACAAGCTGATCCAGGCGCTCACCCGGCACGCGGACGATCAGGTCAGGGGCGAGCTGCTCCGGGTGTACTGGTACGACGCGGCCAGGGACCGGGTGCCGACCATCGACCAGCGGGTCATCGCGCAGATGCCGTGGGTCAAGCTCCGCCTCGGCAACCTCAACGCGCGCGGGCAGCAGAAGGGCGTCGACGCCCAGATCCGCGCTGACATGGAGGCACTGGCGAGACACCGCGCGATCACCGACGCCGTCCTGGTCGCCGGCGATGAGGACATGGTCCCCGCGGTCGAGGCCGCCCAGGCGTTCGGCGTCCGGGTGCACCTGTGGGGCGTCGAGCCGCCGTACGGCACCAATCAGGCCGAGCACCTGGTCTGGGAGTCGGACACGGTCGAGGTGCTCGAGCGCTCCTTCCTTGAGCCGTACTTCACCAGGTCGCCCGGGCCCGACTCGCCGCCCGGGCCGGCCGGCCCGCCTGCCCGGCAGGGCCAGCCAGCGGGCGCCAAGCCCACTCCCGCGGTGGTCTTCGGCGAACGGCATGTGGCACGGCCGCAGGCCAGGCCAGGCCCGGTCCCCCCGCCGGTGCCGGCGTCGGTGGCTGCCAGGCTCGGCCCGGAGCGGGAGCGGGTCGAGGAGGCGGGCGAGCACGTGGCGCAGCGGTGGATACTGACCCGCGGCGAGGACAACATCCGCGACCTGCTGCCCGGCCCGATCCTGCCGCCGGTCATCGACAAGGAGCTGCTTGTCGATGCCGAGAAGGAACTCGGCCTGTCACTGCGGGCCTACCAGGAGGCCAGGGAGTGGCTGCGGGACGCGTTCTGGGAACGCGTGCACCGCCAGTTCGGCATCGGCGTCGGCAGATCAAGAAGCTGACTGCCGTGCCGCCGGCTCCGATGAAAAGACCCGGCCGGAACGGGGCCCTCCCAGCCGGTCCCGCGGCGCAGCCCGGCCCCGCCGCAGCGCCGGTGCTCACCGTGGTCAGCGGGAACCCGTCCGCCGAGGAGATCGCGGCCCTGGTGGCGGTGCTCGCGGCCCGGACGGCGCCGGCCAGCGCTGCTGAGGTGGCGGGACGGCCGCGTAATGAATGGTCGTCGAGATCCCGGCTGCTGCGGGAACCTCTTCCGCGCGGCCCGGGCGGCTGGCGTGCCAGCGCGCTGCCCCGCTAGCCGCCGTCGCCGCTGGCGGTGCGCGGCCGCTGGCGTCAGGCAGCTGGCGGGCTCGGTGCCGGCGACCTTGGGGCAGGCCCAGGCCGGCGGCTCTGCACATTCTCACTAGACTCCTGCGCAGTCGAGAGGAGCCGGTTCGTGCGCAAGGTCCTCATCGCCAACCGCGGCGAGATCGCGGTCCGGGTGGTGCGAGCGTGCCGGGACGCGGGGCTGGGCAGCGTAGCTGTCTATGCTGACCAGGATCTCGACGCGCTGCACGTCGTGCTGGCAGACGAGGCCTATGCGCTTGGCGGCGAGAGCGCGGCCGAAAGCTACCTCGACATCGCCAAGATCCTTAAGGCGGCCGCCGACTCCGGCGCCGACGCGGTCCATCCCGGCTACGGTTTCCTGGCCGAGAACGCCGACTTCGCGCGGGCGGTCAGCGGCGCGGGACTGACCTGGATCGGCCCGCCCCCGGCCGCGATCGAGGCGCTCGGCGACAAGGTGGCGGCGAGGCAGATCGCCAGGGCGGTCGGCGCGCCGCTGGCGGCTGGCACCGATGGCCCCGTTTCCGGTGCGCAGGAGGCGGCCGCGTTTGCGGCCGAGCATGGACTGCCGATCGCCATCAAGGCGGCGTTCGGCGGCGGCGGCCGCGGCCTGAAGGTTGCCCGGACGATGGAGGAGATCGGCGAGCAGTTTGAGTCCGCGGTGCGCGAGGCGGTCGCCGCGTTCGGCCGCGGCGAATGCTTCGTCGAGCGCTACCTGGACCGGCCGAGGCACGTCGAGACGCAGTGCCTGGCAGACAGCCACGGGAACATCGTGGTCGTATCGACCAGGGACTGCTCGCTGCAGCGGCGGCACCAGAAGCTGGTCGAGGAGGCGCCGGCGCCGTTCCTGACCGGCGAGCAGGAGCGGCTGCTGCGGGAATCCTCCAAGGCGATCCTGCGCAAGGCGGGCTACGTCGGGGCAGGCACTTGTGAGTTCCTGGTCGCTCGCGACGGCACGGTGTCGTTCCTTGAGGTGAACACCCGGCTCCAGGTCGAGCACCCGGTAACCGAGGAAGTGAGCAGGATCGACCTGGTGCGGGAGATGTTCCGCATCGCCGATGGCGAGGAGCTTGGCTACGGCGATCCTGAGCTGCGCGGGCACTCGATCGAGTTCCGGATCAACGCCGAGGACCCGGGGCGGAACTTCCTGCCCGCGCCGGGCACGATCTCGGCGTGGCGGCCGCCGTCTGGTCCCGGCGTCCGCCTGGACGCCGGCTACGGCCCCGGGATGACCGTGCCGCAGGCGTTCGACTCGCTGATCGCCAAGCTGATCGTGACCGGGGCCAGCCGGGCCGAGGCGCTGCAGCGGGCCCGCCGCGCGCTGGCCGAGTTCGAGATCGGCGGCATGCCGACGGTGCTGCCATTCCACCGCGCGGTGGTCAGCGACCCGGCGTTCACTACCGAGCCGTTCACGGTGCATACCCGCTGGATCGAGACCGAGTTCGCCGGGGAACTGGCGCCGCAGGATGCCGTGCCGGCGGCCGAGGATACCGGGCCGCCCGCCGGGCGCGAGCGGATCACGGTCGAGGTGGGCGGCAAGCGGCTGGAGGTAATCGTCCCGGCCGGGCTCGGCGGGGGATTTGCCGCCGGCGCGGGCGGGCCTGGCGGGACGGGCGGGGCCGGCCGGGAAGGGCGGGCCGTACGGGCGGGCGGGACGGGAGCTGCTGGGGCTGGCCGGTCGTCCGCCGGGCGAGGCCGCCGCCGGGATGCGACCGCGGGAGCCGGCGCGGCCGGCCGGAGCGCCGGTGACGATGCACTGGTGAGCCCGATGCAGGGCACGATCGTCAAGATCGTCGCAGCCGATGGCCAGCAGGTATCGGCCGGGGACACTGTCGTCGTGCTCGAGGCGATGAAGATGGAGCAGCCGCTGACCGCGCACAAGGACGGCACGGTCGCCGAGCTGGCCGTTCAGGTGGGCCAGACGGTCTCGGCCGGCGCGGTTATCTGCCAGCTGCGAGACTGAGGCGATGACCCGGCTGGCCGGCGATCCCGGGGTCGCCAGATGGCTGCGGTTCGCGGTCGGCTTCCGGCTTCCAGCCGAGAATCGCGACTGGGTCAGGCACGAGCTGACCGATGCGGGCTGGCGGGGCAGGACCGTGCTGCGCCACCTCGCCGTCATCATCCCCGTCTGCATCGTCGTCGCCGTCGTGCTCGGGACGCTGGTACCCGCGCCGGCCTGGCTCAGCCTGACCATGGTGGCGCTCATCTTGTGCGGCAGCATCTTCACGGTGACCGCGTACGCGGACGACATCCGGGCAACCCGGCTCCGCCAGCACGGCCTCGATGTCCCTGACGATCCGGACCTTGGCCACCCAGCCCACTGAGCCTGCTCTTGCCGGGCTTATGCATCCTCAGCGGGGCGCATGAGCTTCCGGGCGGCCTCGGTCAGGCTGCCCGACAGCGACGGGTACACCGCGAATGTGTGCGCCATCTGATCTACGGTCAGCAGCTGCTCGACGGCCAGGGACACGCCGAGGATGAGCTCGCTCGCTCTCGGCGCGACCACCACGCCGCCAAGTACCATCCCGCTGCCGCGCCGGGCGAACAGCTTGATGAAGCCGTCGCGGAAGCCCTGCATCTTCGCCCGCGCGTTCGTGGCGAGCGGCAGCTTGACGACCAGCGCGTCGGCCTTGCCTGCGGCCACGGCCCGGTGGGTGATCCCGACGGTGGCGATCTCCGGCTCCGTGAAGATCGTCGCGGCGACGCGGCTGAGCCGGAGCGGCTGGACCGCCTCGCCGAGCGCGTGCCACATCGCGATCCGGCCCTGCATTGCCGCGACGGAGGCGAGCATCATGACGCCCGTGCAGTCGCCCGCGGCATAGACGCCCGGTGCTGATGTCCGGGAGACCCGATCCACCGGGACGAATCCGTTGCCGTCCAGGGTGATGCCGGCCCGCTCCAGGCCGAGTCCGCTGGTGCCGGGAACCATCCCGACGGTGAGCAGGCAGTGCGAGCCGCGCACGGTCCTGCCGTCCGCCAGGATCACGGCCACGCCGTCGGCGGTGCGCTTGACCTCCGTGGCCCGGGACCGGCCGAGCACCGTCATGCCGCGCCGCCGGAACACCTCCTCGACCACCACCGCAGCGTCCGCGTCCTCCTGCGGCAGTACCCGGTCACGCGAGGAGACGAGAATGACCTGCGAGCCGAGCGCCTGGTACGCGCCGGCGAACTCGGCGCCGGTGACCCCGGAACCCACGACGATAAGCTTGCCGGGCAGCTCGCCGAGATCGTACAGCTGCCGCCAGGTCAGTATGCGGTCCCCGTCAGGGACCGCACCCGGCAGGATCCGCGGCCGCGCGCCAGTGGCGATCAGCAGGATGTCCGCGCTGATCTTGCGGTTACCGACGGCGACTGCCCGGGGGCCGATCAGCCTGCCCGTCCCGGACAGCACCTCGATCCCGTCGGCGGCCAGCCGGCTGGCCACGTCGGCGGACTGCGCCGCGGCCAGCGCCTTGACCCTGGCGTAGAGCCTGGGGGCGTCCACGGCCGCCCGGCCCATCCCCGGCCCGATCCCGCCGGCAGAGCCTGGCGCCGCAGAGCCTGGCCGGGCAGAGCCTGCTCCCGTGAGCCCGGCCGCGTCGAGCCGGATGCCCAGTCCGGCCGATCCCTCCAGGGCGGCCATCAGCCCCGCAGTCGCTATCAGCGTCTTTGAAGGCACGCAGTCGGTCAGGACGCACGCGCCGCCGAGGCCATCCCGCTCCACCACCGTGACCTCGGCGCCAAGCTGCGCGGCTACCAGGGCCGCCTCGTACCCCCCCGGCCCGCCGCCGATGATGACGATCTTCGCTCGCGGCTGGTTCACGCTGCCCAATTCTGTCGCATGCCGCGGCTATCGCCGCATCCATCCCCGCCTTCAGCCAGCTGCCTCGCCATCATGGCCGACGCCGCGGCGGCCGCGGGGGCGCCAGCGGATTACGCCGCGTGGCTGCGGGCGCGGCCGTGCGTGCCGCCCGGCGGGCAGGACGCCGCGAGAAATCCGCCGATGCGTGCCCGCAGCGAGGCGGCATCCAGGCCATGCGCGGCCCGGTGCTCCGCCCGGGTACCGTACCGGCGCAGCTCTTCGCGGCCCACGCCGAGCCCGAGGACCCGGTGCGGGATGTCCGTCAGCGCCTCGGCCACGGCCGGAACGGACGTGCCCGCCAGGTAGGGCTCGATCAGCACCACGGCAGCGGTGCCGAGCGTGGCACGAAGCGTGGGCCCGTCGAACGGGCGGATGGTGGCGGCATACAGAACGGTGACGTCCATCCCCTGAGTTGCCATGAGCACCTCGTCAGCAAGCGGGCCGACTGCGATGACCGTGCCGCGAGCACCTGAGCGCAGCACGGTAAAGGCGTTCCCCTCGACGGCCAGCGCCGCGGCGTTGGAATCGAGTGACAGCCTCAGGTACACCAGGCCGTCCGCTGCGGCCGCGTCCCGCAACAGCCGCGCTGCCTCGTCTGGGTGGCCGGGGACGTGCACGGTCCAGCCAGGCAGGGTGCCGAGCAAGGCCACATCGCCTGGTGCCTGATGCGTCCGGCCGTAGGCCGCGTCGTCGTAGGACGCCCCGGCGCTCACCAGCACGGCACCGACGCCCTGATGCACCAGGTCCAGCTTGATCTGCTCGAAGGCCCGCTCGATCAGGAAGCTCGCGAAGGTGTGGGCGACCGGGCGCAGGCCGGCCAGGGCAAGGCCGCCGGCCACACTCACCAGCAGCTGCTCCCTGATACCGAGGTTCACCACCCGGTCCGGGTGCCGCCTGCGGGCAGGCTCGAAGGCCTCGGCGGTGATGTCGGCGAGCACCACGGCGAGCCGCGGGTCCTGATCCAGCAGGTCAGTCGTCACGCGAACGAAGCGCTCCCGCATGTTCTCGACCGGCGGTGCGTCGATCTGGCCGGCGGTCAAGGGGACGCCTTCCTGATCGCTGCGACGACGACATGCGGCCGACCCGGATGCGGCGCGGTCAGCGCCTCCTCGAGCGCCGCATGATTGCGGCCGTCGGCCCGCGTTGCCGACCACCCCTCGATGCTGAACCGCTTCTCGATGCCGCCCGGCCAGCCGTGCGTGGCCGAGGCATTGTCCACCACCACGGCGTTCAGCTGGTCCAGGCCACGGCGGCCGGCGAACGCGATCGCCTCGTGGTTGGACCCCTCATCGAGCTCGCCGTCGCCGATGAGGACGAAGACGCGCGCGCCCGTCAGCCCGCTGGCCCGCAGCCCAAGGGCGGTTCCGACGGCCAGTGGCAGCCCGTGGCCGAGCGAGCCGCTGGAGATCTCGGCACCGGGCAGCAGGTTCCGGTCCGGATGCCAGCCGAGCACCGAGCCGAACCCGCCATAGCCGGCCAGCTCGTCCACGCCGAGGAAGCCCTTGGCGGCGAGCACGGCGTAGTACGCCATCGGCCCGTGACCCTTGGACAGGTAGAACCGGTCCCTCGACGCCGAGCCGAGCGTCTTCGGGCTGAGCCGCAGTACCCGGTCATACAGCACCCAGAGCACGTCAAGAGTGGACGCCGCGGCGTGGTCGTGCTTCTCGTCACCGGACATCAGCGACATCAGGCCGGGCAGGTCCTCATAACCGTAGCGATTGCTTGCTGGCATCACTTCCATGATCAGAAGGATGCATGCTCAAGTGCACTTGAAGTCAAGCCAGCGAGCACGGCACTAGCCGATGACGATCACCAGCGCGAGCGCCAGTGCGGGCACCAGCACCGCCGCCAGCGACAGCCAGGCCCAGCCGGCCACTACCGCGCCGTCGGCCGCGCCGCGCTGGCGGGCCTTCTGGGCCAGGCCCTGGATCTCCCTGGCCATCAGCTCAGCGGGATGCTGCTTCACCGCTTCCCGCGCCTCGGCCGGCAGCCGGTCATAGCCGCCCGGCCGGCTTCTCGAATTCCGGTCCCAGCGGCGCCCGCGAACCTCGGCCTTGAGCCTGGACCGGCGCGGTGAGTACAGCGCCCAGCTGTGCAGCACCTTGCCGCTCGCGGTTGCCCCAGCGGAGCAGTGCACCTGAACGGACTCGCCCAGGTAGATCTCGCTGACCCGGCTCCACGGCACCCGGTACTCGCGTAGCGGGTTCAGCATGGTCAGGCCGTCGGCGTCAGTGATGACCCGCGGCCGGAGCGCGCATGCGTACACCACGCCGGTGACGGCGACCAGGCCGACGGCGATCTGGAAAGACGTCCTGTCGTGGCCCTGGATCGCGAGATCTACCAGGTTGGCGACCGCGAAGACCACCCAGGCCCACCACAGCACCACCGGTCCCGTGAGGCGGAAAACCTTCTTCGTGCCCTGCTGCGCTGATCCCTGCCGCGCTGACCCTCCGGCTGGCACATCGCCGGCTGGCATACTGCCCGCTGCCCCGCTGCCGGCTGCCCCGTCGCCTTGGCGGGCTGGCTCCTGCTGTGTAGACACCGCCGCTGAACTCCCGTGACTCGACCGGGGAGACGCCGCTCCGGCGGCGTCCACGACGCCCACTCTAGATGCCCGCCCGGCGTGGCTGAACCCGGCGGCTCTTCACGCCCTGGCGCCGCCGGGCAGCGGCTCTGCCGCGGCCGCGTCACCGCAGATCGCGGTGAGCGCGGTCGCCGCCATCAGCCGGACGCCCAGGCCGATGGCGCGCTCATCCACGTCGAAGGCGGGCTGGTGGATGTCGAAGTCGTCGTCCGATCCTGGCCTGCGGGTGCCGAGCCTGCAGAGGGAGCCGGGGACCGACTCGAGATACCAGGCAAAATCCTCCCCGCCCAGGCTCTGCGGGGCCGGCGTCGTCGCGTCAGGACCGAGCACCCGCTCGGCGGCCGCGTCGATCATCGCCGTGGAGACGGACTCGTTGACGGTGGGCGGCACGTTCCGCACGTAGGTCAGCTCCGCCAGCACGCCGTACGCGCTGGAAACGGATTCGAGCAGCGCCTTGAGCAGGTCCGGCGCCTGATGCCAGGCCTGGTCGTCAAGGCAGCGGACGGTTCCCTCCACCACGCCGTCATCCGGGATGGCGTTCGCTGCCGTGCCGGCGCTCACCCGGCCCCAGACCAGGCTGAGGCTGGACCGCGGGTCCACCCGCCGGGACAGCGCCGCCGGCAGCTCGGTAATGATCTTCCCTAGCGCGAACACCAGGTCGGCGGTGAGGTGCGGCCGCGCCGTGTGGCCGCCGGGCCCGGTGACCCGCACCGTGATCTTGTCGCATGCCGCGGTGATCGGGCCGCTCCTCGTGCCGATCTTGCCGACGTCAAGCCGCGGGTCGCAGTGCAGGGCAAAGATACGGTCGACGGAAGCGATACCGCCGGCCGCGAGCACGTCGAGCGCGCCGCCGGGTACCTCCTCGGCGGGCTGGAAGATCAGCCGGACCCGGCCGCCCAGCCGGCCGGCGGCCGCGCGGCGGGCCAGGAACAGGCCAGCCCCGAGCAGGATCGTCGTGTGCACGTCGTGCCCGCACGCGTGGCAGGCGTTCGGCACGGTAGAACGGTAAGGCACATTCTTCTCATCGCCGATCGGCAGCGCGTCGAGGTCGGCGCGCAGCGCCACCAGGGG
>PMSW01000144.1:14065-22675 GCA_003168215.1 Actinomycetota bacterium
CTCGCCCTGGTGGCCGGCGACAAACGCGTCGAGCTCTCCCTCGAGCTCACATTCCCGCATGCGCGGCCTCCCCGGGGGCGACGAAACGATCTTCGGCGAACTCGGTGACGAGCGCGTCCACGACATCGGCGAGCCCGCCACCGCTGGCGACGATGCCGCGCTGCCGCTCGTACGAAGCCCCGTGGTCAAGCACGTCGGAGACCACGTCAAGCTCGGACGCGCAGCCAAGCCGGTCAGCGACCGGCTGAAGCTCCCGCACCAGCTCGAAAAGCTCGTCCCGGAGCGGGGCGGTAGAGCCCGAGTCGTCGGTGATCACGATCGCGTCCAGGCCATACCTGGTGGCACGCCACTTGTTGTCGCTGACCACCCAGGCAGCCGGGCTCGGCAGCCGGTAGCCACGGTCGAGCTGGCTGTCGAAGAGCTGGACGAGGCACTGTGACAGCGCCGTCACCATGCCAATCTCGCGCATGGTCGGAACGCCATCGAACATACGGATCTCGACCGTGCCGAAATCCGGGTGCGGCCGGATATCCCACCACACCTCTTTGATGCTCCGGATGGTGCCGGCGCGAAGCAGCGTGTCCATGTACTCCTCGAACTCATTCCAGTCCGTCAGTGGCTGCGGCGGCCCCGAGGTGGGCAGCCCGCCGAAGATAACCGCCCGGCTCGAGGCGAGCCCCGTGTCCTGCCCGTTCCAGTACGGGCTCGACGCGGTCAGCGCAAGGAAGTGCGGCAGATATGCTGCGAGCGCATTGACGATGGGGATGGCCTTGCTCCCGTCACGGATACCCACATGTACATGGACGCCAAAGGTCTGGATCCTGCGGGCGAGCCACTGCAACTGCTCGACGAGTTCGGCATAACGCTGAATAGGCGCCATCTTTGCATCTCGCCAATCACTGACGGGATGCGTTCCGGCACAGGCCAGCATCGTACCGCGCCCGCCGGTGATGCGCTCAAGTTGCGCGATTGTCGCGGCAAGGTCCTCCTTAGCCTCGGAAACAGTGCTGCAGATCCCGGTGACCACCTCGATGGTCGACTGCATGAGTTCATGACGCAGCTTCGGATGCTCACCTGCCTCGCTCAGCCCCGGCAGCGCGGCCAGCACTTCCCTGGCATCCTGGCGCAGCATCTTGCTGCTGGCGTCGATGAGCTGCAGTTCCCACTCGACCCCGATAGTCGCGCCGCGAGAGGGGTTCCACCTGATGGCCACGGGCTAACCTCCATGCATCGTTGCTCCGCTGCGGCGCGGGGACTCAGGGACTTCGGGGGATCGGGGAGAGCTGCCAGAACGGCAGGAGCGCCAGCGCGTCAGCGGGCTGGCGGGCACGTCCGGGAAGGCAGGAGCCAGCGGCAGCCGGCCGTCCCGGGAATGCTGATCGTCGCGGGGCGGCTGTTCACGCCGGGCTCCGCCAGCGGCGATAACGGGCAATGGGCGCGCAGACGTGCATCGATAGCCGTCCGCATACATGGTCAACCGCCCTGTTCCGCCACGGCGTTCCTACCCAGCCGCACCGCGCCGACGCGCGCCGCGGGGGTTCCTCCCGCCGCCGGGCGTAATCAGTACGCGTCGGGCGGCTTGTACACGCCCCATACGTCACGGAGCGCATCACAGACCTCGCCGACGGTGGCGCGCGCCCGCAGCGCCTCGCGGAGCGGATAGAGCAGGTTGGGTGCCTCGCCGGCGGCACGCCTGAGGTCATCGATCCGGCGCGTGAACTCCGCGCCGTCGCGGTCAGCCCGCAGCTTCGCCAGGCGCTCGCACTGCTGCTGCTCGATAGCCGGATCAAGGCGCAGCGGCTGGTAGGCCTCATCGCCGGAGTGGGTGAACCGGTTGACCCCGACGATCACCCGCTCCCCGGCGTCGATCTGGCGCGCGATGCGGTATGCCGACCGCTCGATCTCGGCCTTCTGGAAACCGCGCTCGATCGCGGCGACGGCGCCGCCGAGATCCGCTACCCGCGCCAGCAGCTCACCTGCTGCCTCCTCGATGTCGTCAGTCATCGACTCCACGGCATACGACCCGGCGAACGGATCAACGGTCGAGGTCAGATCGGTCTCGTAGGCGAGCACCTGCTGGGTCCGCAGGGCCAGCCGCGCGGCCTTCTCGGTCGGCAGCGCGATCGCCTCGTCGTAGGAATTCGTGTGCAGCGACTGGGTACCGCCGAGCACCGCGGCCAGCGCCTGCACGGTTACCCGCGCCATATTCACCTCAGGCTGCTGTGCCGTCAGCTGCACGCCGGCCGTCTGGGTGTGGAAGCGCAGCATCAGCGACCGGGGATTGGCGGCGCCGAATTCATCCCGCATGATCCTGGCCCACATCCGGCGTGCCGCGCGGAACTTCGCGACCTCTTCCAGCAGCGTCGTCCGCGCCACGAAGAAGAACGACAGCCGCGGCCCGAACTCGTCGACCGGCAGGCCGGACGCAATGGCCGCGCGCACATACTCCCGGGCGTTCGCCAGCGTGAAAGCGATCTCCTGCACCGCGGTGGCGCCCGCCTCTGCCATGTGATAGCCGGAGATCGAGATCGTATTCCACCGCGGGATCTCGGCCTGGCAGTACGCAAAGGTGTCGGCGACCAGCCGGAGGGACGGCTGCGGCGGATAGATGTAGGTACCGCGGGCGATGTACTCCTTCAGGATGTCGTTCTGAATCGTGCCGTTCAGCCGGTCCGAGCCGATACCCTGCTCATCTGCCGCCAGCTGGTAGAGCAGGAGCAGAACGGCTGCCGGGGCGTTGATCGTCATCGAGACCGAGACCGAGTCCAGCGGAATCCCGCGCAGCAGGCTGCGCATGTCGTCGATGGAATCGATGGCTACGCCGACCTTTCCGACTTCGCCGCGCGCGGCCAGCGCATCGGAGTCGTAGCCCATCTGGGTTGGCAGGTCGAAGGCGACGGACAGGCCGGTACTGCCGGCCTCGATCAGCTGGTGGTAGCGGCGGTTCGACTCCTCGGCGGTCGAGAACCCGGAATACTGCCGCATCGTCCACGGCCTGGCGGTGTACATGGCCGGGTAAATCCCGCGGGTGTAGGGGTATTCCCCTGGCTCGCCGAGTTGGGCCGCCGGATCGAAATCCGCCGGCTGCCCTGGACGGTAGACCGGTTCAACCGGCAGCCCGGATTCCGTCTCGCGCGTCATGTTCCCAGAGTACGACCCGGCCCTCTCGGCCCGTCTCGGCAGTCAGGACGCAGGGCCGGCCGTCACTGAGAACTGCTGGGTGTCCGGCACTTGGCCGCCCGAGGCGTTCTCCGCAGCCAGGTACAGCTGGTTCGCCAGGTGCTTCGGGCCATTGTCGACGGTCAGCACCAGCGGGTGGCTGAATGCGGTGTCGCCGCCGTTGATCCAGGGCACGGAGTCCGACTGCTGCGCGGTGGGGCAGTTCTGGTGCGTGTCGGTGTAGGTGATGACCAGATGATCACCGCCCTGCGCGCTCCCCGCCGCCAGGATCGTCACCTCGTTCCCCGGGCCGACGGTGTAGTCGGCGTTCAGGACCAGGTCACTTCCCTGCGTGGTGTCATCCACGATCACCGAGTCCGCATTGACCAGGCCGGAGTCAGTCACGGTCAGCGGGATGACCTGGTCGCTGCTGAGCGGGCTATCGGTGCGCGGGCCGACAGCCGGTCCGGCCGGCACGATACCGGCGGGCAGCGTGGCAGTGGTGCTGTCACTGATGGTGACCGGGCCGCAGAGGTTCCGGACATCGCCGATCCACAGCGTCCGCGCGCTGGCACCGCACCGCTCCAGCCGCACCTTGGCTCCCTGGATCGCCTCGCGGACCCCGGCGCAGTAGCCGGACTCGTTGCTGTCAGGGGCGAAGTTCGCCTCGAAAACCGGGAGGAACCGGTAGTGCAGGCACTGATAGGAGATTGGCGAGAAGAGGTCGTCCTTCGCCGTCCCGCAGAACTGCCTGACGAAACCGTCGGCGCTGAACACGAAGTCCTCGTTGGTACGGGCGTTTCCGCCCCTGCGGAGGTTGACCTTGCGGCCCTGATCGGTGCCGGCGACGCCGCCGACGCGGGATGCGTTCTGGATGAAGCCGGGCCCGAGCAGGTTGCTGGACAGGTCCAGGCACAGGCCGCCGCAGACGATCGTCGCGTTCGACCGGCCCTGCGGCAGGCTCCCCGCGTTCGACCGGCCGTGCGGCGCGCTCCCCGCGTTCGACCGATCGTGCGGCACGCTCGCCCGGGCGGCCGTTGCGCCGGCCGGGCTGAGGAGCATCCCGGCCGCGACCGCTACGGCCGCGGCTGCTACGGCCGCGACCTTGATGGATCGAAGCACTGGTGATTCCTTCCCGCTGGATGGCGGCCGGGTCGTGCCCGGTAACCAGGTACGCCGAGGAGAACTGCCCAGGCGCCCCCGTGCGCTTTCGGCTCGGGGCGGCTAGGCCAACTGCCGCGCCAAGTAGACGCCTGCCGCCGGGTCAGCGTGTACCCCATTTGGTCACGGCCGAATAACAATACAACTCAGCGTAGTGGTTTGATCGCATCAGGTCATCGTCGTTGCACTCCCGAGGCGGCATCGGCGGCAAGATCGGCTGGACAGACCGGGCCAGGGCCACCTACATCGGGATGGCCAGGCGGCATGGCGTGACGCTCATCGTGACGATCCTGCATGCCAGGCCGCTGACCGAGATCACCTCCGGTGAGCGCCTGCTGAACTGGGGCTTTGCCATGAAAGGCAAGGTACGCCCGGTCGGCACGCTCGTGCCGCCGCTACCCGGCGGGCCACCAGGGCAGTGAATCCGTGCCCAGGCGGGCCAACTGGCGGCCCGGCCCGGCCGAATTGCACCGGGCCAGCCGAATAAGCCCAGTCGGCCAGCCAGCGGCGCCAGCCCACGCGGCCAGCCGGGCGGGCTAGCCGGGCGGCAGGAAGCCGATCCGGTTCCTGACGGTGTCCATCGTCTGGCTCGCGATCTCGCGTGCCCTGGCAGCCCCCACCGCGAGCAGCCGGTCAAGCTGGGCCTCGTCGGCCAGCATCTTCTCGGTTCGTTCCCTGATCGGCGCCAGGGCGTCGACGACGACCTCGGCCAGGTCCTTCTTGAAGGTCCCGTAGCCGGCACCCGCGTACCTGGCCTCCAGGTCTGCCACGCTCTCGCCGGACAGCGCCGAGTAGATCCTCAGCAGGTTCGTCACGCCCGGCTTGGCCTGCTCATCGGCGCGGATCTCGCCGTCGGCGTCGGTCACCGCCCTGGAGATCTTCCGGCGGATCGCGGCCGGCTCGTCCAGCAAGTCCACGATGCCCTGCGGCGCAGACGACGACTTGCTCATCTTCGCGGTCGGCTCGGTCAGGTCCGTGATCTTCGCGACGTCCGTGAGGATGTACGGGCCGGGAACCACGAACGTGGCGCCGAACCGGTGGTTGAACCGCTGGGCCAGGTCCCTGGTGAGCTCAAGGTGCTGGCGCTGGTCCTCGCCCACCGGCACCTGATCGGTCGCATACAGCAGGATGTCCGCCGCCTGCAGGACGGGATAGGTGAACAGCCCGACGCTGGCCTGGTCTGAGCCGGCCCGCGCCGCCTTGTCCTTGAACTGGATCATCCTGCTGGCCTCGCCGAACCCGGTGATGCAGCCAAGTACCCAGGCGAGCTCCGCGTGCTCGGGAACGTGACTTTGCACGAACACGATGCACCGCTGCGGATCGAGCCCGGCCCCGAGGAGCTGGGCGGCAGCCACCCTGGTCCGCTGCCGCAGCAGGGCCGGGTCATGCGGCAGGGTGATCGCGTGCAGGTCCACCACGCAGTACACGGCGTCGTGGGTCTCCTGCAGGGTCACCCACTGGCGCAGGGCACCCAGGTAGTTGCCAAGGTGAAAGGAATCCGCGGTGGGCTGGATGCCGGAGAAAACGCGTGGTCGGGCCATTTCAGAAGTCTAGTTGCGGGCAGCCGGCGGCCCGACGCGATCGAGCCCTATCCGGATTCGGCCGCCCGTTGCCGGCCGAATCCGCCGGAATCGATCAGGTCCATCGCCGGTCCCGGCCTGGCCGCGGCCGGTCTATCTCGGCTGCAAGCCCAGCCCAGCCCAGCCCGGCCCGGGCCGCAGGCCGATCTATCCCCCGGCTGCAAGCCCAGCCCGGGCCGCCGGCCGAACCGGGTCAGCGTCGCTGTGCGCTCGGCGTCACGACGACCTCGACCCGCTGGAATTCCTTGAGGTCGGAGTAACCGGACGTCGCCATGGTCCGCCGCAGGGCACCCATCAGGTTCATCGAGCCGTCGGCGATGGTTGACGGGCCGTGCAGGATCTGCTCGATGGTCCCGACCGTGCCGACTTGAAGCCTGGTGCCACGCGGTAGCTCCGGGTGGTGCGCCTCGCTCCCCCAGTGATAGCCATTCCCGGGTGCCTGCGAGGCACGGGCGAACGGCGAGCCGACCATCACAGCGTCCGCGCCAAGCGCAAGTGCCTTGGCGATGTCACCACTGCGGGTCATGCCGCCGTCGGCGATAACGTGCGCATACCGGCCGCCGGACTCGTCCAGGTAGTCGCGGCGGGCTGCGGCGACATCGGCGATCGCCGTGGCCATCGGCACTGCCACGCCGAGTACGGCCGCCGTGGTGTGGCCGGAGCCGCCGCCGAAGCCGGTCAGGACCCCTGCCGCCCCGCTACGCATCAAGTGCAGCGCCGCCGTGTAAGTCGCGCATCCGCCGACGATGACCGGCACGTCGAGCTCGTAAATAAACTGCTTGAGATTCAGCGGCTCAGACTGGCCGGACACGTGCTCGGCGGACACTGTGGTCCCGCGGATGACGAAGATGTCGGCGCCTGCGTCGATGACCGCCTTGTAGTACCTGACGGTCCGCTGCGGCGATAGCCGCGCGGCGGCCGTGACCCCGGCCGCCCGGACTTCCTCAATCCTGCGCCCGATCAGGTCTTCCTTGATGGGCTCGGCGTAAATCTCCTGAAGCCTGCGGGTGGCCGCCTCGTCGTCCAGTTCAGCGGCCTCGGCGAGCAGCGGCTCCGGGTCGGCGTACCGGGTCCAGAGCCCTTCAAGGTCGAGCACGGCGAGGCCGCCCAGCTTGCCGACTTCTATCGCGGTGGCCGGCGACACGACGCTGTCCATCGGCGCGACGACGAGCGGGAGCTCGAACCGGTAGGCGTCGATCTGCCAGGCAATCGACACCTCTTCCGGGTCCCTGGTGCGACGGGAAGGCACGATGCCGATCTCGTCCAGGGCATAAGCCCGGCGGCCGCTCTTGCCCCGGCCGATCTCCACCTGAGTCACGTCTGCCGTCTCCCGCCGTCTCTCCGGCCTGCAACAGGCCGGTCAGGTCCGTCGTCCGCCGTAGTTCGGCGCCTCCGCGGTCATCTGGATATCGTGCGGATGGCTCTCCGCCAGGCCAGCGCCGGTGATCTGGGTGAATCTCGCTTCCTGCAGCTCGGCGATGGTTCGCGCGCCGCAATAGCCCATCGCGGCTCGCAGGCCGCCGATCAGCTGGCCGGCCACCGCGGCCAGCGGGCCCCGGTAAGGTACCTGTCCTTCGACGCCCTGCGGCACCAGCTTGTCCTCGCTCAGCACATCGTCCTGGAAGTAGCGGTCCTTGGAATACGACCCACCGCGCTCGAGGTTCCGCAGTGCCCCCATGGACCCCATGCCCCGGTAAAGCTTGTACTGCTTACCCTGGATGAACACCAGCTCGCCCGGGCTCTCCGCGCAGCCGGCCAGCAGGCCGCCGAGCATGACCGTGTCGGCGCCGGCCGCGATGGCCTTGGCGATGTCACCGGAATACTGCATGCCACCGTCGGCGATGACCGGCACATTCGCTGCCCTGGCTGCCTTGGCTGCCTCGTAGATCGCCGTGACCTGCGGCACTCCGACACCGGCCACCACCCTAGTCGTGCAAATCGAGCCGGGTCCGACGCCGACCTTCACCGCATCGGCACCCGCGTCGATCAGCGCCTGCGCTCCGGCCCGGGTGGCCACGTTCCCGCCGATCACGTCGACCGAGACGTTGGCCTTGAGCCTGGCGATCATCTCCAGCACCGCCTGGGCATGGCCGTGTGCCGTGTCGACCACCAGGAAGTCGGCGCCGACATCCGTCAGCGCCTGCGCCCGGCGCTTGGCATCCTCGCCGACGCCGACCGCCGCGCCGACCACCAGCCGCCCGGCGGCGTCCTTGGTGGCATTCGGGAACTTCTCGCTCTTGGTGAAGTCCTTCACGGTGATGAGCCCGCGCAGCCGTCCCGCGTCGTCGATCAGCGGCAGCTTCTCGATCTTGTTCCGCCCGAGCAGCCGCAGCGCCTCGTCCCGGCCGACCCCGACCGGTGCGGTGACGAGCGGCATCGGAGTCATGATCTCAGTGACCCGGCGCCCGTGACCTGCCTCGAAGCGGATATCCCTGTTGGTGACGATGCCAAGGAGCACCCCGTCGGCCGCCGTCACCGGCACGCCCGAGATGCGGTAGCGGGCGCAGAGCCGCTCGACGTCTGCCACGGTGGCGTCCGGGCCGCAAGTCACCGGGTTGGTGATCATGCCGGCCTCCGACCGCTTCACCATGTCGGCCTGCTGTGCCTGGTCCTCGATGGACAGGTTGCGATGCAGCACGCCAGCACCGCCCTCGCGCGCCAATGCCACCGCCATCCGCGCCTCGGTGACGGTATCCATCGCCGAGGAAAC
>PMSW01000144.1:22741-76288 GCA_003168215.1 Actinomycetota bacterium
AAAGCATCGCGGTGCTGGCGCGTTCAGGCCCATCGGCCGCCTGCAGTTAGCTGATTCATCCCGCCGCGGCACCCGGCGATCAGCCGATTCCCCATCCCAGCCGCGCTGTGGGCCAGCCGATCTGCCCCTCCCCGCGACGCCGCGGGCCAGCCGATCCGCCCCTGCCCCGCCCCGCCGCGGGCCAGCCGATCCGGCCCCTCCCGCGACACCGCGGGCCAGCCGATCCGCCCCTGCCCGCACCGCCCTGGAGTCAGGCGGTCCACTCCTCGCGTGCTATCGCCCGGAGCCGGGCAAGCGCGCGGTGCTGGGCGACCCGGACGGCTCCTGCCGACATCCCGAGGTGGTTGCCGGTCTCCTCGGCGGAAAGGCCGGCCAGGACCCGCAGCACTAGCAACTCGCGCTGCTGGACAGGGAGCTTCGTCAGCAGCGCCAGCGCGCGCTTGGCCTCGATGTAGCCCACCACCGTCTCCTCCGGCCCCGGCCGGTTGTCCGGCCCGTCCGGCAGGTCCTCGGTCGGGATAGCCAGCCTGCCTGCGCTCCGCACGGCATCAGCAACCTTGTGCGATGCGATGCCGTATACGAAGGACGCGAACGGCCTTCCCATGTCCTGGTAGCGCGGAAGCGCGGAAAGGACCGCAATGCAGACCTCTTGCGCGACATCATCAGCTACGTGATAGTGACCGGCGATCCGGCCGAGGCGGGCCCGGCAGTATCTGACCACCATGGGCCGGATTTGCTGCAGTAGGGATTCGATGGCGGCAGGCTCGCCGCTCGCTGCCAGTGCGGTCAGGTCGCGAAGACCGCCCCGGCCACCCCCGCCTAGCTGCGATCCGAGACGTTCCCCGTCGGCCACTGGCCGGACTATACATGCCTCTATCACGAAGGAGTGATGCCCAGTTAACGGCGCGAGTCTCATCTCAGCGGCAACAGAAAGGTCACATTGATGTGGCACGTCGATATGCCGCACGATCAATGACAATACATAATCAGGTAACTATTTTGCGTATTGAAGTTACTTAGGTGGCTTCCCGCTTATTCCAGTGACGTGCCATTGAAAGCGCTGATCGGATGATAGGGGGCGCTCAGAGGCCGTAATGGCCGGATTGGTCATACAAGACCCGCAACCGCCAGCACATCGGAGCTGGTCTGGTACCCCGTCACGCTGCGCCCAGATGAGTAGTCGTGTGAGGGTGCTAGCGCAGGTGCTAGTGCTGCCGGCCGGGTCGCCGGCCGGCTGGTGCTGGTGCTGGCGGCCGAGTCGCCGGCCGGCTGGCGCAGGGGACGCATCGACGCCATTTTGGCGGACTTTCCGGCAAGGTTGGCGGATTTCCCGGTTTGGCTGACTCTGCCGGTAAGGTTTGGCTGACTCTGCCGGTAAATGCGCCCCAAGTCGGCCGCGAATTGCCGGGGGCTGGGGCCAGGCCAGATAGTGGTTAAGATCCGTCCGGCGGAAACCGGCTATACCTGAACCGCTAATTTGATCTTGAGACTGCTGCGACCAATGTGACGTACGGGGCCGTGCGCCGGCACGATTCGGGCCGTACGGGGCAGGCGTGTCCGGGGCCAGGGCCAGGCGCATCGAAGATTCGGGCTGACCCACCCGCGCCCGCATCCGAGGGCCGGCTTGTCCGAAGGGCCGGCTTGTCCGAAGGGGCCGGCTTGTCCGAGGGCCGGCTTGTCCGAGGGGTGGGTCGGCTTATCGGGCCGTCCGGGCCTAGCAGTGTCCATAACCCGGGCGCACGCCCGGCTTGTCCTTGGCCCGGCCTGTCGTTGCCTGGATCCTTTGCCCGGGTGGCTTGTCCGTACTGCATATGTGTGCTGGCCGGGCTCAGGCGCAAACGCAGATGTCCCGCTACCGCGCCAGCGGCGCGGTAGCGGGACATCTGTAACGACTTGCCTGGTTCGGGCTGCCGCCGCTAAGGAAGGTTAGTGGCTGTGGCCATGTCCCTGGGCGCCCGCGGCTGCAGTCTCCTTCTCCGGCTTGTCCGCCACCAGCACCTCGGTGGTCAACAGCATTCCGGCGATGGAGGCAGCGTTCAGGACCGCCGACCGGGTCACCTTGACGGGATCGATGACGCCCTCGGCAACCAGGTCGCCGTACTCGCCAGTGGCTGCGTTGAAGCCATGGCCCGGCTTGAGCCCGGCGACCGTGGCGATCACGACGCCGCCCTCGGCTCCGGCGTTCTCGGCGATCCACCGGCACGGCGCCGACAGCGCGCGGCGAACGACCTGGACGCCGACAGCCTCGTCCCCGGTCATGCCCAGGTCACCGAGATCGGCGGCCAGCTGCACGAGCGCGCTGCCGCCACCGGGAATAATGCCCTCCTCGATGGCGGCGCGAGTCGCCGAGATCGCATCCTCGAGCCGGTGCTTCTTCTCCTTCAGCTCGACCTCGGTGGCCGCGCCAACCCGCAGGACTGATACGCCGCCCGAGAGCTTGGCCAGGCGCTCCTGGAGCTTCTCCGAGTCCCAGTCCGAGTCCGTGGCCTCGATCTCGGCGCGGATCTGCCGGATCCGGTCATCGATCGCTGACTGATCTCCCGCTCCGTTGATGATC
This sequence comes from Actinomycetota bacterium, assembly GCA_003168215.1. Taxonomy (GTDB): domain Bacteria; phylum Actinomycetota; class Actinomycetes; order Streptosporangiales; family Streptosporangiaceae; genus Palsa-506. The sequence goes on from PMSW01000144.1 coordinate 25,299, forward strand.
GTGGTCGAGTCCTTGTCCACCACGATCCTGCGGGCCTGGCCGAGCGTTTCGAGGCCGACTAGCTCAAGCTTGAGCCCGACTTCCTCGCTGACAACCTCGCCACCGGTCAGCACCGCCATGTCAGCGAGCATGGCCTTCCTGCGGTCGCCGAATCCGGGCGCCTTTACCGCGGCCACCGGAAGGAGCCCGCGGATCTTGTTCACGACCAGTGTCGACAGTGCTTCGCCGTCGACGTCCTCGGCCACCACGAGCAGCGGCTTCTTGGTCTGAGCGACCTGCTCGAGCAGTGGCAGGAAGTCCGCCATTGACGAGATCTTGCCGGCGTGCAGCAGGACATATGCATCTTCGAGGACCGCCTCCATCCGCTCCTGGTCGGTGATGAAGTACGGCGAGATGTAGCCCTTGTCGAACTGCATGCCCTCGGTGAACTCAAGCTCGAGGCCCATCGTCGGCGCTTCCTCGACGGTGATGACGCCGTCCTTGCCGACCTTGCTGAACGCCTCGGCGATGATCTCGCCGATCCTGCTGTCCTGTGCGGACACGGTAGCGACGTGCGCGATCTCGTCCTGCTCCTCGACCTCGCGCGCTGACTCGAGCAGGCTCTCTGACACGGCGCTTGCCGCGGCGTCGATACCACGCCTCATCGCCATCGGGTTGGCCCCGGCGGTGACAGAACGCAGGCCCTCGCGGACCATCGCCTGTGCCAGCACGGTCGCCGTGGTGGTTCCGTCACCCGCGACGTCGTTGGTCTTGGTTGCGACCTCCTTGGCCAGCTGAGCGCCAAGGTTCTCGTTCGGGTCCTCCAGCTCCACCTCACGGGCGACAGTCACGCCATCATTGGTGATGGTCGGCGCGCCCCACTTCTTGTCGATAACCACGTTGCGGCCCTTGGGGCCCAGCGTCACCTTGACAGCGTCCGCAAGGTGGTTCACGCCACGCTCTAGCGCGCGGCGCGCATCTTCGTCGAACACCAAGCTCTTGGACATGAGTACCTCAGACTACGGTTTAGGCGAATTTTCTGATTTAGGTAAAGGGGGCGGACGGCAAGCGCCGGGAGCCTCGCAGCCAAGCGGTGAATCCGCCTGGCGATAGTTCCGGCGCTCCCCATAGCGACGCCCCGGACAGGCCCGCCGGCCCGCAGAGATAACTCCGCGGGACCGCGAGCCGATCCGGGGCGGCGGGCACGCGAACGCGCCCGGCGCGGGCGAGCCCGCGCCGCATGATCCGCTCGCTACTTTTCGATGACTGCGAGCACATCACGGGCGGAGAGCACTAGGTACTCCTCGCCGCTGTACTTGACTTCGGTGCCGCCGTACTTGCTGTACAGCACGATGTCACCGACCTTCACGTCCATCGGGACGCGCTTAGCGCCTGCGTCGTCGAACCTGCCCGGGCCTACCGAGATGACTTCGCCCTCTTGGGGCTTCTCCTTGGCGGTGTCCGGGATGACCAGGCCGGATGCGGTGGTCTGCTCAGCTTCGAGCGGGCGCACCACGATTCGGTCTTCGAGTGGCTTGAGAACAACCTTGGTGGCGGTCGTCACGATCTGACCTCCCCCTCCGGAAAGGGCTAGCTGAGAATTATTAGAGAGGGCGACCTTGGCGGCCTGTCGTCGCGGGTGCCAGACCAGCCGGTCGCATTAGCACTCTATCCTATCGAGTGCCAGCTCCGAACATTAGCGTCGCGGCGCGCGCTCGTCAAACGCCCGCTCCGGATCGCGCAGGATTACGCTGCGGGAACCGCCAGGTGGCACCGGGTTCAGACGTCGGCCCTGGGACGCGCGGGAGGCGTGGTGAGCATCGACGAAGTACTCGCGCGGATGACGGCCTTGCTTGATGAACTAGCCCAGGCCGGGGATGCCCGGGCTGCCTTCCATGCTACCTACCTGAGGACCACCCGCGCCGTCGCGGACGCGCTGCGGGCCGGGGCCTTCCTTGACGCCGACTGGGTGGAGCGCTGGGACGCGGCATTCGCCGGGCTGTACCTCGATGCGCTAGACGCGGCACGGCGCGGTGAGCCGGTGCCGCGGCCTTGGTCAGTCGCCTTCGCGGCAGCGGCCGGAGAGCGGAGCCTGCCTGCCCTGCGGCATGTGCTGCTCGGGATGAACGCGCATATCAACTACGACCTGCCGCAAGCCCTGCTGGCGGTGATCGGCGACGCCGAATTTGACGATCCTGGACTGCTCGCCCGCAGGGAGGCCGATCACCGCAGGATCGACGAAGTGCTCACCGCCAGAGTGCGAGCCGAGGACAACGAACTACGTGCGCTTGCGTCCGCCCGGTCGTGGCGAGACAACGCCATGCAGCCGCTGAACCGCGCGGCTACCCGGCGGTTCCTGCGTGAGTCGCGCGCCAAGGTATGGGCCAACGCGGCAACCCTGAACCGCAGCCGCAGGCAGGGCGAGGCGGCCTATGCTGGCCGGCTCGCGCAGCTCGAGGAACTCAGTGCCGCGCGGGTCGCCGACCTGATGCGGTCAGGCCCTGTGCTGCTCCGGCTGGCGACGCGTGGTTTCGGCATCCGCCTCCCAGGGCCGTGACCCGCCCGGTTAAGGCACGGTGATGCTGGTTACCGGCAGCGCGGAGTCGGCGGCGAAGTCGAGTTGCGATGGCGGCACATCCCGGGCTAGCAGCTCGGCACCCAGCGCGGCCACCATCGCGCCGTTGTCGGTGCAAAGGCCCGGCCTTGGCACCCTGAGCCGAAGGCCGGCCGCTGTGCAGCGTTCCTCGGCAAGCGCCCGCAGCCGTGAATTGGCCGCAACCCCGCCGCCGATCACCAGATGGCCGACGCCGTGCGCCCGGCAGGCGTCCACCGCCTTGCGCGTCAGCACATCGGCGACGGCTTCCTGGAACGACGCGGCGACATCAGGCACGGACACGGCGATCCCCGCCTGCCGCCTGGCCTCCACCCATCGGGCCACCGATGTCTTGAGGCCGGAGAAGGAAAAGTCGAAGGTCTGATCCCGGTACTTCCCGCGCGGGAAGGCCGCGGCCGCCGGATTGCCGCTGCGCGCCGCCGCGTCGATCGGAGGGCCACCGGGGAAAGGCAGCCCGAGCAGCCGGGCGACCTTGTCAAATGCCTCGCCCGCGGCGTCGTCGATGGTCGCCCCGAGCGGCACTACCGCGGTAGCAAGGTCGGGCACGAGCAGCAGTGAGGAGTGCCCGCCGGAGACGAGCAGTGCGATGACCGGAGCCGGCAGCGGACCATGTTCCAGCTGGTCCACGGCGATGTGCGCGGCGAGATGATTAACGCCGTAGAGCGGCTTGCCCAGGGCGAGGGCGTAGGCCTTCGCCGCGCAGACCCCCACGAGGAGTGCCCCGGACAGCCCAGGGCCGGCGGTCACGGCGATCGCGTCCACGTCGGCCAGCCGGGCGCCAGCCGTAGCCAGCGCGCGGTCTACAGCGGGCACCATCGCCTCCAGGTGTGCCCGGCTTGCCACCTCGGGCACCACGCCGCCGAACCGGGCGTGCTCGGCCACGCTGGAGGCCACCGCGTCGGCGAGCAGCCGCCGGCCGCGGACCAGGCCGGCACCTGTCTCGTCACATGACGTCTCGATGCCAAGGACCAGCGGAGCGTTCACTCCCGGCTGCCTTCGCGAGGCCGGCTGCCAGCCTGCGGGCCGGGCGGACCGACGAGGCCAGCCGGGCCGAGGGGTGCCCCCTGGGGGCCAGCCGGGCCGACGAGGCCAGCCTGCGGGCCAACCGGGCCGGCCGGGCCAACCGGGCCGAGGGGGCCGCCCTGCGGGCCAGCCGGGTCAGCCAGGCCTGCCGGGTCAGGTCCTAGCTCCCTTCGCATCACCAGGGCATCGATGCCGGACGGCTGGTAGTAGCCCCGACGGACTCCGATTTGCACGAAGCCGTACCGGCGGTAGAGCTGCTGTGCCCTTGCGTTATCGGTGCGGACCTCCAGGAAGACCTCGGCACAGCCCCGCCGCGCCGCCTCCGCGAGCAGCGCCTCCAGCAGGGCAGATCCGATGCCCTGGCCCCATCGGTCACCGGCCACCGCGAGCGTCAGCACGTCGCCCTGTGAGCCAGCCGCGAGAAGACCCGCATAACCGGTGATCACCCCGTTGTCATCGGCTACCAGGTAATGCCGGCTGTCCGGCTGCTGGGCCAGTTCTCCTCGGAGCATCGCCCTCGACCAGGCCTCCGCACCGAACAGTTCACGGTCGAGCTCGACTACGGCACTCAGATCAGCCGACGTCATCGGCCGCAGCGTCTCGCTGATCACGGCGTCACCCGCTTAAGCGGGCCGGGGATCCGCGCGTCGGGCCTGCGCAGGTACAACGGCTCAGCCGCGAGCGCAGGCGCACCGCGCGATATCCGTTCTGCTGTCAGATCGGCCAGCCAGGCTGCCGAGGGGTAGCGCGGCTCGATCGGCGCACCCAGTTCGGCGGGGTAAAGCCGCGCTCCTTCGCCGGCCACCGGGCAGCAGGCATCAAGCTCGCCGGGCGCACTCACCCCGGGCCCGCTGATGCGCTGTGCCGTGGCGGTGTAGCGGGCCCAGTAGACCTCCTTGCGCCGCGCGTCGGTGGCCACGATGAAGTCGCCGCCGGCCGTGTCACCGGCCCCAGTGCCGGCCAAGCCGCTCGCTGCCGCCCGCGCGATCACGTCCAGCGTGCAGGCGCCGTGCACGGGCACGCCAAGCGCGCTGGCGAGCACCCGTGCGGTCACCAGGCCCACGCGCAGGCCGGTGTACGGTCCCGGCCCCACTCCGACCGCGATGCCGGTCAGGTCACCCGCGACGGCACTGGCGGCGGCCAGCACCCGCTGAATCGAGGCGGCCAGCAGCTCACCGTGCCGGCGTGCATCGACCGCGGACTCCTCGGCGAGTACGCGCGCCCCGTCGTGGAGCGCGACAGTCACCGCCGGGGTCGCGGTGTCGAAGGCCAGTAGCAGCACGGTTGACCAGCGTAGGTCACGAGACGGGCGGGCGGCGGCCGGGCAGCTCGCGCATGACTCAGCTCAGCCCCGCGAGGACTTCGCGCGCCGCCGCGACCGTGCCCGCCTTCAGCTGCCCGACGGAAACCGGGCCGTAACCGCCGCGGCGGCCCGGGTGATCGAGGCCCTGCAACTCGACGGTGACGAGCGCGTTATGGTCACGCACCACCAGCGTGACCAGATCCGTGGTGTCCCCGCCGGCCCTGATCACCTGCAGGGCGCTGAACGCGCTATTGCCGAGCCCTCGCACCTGGGTAACGGTTGCCTTCGGGAAATGCGTGGCCTTGGGCGGGCTGGCCAGCCCCTGCAGCGTCGCGCCGTAGCTATCGATGGCGCTGAACGTAGCGCTGCCATTGCCGGTGGCCAGCAGGCTCGGCGCGTACGCCTGGGCGGTCACCTCTAGCACCCGGTACAGCGGCCTGGCGTCCAGCGTCCAGCTGCACTGGCTCTCCGTGCGGCTGCTGCCCAGCGCAGAGACCGCCCTGGCCCGGGTGCCCGGCAGGTACTGGTTCAGTGTCGCGGCAGACACCACCCGGCAGGCATTCGGCACCGACCGGAAGTCCCCGGGCTGATAGGTGGTGACGAAATCGCTATGCCGCGGGGCGGCTGCCTTGGGGCCGAAGATGAGCAACGCCCCGATGGCAATGACCACCACGGCGATCGCGATGCCGCCCCAGGTGAGGATCTTGCGCCGCGCTTTCCTCGCCCGCGTGGCGATCGCCCGCCTGGTACGCGGCTCGTTAGGTGGCCAGCCCTCGTCGGCCGCATCCGCGTCCGGCTGCTGCTGCTCCGGGTACCGCGGCAGGGGCGACTCACGGCCCTTACCGGGCGGCCGGCGCGGGGAGATACTGAGGCCCGCCCATGGCGGCAGGTCCTCGTCCAGGTCCTCGTTCAGGTCCTGGTCGGGGCCACCATAGTCGGCCGCATGGCGGCGCCGCGGGGCTGGCTCTTCAGGCCAGCCGGGCGCGGGCAGCCGGGCAGGGCGGGGCGGGGGCCCTTGCTGAGCCACGGCGCGCCTCCGGGAAGGGCATCGGACCGTGCGAGATCACGGCAAGTTTGACGGGCGACGACCGCAGTTTAGTGGTGCGAACGGTGCGCGGGTCAGACAGATCGGAACTATGGCAGGCGGTCGCGGTAAGGCCGCTGCATATGGCCAGCTCCATCTGGCAGCTTTCGGCGCCGGCGCNNGGCACTGGCGCTGCAGGCCCGATTGTCGGCCACGGCCAGTCAGCGGGCCTATTCGCTGACGGGGACTCCGAGTAGGCCGGCCCGCACGGACTCGGCGGCTACGGCCCAGCGCTCGCCCCGGCCGGTGAGGAGCACGATCCTTGGCTCGTCGCCCGGATCTGACTCGTCGCCGGTGCCCCGTTCACCGGCCGAGCCTGGCCCGCTGCCCGACCCTGGCCCGCCGGTCGCAACCTGCCCCGTGCCCTGACCGGGCGCGGGCATGACGATCGTGACATCCAGCCAGCTCGCGGCGAGTCCTTCGACTAGGCCCCCGCCCCATTCCACCACGGTGACCGACCGCTCCAGGTCGGCATCCAGGTCCAGGTCATCCACCTCTGCCGGGCTGCTGAGCCGGTAGGCGTCGACATGCACCAGGGCCGGGCCGCCGCCCAGCGCCGGGTGGACGCGGGCGATCACGAACGTGGGCGAGGTCACCGGGCCGCGGACGTCAAGGCCCTCGCCGATTCCCCGGACCAAGGTGGTCTTGCCCGCGCCAAGCTGGCCATTGAGCACGATGAGATCCCCGGCACGCAGCATCGGCGCCAGCCGCCTGCCCAGGGCGCGCATACGGGACGCGGTCGGTACGCGGAGTTCCGCCCGCAGGCACGGCGCCGACTCGCCGGGCCTGGTCAATGGCTGGCCTGCCGGCGGGGTGACCGGCCGTTCGCTGCGCCGCCGGCCAGCGCCCGCGCGACCAGGCCGGTGATCGCCTCGTTGACCTCCGCGGGCCGCTCGAGAATGACCACGTGGCCGGCGCCGGGGAGCCGGGTGAACTCCGCCCCTGGAATTTCCCCGGCGAGCCACTCCGTCAGCGCGATAGGGACAAGGCGATCCCGGTCCCCGGCCAGCACCACGACAGGCACGCGGCCGAGCACGCCAAGTGCGGCCCGCTTGTCATGCCCGACCAAGGCCAGGTAGAACTCGGCGACTACGTCGACGGGCGTGGCACGGATCATGCGCTCAAGGAAGTCCACCAGCGCCGGGCTGATCAGGGGATCGCCGAAGCCTACGTACTTGGTGGCGAGAAACGCCAGGTCGCCAGCCGCCTGGCGGCTCCGCTCGACGAGCGCCGCCCGCCGTCCCTTCGCGACTCCGCGCAGCATCGGCCCCGCTACCTGCCGCGCCACCGGCCGCAGCGGTCCCGGCAGCCATACGGTGGGGTCGACGCCGCTCGCCGCGGTCGAGATCAGGACCACCCCGATGACCTTCGGCCCGAAAAGGCCCGGATGCTGATCGGCGAGCGCCATGATCGCCATGCCGCCCATGGAATGGCCGACGAGCACGACGGGTGCCTTACCCGGTGCCACGGCCGCCAGCACCGAGTGCAGATCGGCGCCGAGCTGGTCGACGCCGACATGGTCTGCGCCTGGCCGGCCAGTCCCGCCGGACCTGCCGGACCTGCCGTGACCACGCTGGTCCCAGAACACCAGCCGGCCAATGCCGCCCAGGTCCCTGCGCTGGTAGTGCCAGCAGTCCTGGTTCAGTGTGTAGCCGTGACAGAAGATGACCGTGACCCGCGCATCATCTGGGCCGTTGATCTCGGCATGCAGCGGCACGCCATCGTCGGCGAGCACGGTGAGCGCGCGGCCACGCAATTCGCCGAGCGGCTCCGCCGCCTCCGGATCCGGCTGCAGCCGCTGCCGCCCGACCGCTATTTTCTCGGCCGCGATGACGACGCCCGTGCCTGCCGCCACCACGCCCACGACCAGGCCTGCTGCGCCGGTGATCAGCCACCACCTGGCCATCTGACCTCCCGCTACGCGCTCGCACCCGGAGACGCCGCCAGCTCCTGCGGTTCAGTTACTTCAGAGTAGCTTCTGGGCACCCGGCCGGCGAACCTCGTCACGATCTCATAGGAGAGCGTGCCGAGCGCATCGGCCCACTGCTGAGCAGTGGGCTCCCCCGAGTCGCCGGGGCCGAAGAGGACCACCTCGTCACCGGCCGAGACGGCGTAGTCGCCGAAGTCCACGACGAACTGGTTCATGCAGACAGTGCCGGAGATCGTCCACCGCCGCCCGCGGACCTGCACCTCGGCCGCGCCCGAGGCGTTCCTCGGTACTCCCTCGGCGTATCCGAGCGGAACCAGGCCGAGCGTGGCCCGGCCGGTGGTTACGTGGCGGAACCCGTAGGACACGCCGGTGCCCGGCGGTACCTGCTTGACCTGGATCAGGCGCGCCCGCAAGGTCATGGCCGGGCGCAGCCAGCCCGGCAGCTCGCCGGGAAGCGTGGACAGGCCGACCACCGCACCGCCCGGGCGGACTAGGTCGAACCACGTCTCCGGCAAGGTGAGCGTGGCCGGGGTGTTGGCGAGATGACGCAACTGCGGCCTGGCGCCGGCCCGTTCCGCCAGCTCTACCGCATCCCGGAACGCGGCCAGCTGGACGGCGATCGAGGCATGCCCGGGGATATCCGCGCAGGCCAGATGCGACCAGATACCGGTGACCTGGACATGCCCCGCCGCCTCGGCGGCCAGCGCCGCGGCCACCAGCGCCGGCCAGTCGGCGGCCGTGGCGCCGCCCCTTGACATCCCCGTGTCCGCCTTCAGATGCAGGCGCGCGGGGCGCCCGGCGCGCTGCGCGGCCGCCGCGATCTGGCTGATCAGCGGCACGGAGCCCGCGGACAGGTCAACACCGGCGGCGATGGCCTCCTCGTGCGCGGCGTCCGGCGCGCCGAGCAAGCACAGCACCGGAACGGTGAGGCCGGCCTGGCGGAGCGCCAGCGCGTCGCCGATCTGAACGACTCCGAGCCAGTCCGCGCCGCCGCCGACCGCCGCCGTCGCGGTCGGGATCAGCCCATGGCCGTACCCGTCCGCCTTGACTACCGCCATCAGCTGGGCTCCGCTGACATGCCGGCGGAGCGCCGCGACATTCTGCTTGATCGCGCCCAGGTCGATGAGCGCCTCCGGATGACCGTCCATGACGTCCCAGTGTGCCAGCAGCCGCCTGCCACGGGCCGGATCCGCGCGGACGGGCCGGTTAGCTGACCGGCTGCGCCGGGCACTCCGCACGGCGATAGCCGTCACGGCTACCCGCGTGCCCGGCCCGCAGTACCGTCTACCAGCGGCCGTCTACCCGGGCGCGGGTAGCGCGCAGTACCGTCGAGGTATATCTCGCCGCAGGAGGCGCAATTGGGTTACGTGCTGACGACCGCCATCGGCGTGCTGGTGGTCGCCATCGTTGCGGGCGCGATGTTCGTGCGCAAAGAAAATCGCACCACCGAGGCACCGCCCGGGGGAGCCTTACGGAGAGCTATCCGGAGAGTCGCGGCCGGGGATCGCTGCCGCTGCGGTGGCACGGTGCGGAGCACCTCAAGCCAGTCTGGGGATCTCCTGGGCTGCACCGCCTGTAATCGCTGGTGGACCATGGACGGGCGCAGGATCATCCAGCGCTGACCGCGGCCAGGGCGTTAGCCCACCAGCGCTGGCCGCTGCGTGAAAGGGAGCACTTCCGATGGTCGAAATCATTCCGCGCCAGGTACTTTTCGGCAATCCTGAGCGGATCAGCCCTCGTATCTCGCCCGACGGGACCCAGCTGGCGTGGATCGCGCCAGCTGACGGCGTGCTCAATGTCTGGGTCGCCCCGGCGGGCTCTGGGCAGGATCAGGGAATTGACTGGCCCGCCGCGCGGGTCGTGACCGATGACTCCGATCGTGGCATCCGCATGTTCGCCTGGGCACACGACGGCAGGCACCTGCTGTACCTGCAGGACACCGGGGGCGACGAGAACTGGCGCCTGCACGATGTCGATCTCGAGACCATGCAGCGACGTGACCTCACCCCCTTCGACAATGTCCAGACGCAGCTCATCGCCGCGGAGAAGAAGTTCCCGACCGAGATCCTGCTCGGGCTGAACAGGGACAACCCGCAGCTGCATGACGTCTACCGGCTCGACCTCACCACCGGCGAGCTGACCAAGGAGGTCGAGAACCCCGGGTTCGCCGGCTGGCTTGCCGACAGCCAGCTGGCGGTGCGCGCCGGGATTGCCCCGCAGCCCGACGGCAGCCTTGTCCTCATGGTCCGCGGCAGCGCCGACGGGGACTGGCGGGCGTTGCTGGCCGTTGCCGTCGAGGACGTCATGACTAGCCAGCCGATCGCGTTCAGCGAGGACGGCGCATCGCTGCTCGCAGTGAGTTCCGTCGGGGCGGACACCGGCAGGCTAGTCCGCCTTGACCTGGCGACGGGCGCCGCCGAAGTGCTGGCGGAGGATCCAGATTCCGATGTCACCGGCGTCCGGCTGCACCCGGACACGCGCGAGCCGCAGATCGTCACCTTCCTCAAGGACCGGCGAGAGTACCAGGTGCTTGACCCGGATGTCGAGGCCGATCTCGCGGCAATCCGGGCACTGCACCCGGGCGATCCATCGTTCGCGGACGCCGACGACGCCGATGCGACGTGGCTGATCGGGTTCACCAACGACACCGGCGCGGTCCCGTACTACAGCTATGACCGGGCGACCCGCAGCGGGCAGTTCCTGTTCGAGCACCAGCCCGAGCTGTCGCGCTACGAGCTGGCTCCGATGGAGCCGTTCTCCTTTACCTCCCGGGACGGCCTTACCATCCACGGCTACGCGACGTTCCCGCCAGGGGCCGGCCGCAAGGGGCTGCCGATGGTGCTCAACGTGCACGGCGGGCCATGGGCACGCGACGCGTGGGGCTTCGATCCCGAGGCTCAGTGGCTGGCCAACCGCGGCTACCTGTGCGTGCAGGTGAATTTCCGCGGCTCGACCGGGTACGGCAAGGCGTTCGTCAACGCAGGTGACCGGGAGTGGGGCGGCCGCATGCACGACGACCTGGTGGATGCGGTGACGTTCGCCACCGGCCAGGGCTGGGCCGACCCCGCCCGGGTGGCGATCTACGGCGGCTCTTACGGCGGCTACGCGGCCCTGGTCGGGGCGGCGTTCACCCCGGAGCTGTTCTGCTGCGCTGTCGATATCGTCGGCCCGTCCAACCTGAAGACCCTGATCGAGACGATCCCGGCGTACTGGGCTCCGATGATCTCCCAGTTCCACCGCGCGGTGGGCGACCCGGCGAAGGACGCCGACTTCCTCTGGTCGCGGTCGCCGCTGTCGCGTGCGGACAACATCAGCATCCCGCTGCTGATCGCGCAGGGAGCCAACGATCCGCGGGTAAAGCAGGCTGAGTCGGAGCAGATCGTCGCGGCCCTGGAGAAGGCCGGGATCGACTACGAGTACATGCTGTTCCCCGACGAGGGGCACGGCTTCGCCAAGCCGGAGAACCGGCTGCGCTTCTACGCTGCGGCCGAGCTGTTCCTCGCCAAGCACCTCGGCGGGCGGGCCGAGGAGTAGCTGAACGCGGCAGGCGCCTGCCGCGTCAGCGCGCGCCTGCCGCGACCGTCCGGATGGCCGCGGGAAGCGCCTCGATCAGGTCCGCCGCGCCGATCGGGGCGCCCTCGGACACCGGGCGGCTGGCACCCGCCGCGGCGCCGTGCGCGGCGCCGGTGGCCGCCAGCCTGCCCGCCAGGCCGTGCAGGTACGCGGCGACGGCTGCGGCCTCCGGTGGCGCCAGGCCCTGCGCGAGCAGTGCGCCCGCCAGCCCGGAGAGCACGTCCCCGGAGCCGGCGGTGGCGAGCCAGCCGGTGCCGGTGGCGTTCACCAGCACCGGCGGGCTGCCCGACGCGGTCGCGATCACCGTGGTCGATCCCTTGAGCAGCACGGTCACCCCCAGGTCGGCGGCGGCTTTCCTGGCGTGCTCAAGCCGCCTGGCCTCGACCGCGGCCCGGTCGGTCCCGAGCAGCCTGGCAAGCTCCCCGGCGTGCGGCGTGATCAGCGTGGGCGCCGGGCGGGGCAGCAGCTCCCGGTGTGCCGCGAGCAGGGTGATCCCGTCCGCATCGACGAGGACGGGGAGGCTGCTCGACAGTACCTCTGCCAGCAGCCTTGCCGACGAGGGCTGCGTATCAAATCCAGGGCCGGCTACCCATGCCTGAACCTGCCCTGCCTGCTGGATCGCCCGCGCCGCGGGCACCTCGGCACCGATCACGGTCAGCACCGCCTCCGGCCAGTGCTGCCGCACGACCGCCGCGGCCTGCTCGGCCGTGAGCAGCCGGATCATCCCGGCACCGCCGCGCACCGCGCCGCCGACGGCCAGGTTGGCGGCGCCGGTGAACCGGCTGCTGCCGGCCAGGATGCCGAGCACGCCGCGCCGGTACTTGTCGGTTTCCGCCGTCGGGCGGGGCAGCAGGGCGGCGACGTCCGCGGTTTGCAGCGCGGCGGCGCTGGCCGGGGCGAGGTAGGATCCCAGCCCGATGTCGATCAGCTCGGCCGCCCCGGCGCGGGTGGCGCCGGGGTCGATGAGCAGGCCGGGCTTCCAGGTGCCGAACGTCACGGTCACGTCCGCCCGGACGGCGGCGCCGGCCACCTCGCCAGTGTCGGCATCGATCCCGCTGGGCAGGTCAACCGCGACCACCAGCGCGCGCGCCGCCGCCGCCCGCGCGGCAAGGGCCGCGCCAGGTTCGCGCAGCCCGCCCTGCCCGCCGATGCCGAGCATGCCGTCGATGATGAGATCCGCGGCGTCGATCAGGTCAGCCGCGGCGTCGCCGGCCCGGCCAGCCTCGTCTTCCCCGCTAGTCCCGCCACTGACCAGCCGTCCGCCGGCGCCGCGCAGCGCCGTCACGCCACCGGCGTGGGCACGGCGGCCGGTGGTGATCGCCGTGACGACCGCGCCGCGACTGGCCAGCAGCGCGCCCGCGTAGAGCGCGTCGCCGCCGTTGTCCCCGGTCCCGGCCAGGACGACGACCCGTGACCCGTACACCTGACCCAGCAGCCGGGCACAGGCCGACGCCAGGCCGGCAGCCGCCCGCTGCATCAGCGCTCCGGCGGGCACGCGGGCCATCAGCGCGGATTCGGCCGCGCGCACGTCCGCGACCTGGTGGGCATTCCTCATGACTCGGCCACCACCATCGCCACGCACAGGCCGCCGTCGTGACTGAGCGACAGGTGCCAGCTGCGGATGCCCAGCCTGGCCGCGACCGCGGCGGCGCTCCCGGAGACCTCGAGCAGCGGCCGTCCGCGGAGGTCGTGGGTTACCTCCACGTCGGTCCACTGCAAGCCAGCCGGCCCTCCTAGCGCCTTCGCGACGGCTTCCTTCGCGGCGAAGCAGGCGGCCAGCGAGGAAGTCGGCTGACCTTGTTCGCCCTTAGCGAACAGCCGGGCAGTCAATGCCGGTGTCCTCCGCAGGGCGTCCCCTACCCGGGAGATGTCCGCAATGTCGACGCCTATGCCCACGATCACGCATCCAGCCTGTCACGCTGGGGTCCGCGGCGCCCGCAGCGGGAGTTCCGGATCAGCCAGAACCCGCACCCCGGCCGGCAGTCGCCGCCACGGGCACGGGCAGGGGGCGCGGCAGCCTGCGCATTCCCGCGGCGGCCGGCCGGGGCGGCCGGATCGCCCGCATCTTGCTCGCAGCGATCGCCAGGCGGTCCCCGGACCAGGCGTCAGGCAGGCCATAGCGCACGGCGAAGGACGCGGCCTCCAGCCGCGAGTGCACGCCGAGCTTGGTAAGCACCGCCTGCAGGTGAGTGCGGACGGTAGTGCGGGATACGCCGAGCCGCGCGACCATCGCCGCAGTGTCGAGTCCTTCCACCAGCATCAGCAGGCACTGCCGCTCGCGGCAGGTCAGCAGCGCGGCGAGCCCCTCCGCCTGGTCTGGCCGGGACAACCGCCGCGCAGGGCGGGACGGGACATTGACTACAACCTCGCCGCACAGCATTCGCTCAAGGGCGGCAACGAGCGCGTCGACACCCCGTGACTGGTGGAGGTAACCAGATGCCCCGGCATCCAGTGCCCGGCCTACCGCGTCGGCGCCGGGATCGGCGCTGAGCACGAGGACATTCGTGCGTTTGCTCGCCGCGATCACGCGGCCGATGGCCTCGACATCGTCATCCCTCGCGAGATGGCGGGCGATCAGGCATGCGTCGGGCCGCTCATGGTGAACGAAGGCGACCATCTCCGCGGTACTGCGGGTCACCGCGCCGACCGTGTGCTCGTGCTGGGTGAGCACGGTGGCTAACGCGTCAAGGAATACGACCTGGTCATCGCCGAGCACCAGAGTCGCCACCGTCACCACCTGCCGGTCTCGGCCAAGGCCCGCACGGCGGGCGGGCGTCGTGGTGGATCATCGCGGCAACCACGCCGTCTGCTGAATTGGCCCCTCATGCTTACTCCCCACCGTGGGCAGCTCTCGCTGATCCCTGGTTTTCAGACCGAATTTATCGGGAAATCTCTTCCCCACCGCTCCCGTCGACGATCGGCCGTCCCCCGTTGACTCAACTCCGACTTATGGGCCGCCGGGTGAATCGGCCTGCGTTTTCGGACATTATCAAGACGATTTACTACAGGTCGGCGTTTACAGTAACGCACGCACGTGAGCAAATCGCAATCTAATGCGGCCCTCCTGCCGGTTCCGTGGGCAGATTTGTGATCATCTTCCGGGGAGGGCGGGNNGTGGAATCCGAAGGCCATGCGGGTGATGACGCGGATTTTGGTGTTCACTGATTCGATCAGGCCGTTGCTGAGGCCGTGGTCGAGGGTTGCGTGGATGGTTTCCAGGTGGCTGCGTACCTTTTTCCCGAGTTCGGTGAATTCGGGGATGCGGCAGCGGGCCGCCCAGGACAGCCAGCGGGCGAGGGCGTATTTGCCTTCTTCGCCTTTGAGCTGGAATGCCACTCGTAGTCCTTCTTTGAGCAGGTAGGCGCGGTAGAGGTAGGGGTGGGTTTTCTCGATCCAGGCGAGTTTGGCCTGCTGCCGGCTGGTGAGGTTCCCGGGGTTTTTCCATAGCGCGTAGCGGGCGCGCTTGAGGTCGCGGGCGCTGCCGGCGAAAGGCGCAGGACCCGGCCGTTGTGCGGGCCAGCGGACCATGTCAGGCTGGAAGCAAGGCCCCGTTCCCGCCACCGGCAGGTACCCGCCAGGTGACGCTCAGCACGACAGCCGGCCCAGCCACCCTCGCCGTGCCACGCCGCAGGTCACGCAGGCATTCGAAAGCTGCCCAAGCAAAACCACCCACGGAACCGGCAGGGGAGGCCTCCAATGATTACCTGGAGTTTGCGTCTGCCGGTGAGCGTCCTGCTGCCGTGCTGGCCGGCGAGTACGCCGCCGTGAGCACTGCGCGCAGCTGCGGCGCACCGTAATGGGCGCCCAGGCGAGAACTCGCCGCCGCAGCCATCCTGGCAGCCACCGCGGGCGAGTCAAGGAGGTAGCGGATGGCCGCGGCCAGCAGCTCGGGCTGGTGCGGCGGTACCAGCATGCCGGTCTCGCCCGGCACCACAATGTCGGAAACGGCGTTGACCGCCGTCGCAACGACCGGGATGCCGCAGATCATGGCCTCGACAATCGCGGTGGGCAGCCCTTCATAGCGGCTTGGCATGACAAAGACGTCGAACGCGGGCAGCACGTGGAGCACGTCCGCGCGCTCGCCGGCCAGCACGACGCGCACGCCGAGCGCCCTGACCCGGCGGCGGACACGCTCGTCGAGCTCGCCGCTACCGATCCAGACGCCGATGACGCCCGGCCTGCCCAGCGCCAGCATCGCGGCGAGGAAGTCCTCGGGCGCCTTCTGATAGGTCAGCCGGCCCACCACGCCGACAACCGTGGCGTCAGCCGGCAGGCCAAGCGCGATGCGAGCGCGCCGCCGCGCCTCTGGCGTGCCGGCGGTCATGCTTGCCCGGGTCCTGTCCGGCCCGTCCACGACCACGCCGATCGTGCGGATCCGCTCCGGCGCGATCAATTCCCGCCGTACCGCCTCGGTAGCCACCCCGGCGCCCACGCACAGCGCCACGTCAGTGATCCGGCCGAGTCGCCGTTCGATCGACACGTAGGCCTGGCGGCGTGCGCTCGACTGGAACTCGTGGAAGGGAAAACCATGGAAGGTGTGCACGATCCTGGATACGCCGGCCCGGCGCGCGGCCAGGCGGCCTATCGTGCCGGCCTTCGCGGTGTGGGTATGCACCACGTCGAAGTTCCGCTGCCGGAGCACCGTCTCTAGCCGGCGCAGCGCCAGCAGGTCGCGGCGCGGGGCGATTGGCGAGCGCAGCGAGGGCTCGAGAATGACTTCCAGCCCCGATGCCGAGGCGTCGAGCAGCCGGTCCCCGCTACCGGTCACGATCGTCGGCTGAAAGGCGCCCGGGTCCATCGCCTGTGCCCCGCGCAGGGCGAGTATGCCCGCGCCGCCCTCCAGCCGGGTGATAACTATCGCGACACGAAGAGGGCGCCCGGCGCCCCCGGCCGCGTTTTCTTCCTGGCTTGAGCCTTTCTGGGACCTGCTCGTCACTTGCCTGCTCNNACTTGCCTGCTCGTCACTTGCCAAAGCCCGTCGGCCAGGCGGGAGCGGCTGGCTGCCGGGTACCGGTCATTCCTAACTGCTCCCAAGGCCGCAGGCCGGCCGCCCGCGCCACGCTGACCGCCTCAAGCCGGCTGTGCACTTCGAGCTTGCTGAAGATGCTGCGCGTGTGGGTCCGGACGGTGTCGGCGGATATCTGCAGCTCCTCGGCGATCTGCGTGCCGCGCTTACCTTCCGCCATGCTCACCAGTACCTCGCGTTCCCGCGGGCTGAGCACGTCCAGCGGATCGGAATCCTCCCTGGCTTTCCGAACGTCGTCACGGAGCTCGCGCAGTATCTCGCCGAGCATCTCGGGCGGGAACCAGGAATGGCCGCGGCACACTCCGCGGAGCACTGTCTCGAGCTCGTCCGCGCCCTGCTGCTTGGATACCCAGGCATCCGCCCCGGCCCTGGCCGCGTTCACGGCGTGGGCGATGTCATGGTCGGCGCTGACCACGACCACGTGAGTAGCCGGCCAGGACGCTCGAAGACGCTGCAGGACCTCCCCCACGGCGGAGCCGAGCGGCTCTATCTCGATCAAGATCACGTCCGGTCGCAGCCAGCGGACGATCTCCGGCAGCTGGGCATCATCGGTACGGCAGCATCCGGCCACCCAGAGGTCCGGTGCCGTGGAGAGCCTGGAGGCAAGTGCTTCGGTGACCATCTGGTAGTCATCCACCAGAAGCAGCCGCAATACATCCATCCATACACTGTGCTGGAGCGAATTGGCTCTGTCCTCATACCAATGAATGAGGAATCCTCGTCTCGATAACGGGGAGCGGCGCAGTATCCGAAAGCGATCACTCGCCGCGATCTGCTCGCTGACGGGCGCCTGAAGTGATCACGCAATGGCATTGGTAACTTTTTGTCAGCGATTGATTACACATTGGCTTAAAGGCTGCGGCGGCCAGCGGAAAGGCCGGGTGATGCCGAGGGCGCGCGCCGCCGGGCGACCGGGTAGCCGGGCGGCCGGCGATCGCCAGGCGAGCCGTGCGAGGGCGCACACGGACAGCACGGTGGCTGGAAGGACCGCCAGAAGCGGATCCCCGCAAAACCAGGCAGTGAGATACGAGATATCGGCCGATCCACCCCCACCGCCGGTTACCCGACCCCGTCCGGAAAGATCAGCAAGGCCGTTTGCCGTAGCTCCCCGGGCGAAATTCAATGTGGGGTTGCACCTCCACGCCAGGAACGGCCTGGACTTTGCCGTGCGTCGTTCTTAGCCACAGCTCCGGCTAACGCCCGCAGTGGCCTTCGGCTGACGTCCGCAGCGTCGCATAAAATTCACGAGCAACCGGCCAGGAACTGCCGGGTNNCGGGTGCGCTGACCGGAACCGCAGTTACGCAAGGAGCTCGGCCGCAGTCCGGTATCGCGCGCGCACGCTATGTCAGGAGTCCTGCATCCGACGTTAATGGCGATTCCAATAGCCGTATCATAATGCCCCGGAAACGTGACGTCTGTAGCTTTTCACATGCCAGGAAAAAGCAGAGGTCTTAAACCGGTTAACGACCGGCCAAGGCCATTAATGACCAGACCATGACAAGACCGCGGAGGTTTAATCTGACGGCCCGGGCCCGGCGGCAAAGCGGGCGGAACGATGAATCCACCACCTGGTCCCAGCGCCTTGAGGTACGCGTCCGCCAGGGCACAATGCATCGAAAGCGCGCCGGCGTCGACCCTGCGCGGTGCCGGTCCATAACGGCAGGTGGCCGCCGTGATCCGCAGCCGCACCCGTCGTCCAGAGGCAGCCTTGACCGGCAAGAACTCAAGGTACTCGCGCCGCCGGCCGGCCTGCGGTGCTTGCGGCGGCCGGCCTGCGGTGCATGCGGCGGCGGGCCCGCAGTGCTTGCGGTGGCCGACCGGAGCTGATCGCCGTATCGGCCATGAGCCAACGGTCGCAGCCTCATGCGCCGCGAGCACTCTGTTAAAGCGACCGCTTTATACCGAATGCCCTCTGGATCCGGCAGGATCTTAGATATACTGAATGGGCTACGATGATACCTATGAGGACGCTATAGGCCAGGACGAGGTCAATGATCTCGGTCGGCCACCTGGCTGGTCACCAGGCCCGCCATGTTCCAGTAACTACGAACACCAGACCTGGTCACGGAGTCCGCATCACAGATATAACCGACCTGACACAGAAGGTCATCCTGTCGCCTGAACTGTCGGCGGCCAAACCCCAGAGGTCGCCGATCGCCTGGACGCCCGCGTCTAGGCGCCGGATAGTGGCCGAGCGGCATTTGGCTTCGGCAAATACCCAAAAAGCGCAAGAGCGGCTTGCTGACGCCGTCGGCAAGCTCAAGCACGACTCCGCCGCCGTCCGCCTCGCGGCAGTGCATGCGCTGGCACGCTTCGCCGACGAAGATCCTGCTCACCGACAGGCCTGCATCGATATCCTCTGCAGCGCCGTACGCGCAGTGCCCGTGCCGCGTCCGGATAAGGATGACCGGGAAAAAGGCGGCGAGCGGTGGCGTACCTGGCGCGGTGACCGGGCCTGCCGGCATGCGATTCTCAGCGTCATCGCTGCGCACCTTCGCGCCGGGGCCGCCATCTCGTGGCGTGGCTCTGACCTCGATTTCAGCGGTGTCGTTTTCGACAGCGGCGAACCACCTGCGAGGTCCGCCGACGGCATGTCAGGCTTCACCGGCGCAGGACTCACCGGCGCGAAGGTCAGCTTCGCCGGGGCACAGTTCACCGGCGGTGCGGTCAGCTTCGCCGGGGCCCAGTTCACCGGCGCGAAGGTCAGCTTCGCCGGGGCCCGGTTCACCGGCGCGAAGGTCAGCTTCGCGGGGGCGAAATTCGCCGCCGGGGAGGTCAGCTTCGCGGGGGCGAAATTCGCCGCCGGGGAGGTGAATTTTGCCGGGGCAAAGTTCAGCGGGGCGAAGGTCACCCTCCTCGGCGCCGAGTTCACCGGCGGCGGGGTCAGCTTCACCGGGGCCGAGTTCGCCGGCGGCAAGGTCAGCTTCTGTTCGCACTTCGCCGGCGGCGCGGTAGCTTTTCTCGGCTCGCGCTTCACCGGCGGCGCAGTCAGTTTCCTCGACGCCGAGTTCACCGGCGGCGCGATTGGTTTCCTCGACGCCGAGTTCACCGGCGGCGAGGTCAGCTTCGTGGGCGCCGTGTTCACCGGCAGCGAGGTGAGCTTCGTTGGCGCTGAGTTTACCGGCACGACGGTGAACTTCGTCGGAGCGAAGTTCGCGCACGGCATGGTCAGCTTCGTTGGCGCTGAGTTCACCGGCGGTGAGGTCAAATTTCGCTGGGCCGAATTCAGTGGCAGTGAGGTGCGGTTCTCCGGCGCGAGCTTCGATGGCGGGCAGATAGATTTCGCCCAGGCAAAGTTTGGCGGTGGCGAGGTGGACTTCACGAGCGTGCATTTCTCGCGCGGCCTAGTGGATCTTTCTGGCGCGATCGGCTGGTCAGCCCCGCCATCCTTCGATGACTGGATAACCAGTCCTGCCTGTCTCCAGTTGCCTGCCCGGTCCGGGCTGGCCTGACAGTCTTCGCCTGCCCAGTACAAGGCAGCCTGGCAGTAAGAAAGCTATGGTACTCATTCCATCGTGATGGTGCTTTTGGGATAATATCCTTTAAGGCTGAGCGGGAGGCCCGTCGGATCGCCGGGTCACGAGACATACGGGTCGAAGGTCGATGGCACGGTTTATCCATATTGCGGCAATTTTGGTCACAGGAGTCGCGCTTGCAACCTTTGCGTCGCCCTCATGCCTGGCGCTGGCCGCCGCCGCGCCGGGCGGACGGCACGCAACTGTGAAAGCCAAGGCAGCCGACGCCAAGACTGTTGTCACCTTTGCATGGGGCGGAGGCCTGGCTGACCAGATGCCGTCGCTGCCGATGTTCCGCCAGTATGGAATGCACGCCACCTATTTCGTCCCCTCAGGCCTCGTGTGCCTGCTGAGCCAGACGGAGTGCCGGAAGTCTTCGCCGTACCTGACCATCCGCGATATCCACGAGATCGCCGCTGACGGCAATGAGATCGGCGGACTCAGCGTCCTGCACGAGCAGCTGACGACGATGCCCGCTGCCGAGGCCAAGCGGGAAATCTGCGACGACCGGTCAAACCTTTTCCGGTGGGGCCTCCGGCCTACCGACTTCGCCTACCCGTTTGCGGCCGTGACCCCGGCCGTTGAGGCGCTTACGCGAGAGTGCGGTTACAACGCAGGGCTCGGCGCAGGGTCCCTCAGGGGGGCCAGGCGCTGCGATACATGCGCTCGGGCGGAGACCATTCCGCCGAAGAACCCGCTGAACGTGCGGGCTCCCATCGAGGTGAACTCAGTCCACACGACCTGGTCAGCGCGCACTTACGAGTCTATCGTCCGGGGTGCGCGGAAGCACGGCGGCGGATGGGTCATCTTCACGATCCACGACATCTGCCCGACGAACTGCAACCTCGGGACCACGCCGTCCATACTCGGCAGCGTGCTCAAATGGCTGCATGGGCAGGCCAGGCACAACACCGTGGTGGAAACGATGCGCCAGGTGATCGGCGGCCCGGTAATGCCGCCGGTGGCTGGTCCGGCCCCGCGAACTCTGCCGCCTTCCGGCGTGGTTAACGCCAATCTCGTCAAGGCCAGCGGCGGCCACCCAGCGTGCTTCCAGGAAGCGGACTACGGTGAGACTGGTGCCAGCTTCGCCTATCAGCCCGCCGGCGGCCCGCATGGGTCCGCGGCCGAGGCGATCCGCCTGACAAAATCAGGATCCGGTAATGCAAAGCTATTGCAGGCAATGGACCTCGGCCTCTGTGCACCGTCGGTCGCCTCCGGTCATTCCTATACCACCGGCGTATGGTACAAATCGAGCGGCCCAACGCAGATCGAGATCTACCGCCGCACCTTGCTGGGAAGCTGGGTCTACTGGACCACGAGCCCCGTCTTCCAGGCTTCGGATTCGTGGCAGCAGGCTGCGTGGACCACACCGGCCGCCCCGCCCGGCACGACCGCGCTGAGTTTCGGCCTGACCACTAATTCCGTTGGCGTCATAGCCACCACCGATTACAGCCTTGCGATCGCAAGAAGTCATCGAGCCCAGATATTGCTGGCGGGGTTCCTGGTTGTGATCGCGGGGGGCGGTCTCATCGCCCGCGGCCATTACCGGTACATCAGGTACTCCAAGGCCGAGGCGGCTAGCGCGGAAGCGGCAAACGCAGGAAGCACTGCGGCCGGATCCTGAACACTTGAGCTAGCTGCGGGCGTGGCACATTGCCGCTTATTCGGACACTGTCGCTTATTCGAACGCGGCCGCAGCGGGCTGGGGCGCATATGCCGCGTCGAGGACCTCGGGGGTAGCCGCCGCGGGCACCGGAGAAGGCGCGATCTCGCGGTGCTTGCGCGGCGCAGCCCGGCGGGCCGGGCTCTTCCACACTCCGTTGGAGCTCGCCAGCCAGGCCAGCGGAATCGCCCACAGGCCGATAGCCGAGTCCAGCACCCGCATGAACGGGAAGAAGGGTCCCGCCAGCAGCAGCCGGGGCCGGCGCTCGAGGATCGCAACCAGGAAGGTCATCGCGAAGTCGGGAACAACGACCCCGTAGAAGATCCGGGCGAGGGTCATATGGATCGACACCACCGCGTACACGGACGCAAAGCCTGGCCAGCCGGCGGCACCGCTCACCAGGTCCGGGACAATAAGGACAGCCGCGATCACCGGGAGGATAACGAACAGCAGGCTGGAGGTGACCAGTTCCGTCAGTGTCAGGGCGAGCATGGCGGTGAAAAGGTTCAGCCGGGGCGGATGACGGCGAACCGTCTGCCACAGGCCGAGAGCCCACCGTCTCGTCTGGCGGATGTAGTCGTGAAAGTTGTCGGGATCCTGGGTAACCGCGACGGCGTCCAGCGTGAAGCCGACCCTGCCCAGCCCATTCTGGTAAACCTCGAAAGTCATGTTGAAATCCTCGATTACCAGCCCTGCCGGATTAATGTCGATGAGCGGAAGGACCGCCGTCCGGTACAGGCTGGCGAAGCCCGGCACGATGGGTGTTGCGTTCAGGTGCCGCGACGTCTGGCCGAACTTCAGCACGCGCTGGCCGATTGCGTAGATCCTCATCCGGTGGCCGGTGAGCAGGTTTCCCACCGGGGAGAGCATCCGGCGGGTGTCGGTCCGTACGCAGCCTGCCACCGCTGCCACTTTCAGGGAGTCGAACAGCGGCAGCGCTGCGGCGAAGTAGCCGGGATCGACCCGGGTGTCGGCGTCGAGGAACATAACGACCGGGAATCGCTCCCCGAGCTTGAACCGCTCGATGGCGTCGCGCAGTGCGCCTGCCTTGCCGACGTTCTGCCGGGTCTTGATTGCCTTGACCCCGCAGCGCAGCGCGACCTCGAACGTGTCGTCAGTCGATCCGTCGGACACGACATGGATGTTCTTGCGCGGGACAAGCTTCGTGATCGCCCGGAGGCTGTCCTCGATGACGGCGCCCTCGTTGTGCGCCGGGATGAGTACGGCGACGTCGTCCACGGACAGGTGGATCTGGCGGGATCGCCTGCCGCCGGGGTCATGACGAAGCGCGACAACATTTCCCGGGTAGGCGGCACGCTTTCGCGAGCGCCACCGGCTGATGGTCAGCTGATCGAGGAGCCGGCTCAGCCCGACCGTTCCCCAGAAGGCGAAATTCACGCCGAGGACGAGGATTGCGAGCGCCCACCAGGGCATCATGACGCGCCCCGCTGGGATGAATGCGCGGGGTGCGAGCCGAGTCGGAACACCTGGCGCAGTGCCGGCCAGGTGCCGGGATCCGCGGGGCCGTACATCCACAGGTAGACGCCGCCGATTCCGGCTCCCTGCGCCACGTCCAGTTTCGCCCGGGAGCTCTCCGCGTTCTCGAACCACACGACGTGCTTGCGGCCGGAGGCGTCGGTATAGGTGAGCGACGGAGCCTGGCTCGATGCGTCGTAGCGCGGCTGGACATGGTACCGGCGGGACAACCGGAGCGCCTGCAGCCAGGTGATCGCAGTGCCGTGGTGGCCGGTCCAGTCATAGCCGTACTGCGGGATACCGAGAACGAGCTTCGATGCGGGAATCTGCGTCTTGGCGTACCTGATCACGCCGCGGACCCAGCCGATCGGGGCGATCGGGCCGGGAGGAGACGTTGCCCAGTGGTAGTCGTAGGTCATCAGCCGGACCTGGTCGGCCGCCCGGCCGATGGCTGCGTAGTCCTGTGCGACATTGCGCGGGGCGTATCCCGCGTTGGTGGTCTTGGCGAACAGGGCGACGGAAAGGATCTTGCTCTTGGCATGCAGTGCGCTGGCCAGGCGGGTGACGAATGCGGTGAATGCCTGCCGGTCGCCCGCCCGCAGGTTCTCGTAGTCCAGGTCAATCCCGGCGTAGTGGTTTGAGTCGACCAGCGCGACGATCTCGGCCACCTGCCGCGCGGCCATCGCCGGATTGTGCAGCATCCGGGCCACCGGCCCGTAGGACCAGTTGCCCTGCGCATCGACGTTCGCCAGCGTCGGCACGAGCGGCAGTCCCCGGGCGCGTAGGCGGTTCAGGTACACCTCGATCGTGGATTTGCTGATTCCCGAGTCCAGGATGATCTGGCCATTGCCGCCGATCCCGTACATCCACGGAGAGACCTCATTAACGTCGTTCCGGTGGGCCAGCACCGTGTCGGTTCCCGGGCCGATGCTCCAGTACGGCACCGACGCCACCACGAGGACCTGGTTGCTCGGCGGGGCGATGGGCGCAGTCTTAGCTGCCTGATTTGCGTGCACGATCAGTACGGCCGCAAGGACGCCCGCGGGCACGACGGCCAGCCACGCGAAGCTGCTGAGACCACGGCGCCCGCGCCGCGACCGGACGGGCGGCGGCGGTGCTTCTGAGCTCTCGGGGCCGGCCAGGGTGAGCTGCGGCCGGTCCCGGGCGGCGGGCCGCAAGAAGCCCAGCGGTCCCGCCCGGGTGTGCCGGGTCGCGGGATCTGTCCCGTTGCCTGCCGAGTCCTGATCCATAGTGGTAGTCCCGCAATCACGAAGCCACAACGGCGCTGCGGCTGGCTTCCTGGTCGTTGACAACCGCCGCAACGATGTCGTCGAGGGTCCGCCGCGGGGTGAAGCCGCAGAGCGTGCGGGCGAGGGTGCAGTCCGGGATGCGGCGCTGCATGTCCTCGTAGCCGGAGCCGTATGCGTCGAGGTATGGAGTATGCGTGACGACGCTCGCGGAGTCAGTGGCCGCGATGATGCGCTCGGCCAGGTCGTTGATGGAAATGGGCTCATTGCTACCGAGGTTGACGGCGAGGCCGTAGGCGGCGGGAGCGGCGATGAGCTTCGTCAGCGCGGGGATCACGTCATACACGTGGCAGAAACAGCGGATCTGGTCGCCGGTGCCGTAGACAGTGAGTGACTCACCGGCCAGGGCTTGCCGGGTGAACCGGGGGATGACCATCCCGTACCGGCCGGTCTGGCGCGGGCCGACGGTGTTGAAGAACCGGATAATGACGGCTTTGAGGCCGCGTTCGCGGCTGTATGCGTCGATGAGGCTCTCGTCGATGGCTTTCGCCTCGGCGTAGCTCCACCGCGATTTCAGCGGCGAGCCAATGATGCGGTCGTCGTCCTCGCAGAGCCCGGGCTTCATGTTCTTGCCGTAGATCTCGCTGGTCGAGGCAGCGAGCAGGACCGCGCCGCAGCGGGCTGCGGCGTCGACGACGTTCTCAGTGCCGTGGATATTGGTCCGCAGGCTCTCCAGGGTGCGATCGCGGATAACGAAAGAGCCGACCGCGGCAGCTAGGTGATAGACCTGCTGGCATCCCGCGGTGAGCTCGCTGACCAGAGCCTCGTCCAGGATCGAGCCCTGCACCAGGCGGAACCCCGGGTGGCCGGCGACCACGCGCAGGTTGCTCAGCCGCCCGGTACTCAGGTCATCCAGGCCGGTCACGTGGTGCCCGTCAGACAGTAGGTCCTCTACAAGATGCGACCCGATGAACCCGGCCGCGCCGGTCACGAAAATCTTCATCACATATCCCTGGCTGACTCTGGCGCCGGGCTGGCCGGCACGTTTCCTGGCACCGGTCCGGCTGGTGTCCCGCTGGCTCGCTGGATTACCGGCACCGGGCCGGCCGCGACCGGCCCGGAAGCTGGCGTCCCGCCTCGTGTCGCGCCAGCCGCGGCCGCAGGCTGCCGGGTCCGGCGCGCTCGGCGGCGGAGGGTGCGCCAGGTACGCCGGGCGGCGAGCTGGTCGTAAAGATCGTCGATGCGATTAGTGACGGCCTGGATCCCGTATGCCTTCTCGACGGCGGGCTCGGGCACCCGGTCACGCTGCCCGGTGCGCACCTCAGCGGCCATGGCCTCATGAAGCCCGGAGACCGTGGAAGGGACCTGCCATGCCCGGGCCACATCGAGGCCTTCCAGCGCGGGACAGGTGGTGTACAGGACGGGAGCCCCGTTGCCGAGCGCCTCCAGCACGGAAAGGCCGAACGTCTCCTGCGCCGAGGACGCCACGAACAGGTCCATCGCCGACAGCATCGCCGCGACGTCATGCCGTTCCCCGGTGAAGATCACCTTGTCGGTCACCCCGCACTTGGCGGCTGCCTGCTCCAGGTGGGCCGCTTCTTCGCCCTTGCCGACCACCAGCAGCTTCGTGCTGTCATTCAGCAAGGGGGCAGCAGCCTCGATCACCAGATCGAACTGCTTGTTGGGGTCCAGGCGGCCCAGCACCCCGATCACATAATCGCCGCCGCCGATCCCGAACTCTTCCCGGACCGCGGCCCGTGCAGCAGAGTCGAACACGATCCGGCCAAGATCTACCCCGTTGGGGATAATGGTGATCCGGGCCGGGCGGACACCCCAGGCCACCATCCGGTCCCGAACCGTCTCCGACACCGCGATCGTCGCATCCGAAAACCGCTCGGTGACCAGGTACAGCGCCCGTACGCCCGGCGTCATCTTCCGGCGCTCCAGGTGCGTCTCGCCAATCGAGTGCTCGGTGCTCAGCACCACCGGCGTGCCCGCCAGCCACGCCGCCGGGCGGCCGTAGACCTGCGACCGGTACAGGTGGGTGTGCACGACGTCGTACCCGCCAGCACGGATCAGGCGGTGCAGCGCCAGCAGCGCCGACAGCTGTGTATTGCGGGTCATCCCCAGATCACGCACCAGGTCCCCGCCACCGCGGATCATCTCCGCTACCGGGCCCGCGTTATACAGCGTCACCACGTCGCACTCATGCCGGGTGTGCTGAAGGAACGACTTCAGCTGCAGCTCAGCACCGCCGACACCCAGACCCGTGATTACCTGCAGGACTTTCACAGTCCACCCTTCATGGTGCGCCTGGCCCCGGCGACCGTGGCCAGAGTCCTGGCCAGGATCACGACGTCGAGCCAGAGCGACCAGTTGTCGATGTAGAAGTTGTCGAAGCGCACACGCTCGTGGATCGAGGTGTCGCCATGCAGCCCGTGGACCTGAGCCAGCCCGGTAAGCCCGGCGCGCATCCGGTGCCGATCGTCGTACCGGGGGATTTCGCGCCCGAACTTTTCTGCGAAGTAGGGCCGTTCTGGCCGGGGCCCGACCAGGGACATGTCCCCGCGCAGCACGTTGATCAGCTGCGGCAGCTCATCCAGATGCGTGGTGCGAAGCCAGTTGCCAAGCGGGGTGAGCTGCCACGCCGGCACCACCCAGCACGTATCGGCGTCGGGGTGCGACCCCAGGGTGCGCAGCTTGATGATCTCGGCAAGCCTGCCGCGGCCGACTACCCGCGCCTGGCGGAAGAGCACTGAATGGCGGCGACGTACCTTGATCACGAAGGCCAGCGCGGCCAGCAGGGGAGCGGCAAGGACGAGCAGGATCGCGGCGGCGGCCACGTCGAAGGTCCTTTTCAGGAACATGCTCGTGACCGGCCGGCCCTGCCGCAGCGGGACGAGCGGGATGCCCCAGATCTCGTCAAGGCAGGCCCTGGGCACGGCTGTGCCCAGGGCGCGCAGCCGCGGCACGACGCAGATATCGACGTGCAGACCCCTGCAGTCGCCCAGAACAGCAACGAGTTCCTCGTCACGGTCGGCGGGGAAACACACGATCACCCGCCGGATTGCGTGCCGCGCGACTACCTCAGCCAGGTCAGCCGGGCCGCCGAGCACTGGCAGCCCTGGCGTGCTGGCCAGCGGCAGGGAGTCGATGAACCCGCACGGACGCAGGCCCAGCTCGGGATGCTCGCGCAGCAGGCCGAGAATCTGCTCGCCGGCGCTGCCCGCGCCGACCAGCAGAGCAGGCTCGGTCAGGCAGCCGCGGCGGCGCCCGGCGCGCAGCCCGGTCGTAACGGCAACCCGGAAGGCGAGCACCAGGCCGGCGGACCACAGCACAAGGCGCAGCGCGATCGGTGCGGGCGTCCACGGCAGCAGGACCAGTGCTGGCGCGGTGACGGCAGCCAGCATCCGGCCCGCCTGGTCGGACACCCGCGTGCAGATGCGCAGGCGCTGCATCCCGCTGACCGAGAGGGCCAGGAGCGCCGTCACCGAGTATGCCGCTGCCGGCCAGCCCGGCCGCCCGGCAGCGACGCTAGCTGCCACCAGCGCGGCAGTCAGTGCCGCGGCGTCGGCGAGAGGCAGCACGGCGGCCAGCGGGACCGGCCTCCGGGAGACACCGGGGATCGCTGGCACGCCGATGCCCTGGCCGGCCCGGCTCCGGCCGCCGGGGCCGGCCGCTGAGGCGAGCTCCAGTGAGGGGACCGCGGCTGCTTTCACCGGCTGGCCGTGCGGGTAGGCGGGCTAGCCGTGCGGGTAGGCCGGCTCGACGGCTGGCCGGGCCGGCCGGCCGGCTCTGCACGGTCCGGGCTACTGGTCATGACGGAGAGCCACCGCTTAGACGACGACGCGGTGCGCGACGTCGCTGAACTGGTAAGTGGCATCCAGCACCCGCGGGCAGTCCCGCACCCATGAATGGTCCACGCCCGGGTGCAGGGTATGGACGACAGCCAGGTCCCAGCCAGACCCGGCAGGAGCGTCCTCGCTTCGCATCTGGATGCCGTCCGGCAGCTGGATGCAGGGAATGAGCGGGTCGCAGTAGCCCACCTCGGCGCCCTCGGCCCGCAGACCGGCTATGAGCGGCAGGGCAGGCGACTCGCGGAGATCCTGCACCCCCGCCTTGTAGCTGACGCCGACTACGATCACCCGGGCGCCCGCCAGGCCCCGGCCATCGGCAGCCAGCACCTCCCTTGCCCGCTCGGCCACCCTGCCCGGGCGCAGCCGGATCGATGTCATCGCCTGCTCGATCAGAGGGGACCGGCGCCCCTTCCTGCCGAGCTGCCACAGCAGGTAATGCGGGTCACAGGGGATGCAGTGCCCACCCACCCCAGGGCCGGGGAGAGCGCCCAGGAAACCGTACGGCTTCGTTCCCGCTGCCAGCGTTACTTCGACCGGGTCCAGGTCCAGCGCGCCGCACGCGTCAGCAAACTCATTCGCCAAGGCCAGTGACACCGCGCGGAAGATGTTTTCATACAGCTTCGTCGCCTCGGCCGCTTCCGGCGAGCTCACCAGGTAAACCTCGTCAGTCAGCTGGCCGATTACCGCAGCTGCCCGCGAAGCACATTCGGGGGTGACGCCCCCGACGACCCGCGGCGTCTCCCGCTGGAGGTGATCTGGGTTGCCCGGATCAATCCGCTCCGGGCTGAAGGCCACGAACACATCCGAGCCCACCCGCAGACCCCGCCGCTCCAACGGCTCGGCCAGCAGCTCACGCGTCGTTCCCGCATAAGTCGTCGACGTCAAGATCAGCGTCTGCCCCGGCCGCGCGTGCGCGGCGACGCTCGCGCACGCCCCGCGCAGCGCACCGAGATCCGGGACATAGTCGCCATCCACGGGCGTCGGCACGCAGATAATCACCGCATCTGCCTTTGCCACGGCGGCCAGATCGCAGGTCAGCTCAAGAGACCCGTCACTCAGTGCTGCATCGAGCCGGATGCGGTCCGGCTCGCCCAGATCTGCCTCCCCCGCCACGATTTCCCGCAGCCGCTCCTGGTTCACATCGAGCCCGATGATCCGCCCGCACCGGCCATGCAGAGCGGCCGCAGTGGGCAGGCCCACATACCCCAGCCCGACGATCGCCGCCGACCAGGTGGCAGCGCCGTTGCCATTCAAGTGGCCGGCGACCGACGTTGCCCCTGGCTCAGTTCCCGGCATCTCGAAAAGCACCAGCCTGCCTTTCAGCTGATGCTCCCTGCCATTCACTGCAAGCGACAACGTGGTCTTACTCATTGCGCTCTTCCCTCTCGATCCAGCTTGAATTTCTGAGCCATATCGAAACTCGCGAATATCCCGTTTCAAGACTGTTTGCGCTGACTTGTCCGACCGGTGGACGGGCGGCAGCCTGGTGGTCAGGTGACAACCGCCAGGCCGGCCCGCGCAGCATCTTCATGCACGTCTCCCCCGGTGCGCGATGTAGCTTCTGTACATGCGCCGTTTGACTGCCATGCGGGCGGCGCCGTCCTGCTGCCCGATGTAGATCCGGGGCAGCGCCATCAGCCCGACGTCGGCTACTGGCGCCTCCACCGCGCACGCGTAGTCATAGCCCGCGTCGCGGACCGCGCGCCGGGCCGTGGCGTCCATGGAGCCGCATGGATAGCAGAAACCGCGGATCTCGGCACCCACCAGCGCGGCGAGGGCCGTCCGGCTCGCGCCGACCTCAGCCGCCAGCTGCCCGGCACTCGCGCCGGCCAGCCGTATGTGCGTGGCACTGTGCGAGCCGATCTCGATGCCGGCGGCGGCAAGCTTGCCGACCTCATCGGCGGACATCAGCGGCCAGGAAGGCCCCTCGTCCCAGTCGTTGGTACCGCCGAGCCGGCCGGAGATGATGTAGGCCGTCGCCCCGAAGCCGTGGCTCTGCAGTTCAGGCAGCGCCGCCTCGAGTACGTTGACATACCCGTCGTCGAAGGTGATGCCCACCAGGCCGCGCTGACGGCCATCGCGCATCGCATCGATGAGCGAGCCGACGCCCACGCCCTGCAGCCCGTGCCGCTCAAGCCACGCCATCTGCTCGGCGAAGCGGCCCGGCGTCACGCACAACTTGTTCGGATCCTCGGTGACCTCCGCCACCCCGTGGTACATCAAGATCATCGGTATGTGACGCAGCTGCAGCAGGCCGCTGCGCGGCACGGAGCCCGCGCGCCTCGCGCCGTAGCTGCTCATCGTGGGTCCGGCTCTGTCATCGGCCGGCCCCCACGGTCACCCGCGGCCGGCGGCCGGCCGCGGGTGAGAACTGCCCCGCCACCGTGCGGGCCGCGTGGCCCGAGCCGTACACGAAGCGCATGACCGGGCCGAAAGTGGGGGCCACCACCGGCCCGATGAAGTACAGCCCGGGAACGGACGACTGGTACCGCCGGTCCACGACGGGCGTATCCGCCAGTGCCCGCAGCCCCGGCCGCAGCTGGTCGCTGAGGAACGTCAGACGGCGCAGGTCGGGGCGGTAGCCAGTAGCCGCGATCACATGGTCGGCAGCGAGCTCCCGGCTGGCTCCGCCGGACCCGTCGAGCTCAAGCACCACGCCATCGCCGTCTGCATTCGCTGACTTCAGCGCATGGCCGAGCAGGATGGGGAACTGCCCCTCGTTCACCCGGCCGGGCAGCCAGCAGGCGCCGGCCGGCCCAAGCGCCGTCCGGGCACGGTAGACCCGGGTGCGCTGCCGCAAGTGCCGGAACAGCTCCGGATGCCGGGAGTAGAACCAGGTACTCCAGCCGGAACCGAGCCCCGCCTCGGGCTCCCGCAGCCGCCGGATCAGCGGGCGGTCCGGCGGCAGCGGCGCCCCGTTCCAGGCGAGCGCCGGCTTCCTGGCTACGAGCTGGACGTACGCGCCATTCTCGTGCAGGAGCGCGGCGGATTCCAGCGCGGACTGGCCTGCCCCCAGCACGATGACCTTCTTGCCGCGGAAGGCGCCAAGGTCGGTATGCGCCGAACTGTGCGTGCAGACCGACGAGGGCAGCTCCGCCAGCTGTGCGGGCATGGTGGCGAAATGCTCGACGCCGGTGGCGACGACGACGCTGCCTGCCCGCACCCGGTCCCCGTTGGCCAGGCTGATCTCGTAGTTGCCGTCCTTCGGGACTACCTCGGTTACCAGGGTCTCCTCGAGATCAGCCACCAGCTCCCGGCGGAACCACTGCCCGTACGCGACGAAGGTGTCCAGCGGGACTGGCAGGCCGTAGCTGGCGTAGGGGCGGCCGGTGGCCCTGCAGAAGGCCTCAAGCGTGTGTTCCCCGTCCGGGCTGGACAGGTCCGACGCGAAGCCTTGCGACTTCAGGAACATCCCGGCGGGCATGGACTCCTGCCACAGCCGCATCGGAAGCCCGAACTGGCGGAAGCGGACACCAGCTGCGCCCAGGTGCGCGGCAAGTGAGAGCCCGTATGGCCCGGCTCCTACGATGGCTACACCGACGGCGTCGCTCATACCTTCGTCTCCTTCTTGTGCGAACGCGGCGCCCATTGCCGCGTGGTCAGGTCCGGATTGATCGGTGGCTGGCTCAGTACGGCCCGCCTGGCTCCAGTGGCCGCACGACCGGCTGCGTACCTGGGCTCGCGGGCACCGCCTGCGGCGCCGCGCCGGGCCGGGGGCCGCGTCGCCAGCGGGCGCGTGGCCAGCCGCAGGCCCATGCGCACGCACATCAGCCCGAACGGCCGCAGGTCATCGCGCGCGAACCAGGCGGTCTCGTCCACCGTGCGCAGGGAAGCTGCCCAGGACCGCAGCCCGAGTTCGCCGCGCCGCCAGTAGCCGAGAGCACCGAGCGGGTCGTAGTTCTCCACCAGGAAGCCGCGCCCGCTCACCTGCTCCCCATCGGGAATAACGTGACCAGTCAGGTCGAGGTACTGGGCTAGGACGACATTGACGCCGGCGCTGTCCAGGAACAGCCTGAACTGGGCACCGAGCCGTGGATTGAAATCAAGCAGCTTGT
Organism: Actinomycetota bacterium; assembly: GCA_003168215.1. Taxonomy (GTDB): domain Bacteria; phylum Actinomycetota; class Actinomycetes; order Streptosporangiales; family Streptosporangiaceae; genus Palsa-506. The sequence continues at coordinate 57,645 of PMSW01000144.1, forward strand.
ACTGCCCGTCCCTGGCATCCCAGCGGAGGTCCAGATCGAGGATCCCGCTGTAGGACAAGCGGGTGAGCAGGCTGGCAATCTCATCGCGCAGGCGCGGGTTCGGCGTGGAGCGGCCGAGGCTAGTCAGCCCGGCGTGGGCCGGGTAGGACCGCTCCTTGACCCCGGTGAACGCGGGCCTGCATCTCGCGCTTGCGTCGCAGTAACCGTGAAAGAACCAGTCCTGGCCGCGGCCGCCAGGAATGAACTCCTGCAGCATGAGTCCGGCGCCGCCACGGTCGCAGGCACGGTAGATGCCATCTAGCTCGGCCTCGTCAGCCACGATCGAGGTGCTGCGAAGCTTCCCGTTGCCATGCCGCCACGGGGTGGTCAGCTTGGCGATCAGCGGGAAGCCCGTGCCGGCGGCGAATTCACGAGCCGCGTCGAGCGAACCCGGCAGGTTGGCCTGCGGGCACGGTACGCCCAGCTGGCCGCAGAGCTCGTACAGGGAATACTTGCCCGCGAGCTGCCGCGGCAGCTCGCGGGGCGGCTTCGGGAAGAGGAACCACGGCCGGAGGTCGTCGCCATACTCAGCCAAAAAGATCGCTCCGGCGTCGTCGGTCGGTATGAGCACAGCCCGCTGGCCGATTCGCTCGGCCAGTCTTTTCAGCCCGGCCAGCACCCGGTCGGTGTCGTCCGGGCTGGGCTGCCAGAAACAGCGGCCATGGAGGTAGCGCGAGCTTGCGGCTGGTGCCCACGGGCCCTCGTGCACGCCGTAGACGGGCACGCCTATCCGCCCGAGGCTACGGATGACCCCGAGCCCGCCGTGGTGCATGACGTTCGGATCGAACTTCAGCACCACCGCCGGCGTGCTCGTGTCCACGCACGGCAAAGCCTCGCTCATCGGCATACCAGTCGTGCAAGGTCGTATCCGGGCACTACGGCTTCCCCCTGGCGGTGTGACGGCATCAAGCCAATCGCGGCACGCGAGACGAGACTCTGCCAGCCGCTTTACCGCGGAACATCCGTCATCAGGGTGAGGAAATCTACGCACGCCGGCCGAGCATCGGCGTCGCGTGCCAGGACTCCCACGCGTGAGTCCCGGTTCAGCCACCGCCCTGGTTATCGGTTCAGCCACCCGCGTGCCGCGGTCAGGCAGGCCCCGGAAACGGGCACAGGCGGCTGAACGGACGCGGAGGCGGCAGGCCCTTTGCCTAACTCCCCAAGAATCGCCCGCACGACTTTGCGCATCGCCGGGCGGCGGGTCTTCCCCTCGCCGTCAGCGTATTCTCGTGGGCGCTTGTGTCCTCATTGGTGAATTTCTGGTTCTGGCGGAGCCTCCGCGCGTAGCGGGGCAGGAGGCTCGCCGATCTGGTGCATGCTGCTGCTGGCGTGCCCGGCTGGCGGTCGCTTCAGGGCGGCGGCAATTCGTGGCATCTGAGCGCCGAGCAACTGGCTGATCAGCGCGAGGTCCGCGGCCGCGCTCTCCTTCTGTTTGTTCAGGTCATTGACATGGCGCTTGGCTGTAGCGTGTTGCCGCTCGGCCTCGGCTTTGGCGTCAGCCAGCAGCTGATCGGCCTGCGTCTTGGCCTGCGCGACCATCTGATCTGCGTTCTTCCTCGCCCTGGCGCCCAGCTGCTCGGCCTCGCGCCGCTCCGCTTCCTCGCGCCGTGAGGCAGCCCAGATCTCGAACTCGTCCTTGGCATTTGCCCGCTGCGCCTCGCTCTCCTCCAGGATCCGCTGCGCCTGGCTGCGGCTCTCGTCAGCCTGGCGCTTGGAGGCAGCGAGAATCTCGTCCTGCTCCCGCTTCGAGGACGCTTTCATCTGCGCGACCTCACGCGCGCTGCTGTTGCGGAGCTTGGCAATGTCCTCCTCGGCCGCAGCGCGCTTCTCTGCCACTTCACGCTCGGCCGTCGGGAGGAGCTTGGCCGCCTCGCGCTCAGTAGTTGAGGTCAGCTCGTCCGCTTCGCGCCGGGCACTCGTCCTGATCGCATCAGTCTCACGCTCGACCGACAACCGCAGGTCGTCGGTCTCCCGCTTGACCCTCGATCGCAACTTGGCAGCCTCTTCCTTGGCTGCCGCACGGACCTGGGCCGCCTCGACCTTAGCCCTCGCATTGATCTCATCGGCCGTGGACTTGGCCTCTTGGAGAATCTCGTTCTGCTGCTCCTGCGCTAGCTGGACCTGCCGGTCAACCCGCGATCCGTGCGCGGAGTCGGCGGGGCGCTCCTGCTCCTGAATCTGGCGATGCACATCGGCCAGTTGGCTGCGCAGGGCCTGCAATTGCGCGCGTTCCTTTTGCAGCTCCCCGTCGATCTGCTTCAGGTACTTCTTAACCTGACGCGGGTCATACCCTCGCAGGACTCTCACGAAGTCGGGCTGCGGGGTTTCCTCGAAGAGATTGCTGGGCTGAGCATCAGTATCAGGCTGCATATCGCCCTATCCGGTAAGGCGGGGACTAACGGATCTGGCCGGGCGCCGACCCGCGCAGGCGATCATGCCACTGCTGGAGCCCGAAGACTCGGTGATCCAGATCCGCTCAAGGCACCGTGCCGATAGGTGTGGCCTGCTGGCATGCCGGGCCGCAGCGACAGCCCCTGCGATTAAGCGGCAGATCTCCAGCGGCCGAGCGGCCATGCGAACCCCCACCACGCCCCAGCGACTCACGGCTAATAAGACCTATTGTCGCACCATGGCATTCGCTCGTGAATGCCGGGCATCGTCACGCAGGGCCGGGGCCGGTCCTGGCGTGATCACCGGCGTGCACCTAGCAGCACCATGGCGGCGCAAGTCAGCTGGCTCGCGGACGGGCTCAGGCTAGCTCGCGGACAGCCCCGGCGAGCCGCTCAGCCACCCGGTGCGCCTGGCCGGCGTCCAGCGCTTCGACCATGACGCGGATTGCATGTTCCGTCCCGCTCGGCCGGACCAGCACCCGGCCTGACGTGCCCAGTTCCGCCTCCGCGGCGGTCACGGCGGCGGTGAGCTCGGCGGAAGAGGCCGCCAGGGACTTATCCACCCCCGGCACGTTGATGAGGACCTGCGGGTACCTGGCCATCACCGCCGCGAGGGCGCGCAGCGGCTGCCGGCGGCGGGCCATCACCGAAAGCAGCTGCAAGCCGGTCAGCATGCCATCACCCGTTGTCGCGTGGTCGAGCAGGATGACATGGCCGGACTGCTCTCCGCCGAGCACGAACTTCCCCTCGCGCATTGCCTCCAGGACGTATCTGTCGCCGACGAGAGTCTCGACCACGTCAATGCCAGCTGCGCGCATCGCCTTCCGGAACCCGAGATTGGCCATCACCGTCGTCACGACCGTGTCTCCCGCCAGCTGCCCGGCGTCCCGCAGCGCCAGGGCGAGCACGGCCAGGATCTGATCACCGTCGATCAGCTGGCCGTCTGCGTCGACCGCGAGGCACCGGTCCGCATCGCCATCGTGCGCGATCCCGGCATCGGCCCGGTGCTCAGTCACGGCCGCCGCCAGCACGCTGAGGCAGGTCGAGCCACAGCCTTCGTTGATGTTCAGCCCATCGGGCTCAGCGCCGATCGCGATCACATCGGCGCCCGCGCGGCGAAGCAGCCGCGGCGCCAGCTCAGATGCGGCGCCGTGCGCGCAGTCGACGACGACCCGCAGCCCGGCAAGCGGCAGCGCGTCACCGGAACCGGATCCTGGCAGCGTCGAGAGCAGATGGGCCAGATAGCGCTCGATGTCGCCGGAGGCGTCACGCACCCGGCCGAACCCGCCGCCCGGCAGCACCGGATCGCCCGCCCGCCCGGCCTGGCGGCCGGACACGCCGCCGAGGCTGAGCTCGATCTGATCCTCGACAGCGTCCGGCAGCTTGATGCCGCCAAGCGTGAACAACTTGATCCCGTTGTCCGGCGCCGGATTGTGGCTGGCGGACAGCATCACGCCAAGCTCGGCACCGAGATCGGCGGTCAGGTAAGCCACGGCCGGCGTGGGAACCACGCCGAGCGTCAGCACGTCCACGCCGGAGCTGGCCAGGCCCGCCACCACGGCCGCCTCAAGGAACTCGCCAGATGCCCTTGGGTCGCGGCCGACTACCGCGACCGGGCGGCGGCCGCCCGCCGCCGCCGCGGCGAAGGCTCCCATGCGCTCCAGGACCTCCGCCGACGCAACGGACAGGTCCATCGCCAGTTGCGCGGTGAGATCACGGCCAGCAACGCCGCGAACACCGTCCGTACCGAACAGCCGGCCCACGGGAACGCCCCCTGGTCTTCCGGTGCTGGCGCGCCGACCGGATGTCAGCGCTTCGAGTGTGTCAGCGCTTGGAGTACTGCGGCGCCTTGCGCGCCTTCTTCAGCCCGTACTTCTTGCGTTCCTTTACCCTGGCGTCCCTAGTCAGGAAACCCGCCCGCTTGAGCGCCGGACGGTTGTCCGGGTCGACGAGAATCAGCGCCCGCGCGATCCCCAGCCGCAGCGCGCCTGCCTGGCCGGTGACGCCGCCGCCGGTGATCCGGGCGATGACGTCAAACTGGTCATCTGCGCCCAGATTCACGAAGGGCTCGTGGATGAGCTGCTGGTGCAGCTTGTTCGGGAAGTACCCCTCCAGCGTCCGGTCATTGACCAGCCACTTCCCGGTGCCGGGCTGGATCCGGACGCGCGCGATGGCCTGCTTGCGGCGGCCGGTGCCCAGCGCATTGCCGGTCACCACCGGCTTGCGCGCCGCGGGCCGGGCTGGGCCGGCCGCGGTCGCGTCACCAGTCTCGGTGGTGTACTGCGATACGTGCTCCCCGGCGGTTTCCCCGGGTGCCGCATCGGCCCGCGCTGCGGGTGCCTGGGCGGCAGTGGACTCGGCCACAGTGTCTTCCTCGCGCTTCCTCGTTGGCTCTCGTTATTGCGCGGCGACGCGGCTGGTGCCGGCCTGCTGCGCGATCTGCGTGATCTCGAACGGAACGGGCTGCTGGGCCTTGTGCGGGTGGTCGGGACCCGCGTACACCTTGAGCTTTCGCAGCATCTGCCTGCCCAGCGTGTTCTTCGGGAGCATGCCCTTGACCGCCTTCTCGACTGCCCGCTCCGGGTGCTTGGCGAGCAGGTCGCCATAGGCAATGGAACGCAGCCCGCCCGGGTACCCAGAGTGCCGGTACGCGAGCTTGTCCTTCAGCTTGTTGCCGGACAGCGCGATCTTCTCCGCGTTGACGACGATCACGAAATCGCCGGTGTCCACGTGCGGCGCGAAAATCGGCTTGTGCTTGCCGCGCAGCAGAATGGCCGCCTGGCTGGCCAGCCGGCCGAGGACAACCTCATTGGCGTCGATGACATGCCATTGACGCTGGATATCGCCAGCCTTGGGGCTGAATGTGCGCACAGTCATTTGCCTTCGCGTTTGAGTCCGGAGATCCTTGGCCCTCGCCCGGGGCAGTCCCTCCGGTCGGGGGAATCCGCAGCACCAGCCACCGCTCAGCTGCCCGCAGGCGGGCAGTGCGGGCATGCCGATGCACATGGACGCGTAAGCAGGATACCGGCCGTAGCCGGCGGCGGTCAAAGCGAGCCCGAACGGCCCTCCTTCGGCACTGCCTGCGCCACGGCCAGTGCAGTGGCCGGCGGCCGCCTCGCGTCACAGCGGAGACGCCTGCGCCAGAGCTCCGGCTGCGCTGCCGAACTGGTGCCTAGCCGGTGTCAGCTAGGCACTGCAGCCGGAAAAAGGCCGACGACGCTAGCGCGCGCCCAAGGGGCGATACGCTCGCCGCATGCACTACCCGGGTGATGTGGACGCCGGTTCGGCGGCTGGCGGCCAGGAGCGCCCTACCGGCGGCCCTGGGCTGCCCTGGACGGGGCCAGGAGACGGGCAGCCTGTCGAAGCCGGGGATCCAGGGGAGCGGTACTCCGGCGGCGGGAATACCGACGGCTGGATCAGCGGGGACAGTTACGCCACCGGGGACGGATACGCGCAGGATCCGGACGCCGGGCAGGCCCGCGGTCAGGCGGCAGCCCGCGCCTTGTACGGAGCGGCGGGCGGCACCGCGGGCAAAGGCCCGGTCCGTGGCTTCCCCCCGGCACCTGGCCAGTCGGCCCCGGTCTACCCGCCAGGACAGTTCTCCGCGTGGAACCAGGCGTCCGGCGGGACCCGGGAGGGACTGCCAGCCGGCGACGCGGTGAAGAACGGCTGGCCGGCCGCCGGGTCAGACGGCGGCGCGGGAAGGGACGCCTGGCCGGTCGCCGCGTCAGCAGAGCATGGATACGCCGAGCCCGACTACGCGGTCCTTGCCGTCTCCGATCCGGCCGCCGACGCTACCAATACCCAGACCTGGGCAGTCATCGACGACCGCACGGCAGGCGGCTGGCAGGACCCGAATGCCCGGGGCAACCCGCCCCAGGGCAGAGCCGCCCGGTCTACGGCCAGCCGCCGCGGCGGCACGCGCCCGGCAGGGGCGAACGCTGCCGGTACGCCGAACCGCGGGCACCCTCCGCAAAGCCGGGGCGCCACCGAGGCAGGTGACCTGCCGGGACGGGGCACCACCCAGGCAGCTGACCTGGCGGGACGGGGCGGCCGCCGATCATCCCGGGGCAAGCGGGGGCGCAAGCCCCCGAAACGGGGCCGCGTCCTGCTCGCGGCCGGCCTGGCCGTGATCGTCGCGGCGGGATCCGGGACGTATTTTTACCTGGCCGGCGGCCAGCGGCAGCCCGGCCCGGCCGCGGCCCCCGGAACAAGCCATGCGGCGCGGCCATCGCCGCAGCCATCGCCCACGCCCACTGGCCGCTGGGGCCATATCCAGACGCGACGCGCTGACCCGCAGCCATTGACGCTCGCTGAGCTCTTCCCCGCCCGGTTCACCAGTACCGGATCCGCCTACTCAAGGACCGCTGTCCGGGCACGCAAGCACTGCTCATCCGCGGTACTCGGCAGCCGGCTGCAGTCAGCCGTCCGCGCCGCAGGCTGCAGCCAGGTCATGCGGGCCAGTTATCTATCCGGGAACGGGAAGCTGATGGGCACGATCGGGGTGCTGAACCTGAAGACCGCCCGCACGGCGAGCCGGGCGGGCCGGGCCGCGGGACCATCGCAGTTCATCGCGCAGCTGCGCGGCGCGAAAGGGCCCACCCGCAATCTCACCAAGGGGACCGGCATCGAGGAAGCCGAGGTCAAGGGGCATTACCTGATCCTGATCTGGGCAGAGTTCGCGGACCTTCATGCGCCGAAGGGGGCGGCGAAGAAGAAGGAACTCGTGCAGTTCTGTACCCGCTTGCTCGCAAGCACCGCGAATGTGAGCCTGAGTCGCCGGCTGGTCACCGGCAAGCCCTAGAGCTGCCTGCGCAGCCGCCGGTCGCTGGCAGGCGCTAGCTGCCCCCGCAGCCGCCGGGGCCGGGTCGCACCCGGCGGGTCAACCCGGCCCTGGCGGCGAAGTCAGCCGCGGCCGGGTAGCCGATCTCCTCGAGGCATAGCCCATGCGGCGGCACCACGCGAACGGCCGGATCGCGAACCCGGGCGGCGAGCACGCCAGCAAGCCAGCTAGCCGGCTTGCTCCCGTCGCCGACTGCCAGTAGCGCGCCGGTCAGCGACCGCACCATGTTGTGGCAGAACGCATCGGCTACGACGGTCGCGACGGCGACACCCCGCTCTGGCCTGGCCCAGGCCAGCCTGAGCAGTTCCCGGACGGTCGTCGCACCCTCGCGGCGGCGGCAGAAAGCGGCGAAGTCGTGCTCGCCGATGCAGCAGGCGGCCGCCTCATTCATCCGCCCGAGGTCAAGCAAGCGGGAATAGCTGAGCGTCTCATGCCTGCGTAGCGGATCGGCGCCCGCGGGATCATCGCACACCCGGTAGGAGTAGCGCCGCCACAGCGCGGAGAACCGGGCGTCGAATGCATCGGGCACGCTGTCTATAGCGTGCATCCGGACGTCGGCAGGGAGAAGCCGGCCCATCCGCCGTGCCGCCATCCCGGCCGCCTGCGCCCAGCTGCCGGCCGGCACATCGAGATGGGCAACCTGGCCGCGGGCATGCACGCCCGCGTCGGTCCGGCCGGCCACGGTCAGCCTGGGCGCGGCCGACAGCGCCAGCACCCGGCACAGCGCGTCCTCCACGGTCTGCTGGACCGTCCGCAGGCCGGGCTGCCGTGCCCAGCCGTGGAACGCCGAGCCGTCGTAGGACAGATCGAGCCGGAGCCGGACGGCGGACTGCGCGGGCGCGCCCGTCACGGCACTAGCCCGCGCGCTGGCCTGCGTGCGGGCGCTAGCCGGCTTACACCCGTCATGCTCACCAGCCGGCTGGCACCCGTCGTGCTGGCCAGTTTGCTGGCGCTGGTCCTGCCAGCAAGCTGGCCAGCAGGAGTCAGGCCGGCCGCTGGCAGCAGTGATGGTGCTGCCAGCGGCCGGCCTGATCGCCGACGGCGGTGCTTACTCGTCGGCGGCGTCACTCTCGGTCGCCGCAGTGTCGGTGTCAGCTTCGGCGTCCGCGGCGTCGGTGTCGGCGGTCACGTCCCCGGCCGCATCGGCCTGAGCTGCGACCTCGGCAACGGCGTCGTCCTGATCTGCCGCCTCGGCGGCGGCCGCGTCAGCAATGGCCGCGTCGGCAATGGCCGCGTCGGCAGTATCCGCGTCGGCAGTATCCGTCTCGGCGGTGGCCGCGTCGGCAGTGTCCAGGTCGGCAGTGGCCGAGCCGGGGCTGCCGCCAGCGGTGACTGCCGGTGCCGTGGCAGGACGCGCGGCGGGCTGCGCGCGGCGGGCGCGGCGGCGGCGCGGCTTCGCGTCCGGCTCCTCGCGGATCAGCTCGATCACCGCGAGCGCGGCATTGTCGCCCTTGCGGGACCCGATCTTGGTGATCCGGGTGTAGCCGCCATCACGCTCGGAGAAACTCGGCCCGATCTCCGTGAAGAGCGTGTGGACGACGCCCTTGTCCGCGACCGCCGTCAGCACCTGACGCCGGGCGTGCAGGTCACCCCGCTTGGCATAGGTGATCAGCCGCTCGGCATACGGCCGGAGCCGACGTGCCCTCGCCTCGGTGGTCGTGATCTTGCCATGCTCGAAAAGTGCCGTGGCAAGGTTCGCCAGCATGTGCTTCTGGTGCGCCGAGCTGCCGCCCATTCGGCGACCCTTGGTGGGCGTGGGCATGGAAAAGTTCTCCTCAATTGGCTACTGGAGGGCCGTGCGGCCCCGTCAGTACTGCTCGGTCTCGACGTAGCTCTCGTCGTCGTCCGCACCATAGCTGTCTGCCGCGGTCCCCGGATCGAATCCTGGCGGGGAGTCCTTCAGCGCGAGGCCCATGTCGATCAGCTTCTGCTTGACTTCCTCGATCGACTTCGCGCCGAAGTTACGGATATCGAGAAGATCCTGCTCGCTGCGGGCGACAAGCTCGCCCACGGTGTGAATGCCCTCGCGCTTGAGGCAGTTGTACGAGCGCACGGTGAGGTTCAGTTCCTCGATCGGCAGCGCCAGGTCCGCGGCCAGCGCGGCGTCGGTGGGCGACGGGCCGATGTCGACGCCCTCGGCATCGACGTTCAGCTCCCTGGCCAGCCCGAAGAGCTCGACCAGCGTCTTGCCTGCGCTTGCCACGGCGTCCCTGGGGCGCATGCAGGGCTTGGTCTCGACATCAAGGATGAGCCGGTCGAAGTCGGTGCGCTGCTCGACTCGGGTCGCCTCGACCTTGTAGGTGACCCGCATCACCGGCGAGTAGATCGAGTCGATCGGGATCCGGCCGATCTCCTGGCCCTGCTGCTTGTTCTGCGCGGCCGAGACATAGCCGCGGCCCCGCTCGACCGTCAGCTCCATCTCCAGCTTGCCCTTGCTGTTCAGGGTGGCGATGTGCAGATCGGGATTGTGCACTTCCACGCCGGCCGGCGGGGCGATGTCCGCGGCGGTCACCGGCCCTGGCCCCTGCTTGCGCAGGTACATGGGGACGGGCTCGTCATGCTCGGACGAGACGACCAGTTCCTTCAGGTTCAGGATGATGTCGGTCACGTCCTCGGTGACCCCGGGGACGGTGGAGAACTCGTGCAGCACTCCCTCGACCCTGATGCTGGTCACTGCCGCGCCGGGGATCGATGACAGCAGGGTCCGGCGGACCGAGTTTCCGATCGTGTAACCGAAACCCGGCTCAAGCGGCTCGATGACGAACCTGGACCGGAACTCGTCTACCGGTTCCTCGGTCAGGCTCGGGCGCTGGGCGATGAGCATGGCTCTTCCTTTCCGCGCTGCCCGTTATTTGACAGTCGCGACTTCCGCTGACGAATGCCTGCCGGCCGGAGCCGCGGCCCGCCGCCGGTTGCGGCGGGCCAGCAGGGGAGTTACTTGGAGTAAAACTCGACGATGAGCTGCTCCTGGACCTGGGTATCGATCTGTGCCCGGACCGGGAGCGCATGAACGAGGATACGCATCTTGTCGGGGATCACCTCGAGCCACGCGGGCGCGGTGCGGTCGCCGGACTCGGCGCGCGCTACCACGAATGGCGTCATCTCATGCGATTTCGCCCGTACCTCGACGATATCGCTCTCGCTCACCCGGTAGGAGGGGATGTCGACCTTGCGCCCGTTGACGAGGATGTGCCCGTGCCCGACAAGCTGGCGCGCCATGTCACGGCTCTTGGCGAACCCGGCCCGGTAGACCACGTTGTCGAGGCGGCTCTCCAGGATCTGGAGCAGCACCTCGCCGGTCTTCCCGCGCTTGCGGGTCGCCTCCTCGTAGTAGTTGTGGAACTGCCGCTCGAGGATGCCGTAGACCCGGCGGGCCTTTTGCTTCTCCCTGACCTGAAGCAGGAACTCGCTCTCCTTCGGCCGGTTCCTGCCGTGCTCGCCTGGCGGATAGGGCCGGATCTCAATGGGGCACTTGGGCGAATCGCACTTCGCGCCCTTAAGGAACAGCTTCATCTTCTCGCGGCGGCAGCGCTTGCAGTCCGCACCGGTGTATCGAGCCATGTTGTCGCTACTCCTCAGACCCGGCGCCGCTTGGGCGGGCGGCAGCCATTGTGCGGAACCGGGGTGACATCCTGAATCGAGCCGACCTCCAGGCCGGTCGCCTGCAGCGACCGGATGGCGGTTTCCCTCCCCGAGCCAGGCCCCTTGACGAAGACGTCGACCTTGCGCATGCCGTGCTCCATGGCGCGGCGCGCGGCGGCCTCTGCTGCCATCTGGGCGGCAAACGGCGTCGACTTACGCGAGCCCTTGAAGCCGACCTGGCCAGAGGACGCCCAGGCGATGACGCTGCCGCCAGGGTCGGTAATCGACACGATGGTGTTGTTGAACGTGCTCCTGATATGAGCATGCCCGTGGGCGATGTTCTTTCGTTCCTTCCGGCGCACTTTCTTGGTGCCGGTACGGCTCTTGGGAGGCATCCTGCTCCTCTACTCCCGGAGGTGGTCGGTCCGCGATCTCGCGGACTACTTCTTCCCGGCCTTCTTGCGGCCGGCCACTGTCTTCTTCTTGCCCTTCCTGGTACGGGCATTGGTCTGCGTGCGCTGACCGTGCACAGGAAGCGAGCGGCGATGACGGATGCCCTGGTAGCAGCCGATCTCGACCTTGCGGCGTATGTCGGCCTGCACCTCACGGCGCAGGTCGCCTTCCACCTTGTAGGTTGCCTCGATCCAGTCCCTCAGGCGGACCAGGTCGTCATCGCCGAGGTCGTGGACGCGGGTGTCCCCGCTGACGCCGGTCGCCTCGAGTGTCTCAAGGGCGCGGGTCCGGCCGATTCCGTAGACATACGTAAGAGCAACCTCCAGGCGCTTGTCGCGCGGGAGGTCAACGCCAACCAGGCGTGCCATCCGGGCAGTTCTCCTTCGTGTCGCGGAGGTCCTGCGCGCCGCTCCCCGTCCCTGCCCGGCCGGGGCCCCGGCCTCCTCCGGGGGTGATCCGCGCCCGGCTGGATAGCCGGCCGCGGATCGCGGTGCGTGTCTTCGGTGTTGCTCAGCCCTGCCGCTGCTTGTGCCGCGGGTCAGAGCAGATGACCATGACACGGCCGTGCCGGCGAATGATCCGGCACTTGCTGCAGATCTTCTTCACACTCGGCTTGACCTTCACGATGGTCTCCTCATGCACCCGGGCCGTGGCGTGGCCCGCGTGCCGCTAGCTGTTACTTGTATCGGTAGACGATCCGCCCGCGACTCAGGTCGTACGGGCTCAGTTCAACGACTACCCGGTCGTCGGGAAGAATCCGGATGTAGTGCATCCTCATCTTCCCGCTGATGTGGGCCAGGACTTTGTGCCCGTTGTCCAGCTCCACCCTGAAGAAGGCATTGGGAAGTGATTCCACGACCGTGCCCTCGATCTCGATGGCGCCGTCTTTCTTGGGCATATCCTCCGCGCTTCGCTGATAGATCGTTAGCCTGGCTGACCTGACGCTAGTGCTAACTGGCAACCATTTTCGGTTATTCCTGGCCTGCCGTGCTCATGGTGCCGTGCAGGCTCATACTGTCGTCGTTTGGCTTCCCCGCTCCAGCCGTACTCGCGCACATTCTCCGGAAACGGGCGGCCCAACCGGAGTAGCTGCCTTCGCACCTCAGGCTCAAGCCATACGGGAACGGCAGCCCATTGGGGCCGCAACAGAGTGTACGCGAGACGCGGCGGCAACGCGAACCGGGGGGCGCTGGCCCGCGGCGTGCAGCCAGGAACCGCAGCGCCAGGGCCGGCGCGAGGGCCGCGACCGCTGGCGGATCAGGTCACCGATCCGGGCCGGCTGGCGAAATCAGGTCACCGATCCTGGGATCCGTCACCGAGCTGATCCGGATTCCGGCCCGGCCCCAGGTGGCCGTGCCCCCGGCGGACTCCGCCGGAGATCCAGTCGGCCAGCGTCAGCGCCCCCCACGGCCCGACGACCCACAGGAACCACGGATAGCCGGCGCCGCTGAGCGCCCAGATCACGATGAGGACCAGGCTGGTACTGAGCCACGATCCCCAGGCCGCCCCCCAGCGCGCGGAGAACCTGCCCCGGTTCTTGGTCACCTGGCCATCATGGAACCGCACCGAGGGGAGCGAGTCGTGCCCGGGGGCAGGCGCGCGGTAACGCGGCAGGGACGCATCCGGCAGCCGGTAGAGGTCGATGCCCGGCAGGTCCACCAGGATCTCGTCCAGCTCACCCATCGTCTTGGCCGCGTAGACCTTGTCGAGCCGCTCGTTGAATTCCTCGGGGGTCAGCCTGCCTACCGCGTGGTGCTCGCGGAGCAGCGACGCGGCGCGGTCCCTGTCCGCGTCGGAAGCCCGGATCCTGGGGTCAGCCGGCATCGGGGTCCTCCTCAGCCGCTCGATCGTGCGGCGGAAGATACCGGGCCGGCCGGCTGGCCCGCCGCCAGCCCGCCGGGAAGCCGGGCGAGCCCGGCCCGCCCGCCGTCCTCCGCGGTCAGCACCCAGGGCCCGTCCGCGGTGATCGCCACGGTGTGCTCGAAGTGCGCGGAGGAGGTCCCGTCCGCGCTGACGACGGTCCAGCCATCATCGAGTACCCGGGCGTGCCGCTGGCCGAGGACGAGCATGGGCTCGATCGCGAGCGTCATCCCGTCGGCCAGCACCGGCCCCCGGCCGGGCTTGCCGTAGTTGGGCACCGGCGGATACATGTGCATCTGCGTGCCGATGCCGTGGCCGGTGTACTCCTGCACGACCCCGTACGGCCCGCTGGACCTGGCGCTCGCCTCGATCGCGCGGGAGATGTCCGTCAGCCGGTTGCCGGGCCTGGCCAGGGCCAGGCCATGCCAGAGTGCCGTTTCGCATGCCTCGATCAGCCGGGCAGTCTCGGCATCGATCGCGCCGACGCCAACGGTGACGGCGGCGTCGCCGTGCCAGCCCGCCGCGATCGCGCCGCAGTCAATCGAGATCAGGTCACCAGCCGCCAGCCGCCGGTCCGGGCTGGGGATGCCGTGCACGATCTCGTCGTTGACGGAGGTGCAGATCGTGGCGGGAAAGCCGTGATAGCCCTTGAAGGACGGGACCGCGCCGGCCGCGCGGATCTCGCGCTCGGCGATGGCGTCCAGTTCCGCTGTCGTGACGCCCGGCCCGACCGCGCTGACGGCGGCACGCAGGGCGCGCGCCACGACCAGGCCCGCCTCGCGCATCCGCTCGAGCTGGGCTGGCGACTTGATCTGAATTGGCGGTTCCCGCCTCATCCGCATGCTGCCTCCGGGGTCGTACTCCACGTTACCCGCAGAAGAGGGGAGCCTCCTCAGCGGATAAAGCGCCGCAGCGCGGCCAGCGCCCGGTCGGTGATCTCCTCCACCGGCCCGGTGGCATCGATCCCGAGCAGCGTTCCCTCGTCCGCGTAGAACGCGATCAGCGGCTGCGTCTGCTGGGCATAGACATCCAGCCGGTGCCTGATGGTGTCCTCGCGGTCGTCATCGCGCTGGAAGAGCTCGCCACCGCAGTCATCGCAGCGATCCCGGTGCGACGGCGGATCGAACGTCGCATGCCATACCCGCCCGCACCTGCGGCACGTCCGCCTGCCGGATAGCCGCCTGACCACCTCGTCGTCGTCCACCACCAGCTCGAGGACGATGTCCAGCCTGGTGTCCCAGTCGGACAGCATCTTCTTCAGCGTCTCGGCCTGCGGCACGTTGCGCGGGAAGCCGTCCAGCAGGAAACCGGCCTGCGCGTCGTCTTCCTGCAGACGGCTCGTCACCATCGCTATCGTGACCTGATCGGGGACCAGGTCACCCCGGTCCATGTAGTCCTTGGCGCGCCTGCCCAGCATGGTGCCCGAGGTGACGTTAGACCTGAAGATATCCCCTGTCGAGATTTTCGGGATCGCCAGGTGCGACGCTATGAACTGGGCCTGGGTCCCCTTGCCCGCACCGGGGGGCCCGACGAGGACGGCGCGCACTACCGCAGGAAACCCTCATAGTTACGCTGCTGCAGCTGGCTTTCGATCTGCTTCACCGTATCGAGGCCCACCCCCACCATGATCAGGATGCTCGTACCGCCGAGCGGGAACTGCGAAGATGCCCCGACCAGGCCGATCGCGACCATCGGGATGAGCGCGACAACGCCCAGGTATACCGATCCAGGGGCAGTCAGCCGGGTAAGCACGTAGTTGAGGTACTCCGCGGTCGGCCGGCCGGGACGGATCCCGGGGATGAAGCCACCGTATTTCTTCATGTTGTCGGCGACCTCTACCGGGTCGAAGGTGATCGACACGTAGAAGTAGGTGAAGAACACGATCAGCACGAAGAACGAGCCCATGTAGTAGGGCGAGTTGCCGACGTTAACGTTCAGGTGGGCACTTATCCAGTTCACCCAGGCTTGCGGATGCTTCGCATTCCCGAACAGCTGGGACGCGAGCAGCGGGATGTACAGCAGGGACGACGCGAAGATCACCGGGATGACGCCGGCCTGATTCACCTTCAGCGGGATATACGTCGATGTACCGCCATACATCTTCCGCCCGACCATTCGTTTCGCGTACTGCACGGGAATCCGGCGCTGCGCCTGCTCCATGAAGGCCACGAAGGCGATGACTGCCACTCCCACCGCGAGCACCAGGATGAAGATGAATGCGTGCTTCTCCCGGTAGATGGCCAGCATCTCGCCGGGGATGACGGCGATGACCTGAGTGAAGATCATCAGTGACATGCCGTTGCCCACGCCGCGGTCGGTGATCAGCTCGCCCAGCCACATGATCACCGCCGTGCCCGCGGTCATGCAGATGACCATCGTGGTGATCGTGAACACCGACGGGTCCGGGATCAGCGGGTTACCGGCCGGGCAGGTCGGGATCAGGTTCCCCGACCTGGCCAGCGCCACGATGCCGGTGGACTGCAGGATGCCCAGGCCCACCGTCAGGTAACGGGTGTACTGGGTGATCTTTGCCTGCCCGCTCTGCCCCTCCTGGCGAAGCGTCTCCAGCCGCGGGATCACCTTGACGAGCAACTGCAGAATGATGCTCGCGGTGATATAAGGCATGATGCCCAGCGCGAATACCGACAGCTTCAGCAGCGCGCCGCCGCTGAGCAGGTTGACGAGCTGGAACACGCTCGCGCCGCCGCTGCTGGTGGCGGTGGCCGAGGCGTTCAGGCAGATAGTGACGTTCTTCTCGGAGATCCCCGGCGTCGGCAGTGACGCCCCGAGCCGGAACATCGCGATGATGAAGAGCGTGAACAGCAGCTTCGTACGCAGGTCAGGCGTCCGGAATGCGCGGATGAACCCGGTCAGCATGCGCCGTCCTCACGTCGGTGGGTCAACATCTGCCGCTCCTGGTTACGGGGCTCGCCCGGACGGATCTGGGGCGTGACATGCACGCCGAAGTCTAACCTGCGCACAGCACCCCGGCAGCCCGGCGTGAGCCCGCGGCCGCCGGCCGCATGAGCGGCGGGGCTCGCGGGCATACGGCCGGCGCCGGCGGTGGTCATCTCACAGCTCGGTGACGGTTCCGCCTGCCGCAGTGATCTTCTCCCGGGCGGCTGCGGAGAACGCGTGCGCGGTCACCCGCAGCCCCGCCACTGCCTCGCCGGAGCCGAGCACCTTGACGAGCTCGCCCGAGCGCACCGCTCCCCGGGCAACGAGGTCGTCGGGGGTGACGTCCCCGCCCGCCGGGTACAGCGCGGTCAGCTGGCCGGTATTGACCACCTGGTAAGTGGTCTTGAAGCCGGTGTTGGAGAAGCCGCCCAGCTTCGGCAGCCTGCGGTGCAGGGGCATCTGGCCGCCCTCGAACCCGGGTGCCACCTTGTTGCGCGCCTTGGTGCCCTTGGTGCCGCGGCCTGCCGTCTTGCCCTTCGATGCCTCGCCGCGGCCGACCCGGGTCCGGGCCGTGCGCGATCCCGGCGCGGGCCGCAGGTGGTGGAGCTTCAGTCCCCGGCCTTGCTGGGCAGCGCCGCCTTCCTGGGTAACGGCGCCCGGGCTTTCCTCAGTATCGCTGCCTGCCATATCAGTCAACCTCCTCGACGGTGACCAGATGGCGCACCGCCTGGATCATGCCGCGGATCTCCGGCCGGTCCGCCTTCAGTACCACTGCGCCGATCCGCCGGAGGCCCAGCGAGCGCAGCGTGTCCCGCTGCACCTGCGTGCCGCCGATCTTCGACTTGACCTGGGTGACCTTCAGCTCTGTCATCTCCGCACTCCCGCTCAGCTGTTACCCGACGAGGCGGTGGCCGCGGCGGCCGCGCGGGCCCGCAGCATGGCGGCGGGCGCGACGTGCTCGATCGGCAGGCCCCGCCTGGCCGCGATCTCCTCGGGCCGCTTAAGGCTCTTCAGCGCGGCGACGGTGGCATGGATGACGTTGATCGCGTTCGACGACCCCAGGGACCGTGACAGCACGTCATGCACTCCCGCGCACTCCAGCACGGCCCGGACCGGGCCGCCGGCGATGACGCCGGTTCCCGGGCTGGCCGGCTTGAGCAGCACGACGCCGGCGGCCTCCTCACCCTGCACGGTGTGCGGGATGGTGCCGGCGATGCGCGGGACCTTGAAGAAGTTCTTCTTGGCGGCCTCGACGCCCTTGGCGATCGCGGCCGGAACCTCCTTGGCCTTGCCGTAGCCGACACCGACCATGCCGTTGCCGTCGCCCACGACGACCAGGGCGGTGAAGCTGAACCGCCGGCCCCCCTGGACCACCTTGGCCACCCGGTTGATGGCCACCACCCGCTCCAGGTAGGCAGTGCCCTTGTCGGCCGCGCCGCGGCGGTCGTCACGGCGGTCGCGCCGTTCGCCGCCGCCGGCGCCGCGCCGCGGTGCTGCTGGCATTAGATCTTCCTTCTCTCGTGAATATCCGGGCTTCTGTCCTGCATATCCGGGCTGCCCGGCGTCACAGTACTCATCTGCAGATGGCTCTTCACAGGGCCAGCCCGCCCTTGCGCGCGCTGTCCGCGACCGCGGCGACGCGGCCGTGGTAGGCATAGCCGCCGCGATCGAACACCACCGCGGTGATGCCCGCCTGCGACGCCCGCTCCGCGAGAAGCGAGCCTACCTGCCGTGCCTTGGCGGTCTTGTCTCCCGCGGCGCCGCGGATATCGCCTTCCAGGGTCGAGGCGGACGCCAGCGTGCTGCCTGATACGTCGTCGACGAGCTGCGCGAAGGTGTGCCTGGCCGACCGCGTGACGACCAGCCGGGGCCGCGCGGCACTGCCGGCGACCTTCTTCCTGACCCGCAGGTGCCGCCGCGCGCGCGCGGCGGCCCGCTGATCGGTGCGGCCGGTGATGCGGCCGTGCGCCCTGGTCCTGGTTCCCGACGGCATTGCTACTTCCCAGCCTTTCCGACCTTGCGGCGGATCTGCTCACCCTGGTACCGCACGCCCTTGCCCTTGTACGGGTCGGGCTTGCGGAGCTTGCGTATGTTGGCCGCGACCTCGCCGACCTGCTGCTTGTCGATGCCCTCGACGACGAACCTGGTCGGCGTCTCCACCCGGAAGGTAATTCCCTCGGGTGCGCTGACCGGCACCGGATGACTGAAGCCCAGCGCGAACTCCAGGTCCTGGCCCTTCGCCTGGACGCGGTAGCCGACCCCGACGATCTCCAGCGTCTTGCGGTAGCCCTCGGTCACGCCGGTGACCATGTTGGCGATCAGCGACCGGGACAGGCCGTGCAGGGCGCGGACCTCGCCCTCGTCGCTCGGCCTGGTAACGGTGATGGACCCATCGGCCTGCGCGACCTCTATCGGCGCGGCGACCTCCAGGCTGAGGCGCCCCTTCGGGCCCTGCACGACGACCTCGCGGCCGCTGATGGTGACGTCGACGCCGCCGGGAATGGCGACGGGCATGCGTCCGATTCGTGACATGGCCGGCTCCCTACCAGACGTAGGCGAGGACTTCTCCGCCTACGCCC
>PMSW01000144.1:76364-77814 GCA_003168215.1 Actinomycetota bacterium
CTGGAGGATCTCCGCGATATGCACCTTGATCTTTGAGTGCGGCATGGTCACAGCGTCGTGGTACGCCGAGTTGGCGTTGCGCAGCCTGGTCAGCATGTCTGCGACCGGGTCGGTCATGGTCATGGCCTGGAGGCCTTCCTCGCCGCGGTTTCCCTGCAGGACCTTCGGCGTGGTCGGTGGGCGGGTAGCGCCCACGGCGGTTCGGTGCCCGGGCGCTGGTCGCGCCCGGATCGGTGGTCGCCTGCGGCGACTACCAGCTGGACTTGGTGATACCGGGCAGCTCGCCCCGGTGCGCCAGCGAACGGAAGCAGATCCGGCAGAGCCCGAACTTGCGGTAGACGGCCCTCGGCCGCCCGCAGCGCGAGCACCTGGTATACGCGCGGACCTCGAATTTCGGCGTGCGCTTCGCCTTGGCGATCAGGGCTTTCTTAGCCACTCCTCAGCTCTCCTTGAACGGGAATCCGAGCCGTCGCAGCAGCGAGCGGGCTTCGGCGTCATTGGTCGCGGTCGTGACGATGGTCACATCCATGCCGCGCTGCCTGTCCACCTGATCGGGGTTGATCTCGTGGAACATCAGCTGCTCGGTCAGTCCGAACGTGTAGTTGCCCCGGCCATCGAACTGCCGGTCGGACAGCCCGCGGAAGTCGCGGATCCTGGGCAGGGCGGTGGACAGGAGGCGATCGCAGAATTCCCACATCCGGCTGCCCCGGAGCGTCACGTGCGCCCCGATCGGCATGCCCTCCCTGAGCTTGAACTGGGCGATCGACTTCCTCGCCCGCGCGATCGCCGGCTTCTGGCCGGTGATCACCGACAAGTCCCTGACCGCGCCATCGATGAGCTTGGCGTCCCTGGCGGCCTCGCCGACGCCCATATTGACCACGATCTTGGACAGGCCGGGCACCTGCATCACGTTGGCGTGGCCAAACTCCTCGCGGAGCGCGGGCGCGATCTCGCTGAGGTAGCGCTCCTGCAGCCGGGGGCGGGGCGGCGCCACCGCCGCGGCAGCGCCATCGGGCGCCGCGGCATCGGCAGCCGCGCCGCCCGCGCCCTGGCTGGCCGGCGCCTGCTTCGTCTTGGTCGCTGCCATCAGATGTCCTTACCGCCCGGACGGGTAATCCGGACCTTCCTGTTGTCCTCATCCAGCCGGTAGCCGACCCGCGCGGGCTTCTTCGTCTCCGGGTCGATCAGCTGCACGTTGCTCACGTGAATGAGCGCTTCCTGGTTCACGATGCCGCCCGTTTTGGCGCCGCGCTGGCCCTGGTAATCGACCTTGGTGTTCTTCTTGATCATGTTGACGCCCTGGACGAGGACCTTCTGCCGCTCCGGGTCAACGAGGATCACCGTGCCCTCGCGGCCGATGTCCTTGCCCGCGATCACGATGACATGATCGCCCTTCTTGATCTACAAGCCCCGCGCCTTCCGCGTCGCCTGACTCATTGCCAGTGCAGCT
>PMSW01000081.1 GCA_003168215.1 Actinomycetota bacterium
CGCGCCGCGCAGCCCAGCGCGGCCTAGTCCCGCGCCGCGCAGCCCAGCGCGGCCTAGTCCGGCACCACGCGGGCCAACGCTGCCCAGGCCGGTGCTGCCCAAGCCCGTGCTGCCTAGTCCGGCACCGCGCTGTCCAGCGCTGCCCAGGCCGGTGCTGGCCGGTCCGGCGCTGCTCAGGCCGCCGGGCGATCGGCCGCCGCCCGGGCGGAACCTCGGGTGCCGCCCTGGCCGGCCGCCCGCTCCGCCCAGTGCCTGCTGGCCCGGCATCCCGCCAGCGAACGCGTTGCCGACACTGCGACCGCCGCGCCGGCCTGATCCCATCCGGATGCTGACCGGGCTGGCCGGCCGCCGGCGATGCACCTGGCCCGCCGTGGCGGAGCCGGCCTGGCCTGCGCCGGGCCGCAGGCGCGGCTGGCGGCCGCGTACCTGACTCCGGACCGCTCGCCACGACCGGGGCCCGCTGCCCACCCAGCCGTCGCCCTGCCTGGCCGCGTAGTTGCCGAACCTGACCGCGCCAAGCACGCCGGGCTTCAGGCCGCCGCCTGAACCAGGCGAGCCAGCCAGCCAGCGGGTGCCGCCCGGCGCTCCGGGCACCGCGCCGTCGGCGAGCCCGCCCCGGCCCGCTCCCAGCAAGCCGGGCAGCAGACCGGGCGACGTCCCGCGGGCCGCGGGCGAACCCAGCCGATGATCCGATGCCCAGCCGCTGGCCCGCATCATCAGGTACACCACGAAGGGACTAATCAGGATGTCCTGCAGCACGGCCGACGGGAGCACGATCCGGATGGCCGGCCAGCTGACGCCGGGGTCGCCGAACATCAGGCCAACGATCACCTGCAGCACCTCGCCGCCCGCGGCGGCCATGGCCGCAATGCCGAGCGAGCTTGCCGCCGAGCGGTCGGTGATCCCGCTCAGCCGCCCGCATCCGTATCCGACAAGGCAGAAGACGAGAGCGTGCTCGCCGACCAGATAGCCGGCCGGCGGCGCGACATCCAGGGCGAGCCCGGCCCAGAAACCGGTCAGCATGCCCGCGACCGGCCCGCCGGTCAGGCCGAGCGCGACCACCACGAGAAGCACGAGATCAGGCGCGCCGCCGGGCAGCGGGAGCCGGTCTATCACGGTCAGCTGCAGCACCAGCGCCACCCCGATGGCCCCAGCCGACAGGGCAGTCCGCCTCATACCGGCCACCCCCCGCGCCCGGCACGCCTCACTTCAGCCACCCGCCACGCCCGGCACGCCTCATACCATCCGCCCGCCACGCCCGGCAGTCTCACTTCAGCCACCCGCCACGCCGGACGGGGCCAGGGATGGCTGCGGGGTCACGGTGACGGTCACCGTGGGCGTCGGCTTCGGCTTCGGCTTCGGGCCCGGCGGCAGCACGGAGAATCTCGGACTGTGCCGGGGCGGCACCACCACGATGCCGACCACGCCGAGCGCGGTGAAATCCGCATAGGGCCGGACAAGCGCCCGTACGGTCAGCGTGCCCGCACTGCTCTGTACCTGGCTGATGACGCCCACGGGCACGCCCGGCACGTACGGCCGGTCGTGCACCGACGCGGAGGTCACCAGCTGCTCACCCCGCCGGAGCGCGGCGCCGCCACCAAGCACCTGCAGCTTGAGCAGGCCGGCCCCGGACTGGCTCTTGCCAGTCCCCGTCACCCATCCGATCTGACCGCTGCCCGCCAGCTGGACGCCGACGACCGAGGTCGCGTCGGAGGCCAGCAGCACCGTGCAGGTCTGCGCGCTGACGGCGGTCACCGTGCCGACCAGCCCGGTGCCGTTGAGCACCGTCTGCTGCGGCTTGATGCCGTCCTGGCTGCCGGCATCAAGGGTCACCGATTCGGCGTACCCCTGGCTGACCGCGATCACGTCGGCGGCCACAATCCGGTAGCCGCCCTGACCGGCCAGCTGCAGCAGCCGGCGAAGCTGCGCATACTGTGCCCGGCTCAGCTGCTCGCTGCTGAGCTCGGCGCGGAGCCTGGTCACCTGGGTTTCCAGCGCCGCGACCTGGGAGCTCGAGCCCCCGCCCGCTGACGAGCCGCCGAAGAACCCGACTACCGGCTGGGTCACGGCGGCAACCCCGCGCTCGGCGCCGCCGAACACCGACCCCCCGAACGCGCGGAGCCCGCGCAGCGGCGCAGCGGATTGATCGCGATAGTCGAGCGTGATCAGCACAAGCGCGGCAATCAGCAGGATGCTGAGGGCTAGGCGCGTCCGCCGAGTGTCATGCACCCCGCTCACCTCGTCGTGCCACTATCGCGGCCTCAGTCGATCCTGCTAGCTAAGGGCATCCTGCTCGTCAGCGCCGGGATGCTCGTCAGCGCCGGGATTCCGGCACGAGCACCTGGCGCAGGGTGTCGAAGTCCTCGACGCATTTGCCAGCGCCAAGCGCCACGGAGTCGAGCGGGTTGTCGGCGATGTGCACCGGCATGCCGGTCTCCTCGCGGATCCGCTCATCCAGTCCGCGCAGCAGCGCGCCGCCGCCGGTCAGCGCGATGCCCCGGTCCATCACATCACCGGACAGCTCGGGCGGGCATTTGTCCAGCGTGTTCTTCACCGCATCCACGATTACGTTCAGCGGCTCGTCGATTGCCCGGCGGATCTCCTCAGCCGAGATCACGATGGTCTTCGGCAGCCCGCTGACGAGGTCCCTGCCCCGGATCTCGGTGGTCGGCTCGTCCACTGAGGGGAACGCCGACCCGAGCGCCATCTTGATCTCCTCGGCGGTCCGCTCGCCGAGCATGAGCGAGTACTCCTTCTTGCCGAAGGTGATGATCGCCTGGTCCATCTCGTCGCCGCCGACGCGGATCGACTGCGAGGTCACGATCCCGCCGAGGGAAATCACGGCCACCTCGGTGGTACCGCCGCCGATATCGACCACCATGTTGCCGGTCGGCTCGTTGACCGGCAACCCGGCGCCGATCGCCGCCGCCATCGGCTCCTCGATGATGTACACGCGGCGGGCGCCGGCCTGGTGAGCTGCCTCCTTGACCGCGCTCTGCTCCACTCCGGTGATGCCGCTCGGCACGGCCACGACGATCCGCGGCTTCGCGAGATGGCGCCGTTTGTGCACTTTCTGGATGAAATACCGGAGCATTCGCTCAGTGACGTCGAAATCCGCAATTACCCCGTCTTTGAGCGGCCTGACAGCAACGATGTTGCCGGGCGTCCGGCCAATCATGCGTTTGGCCTCTACCCCGACAGCGACAATCTGGCCAGTATTGGTGTTTAGCGCCACGACGGACGGTTCATTGAGCACGATGCCCTTGCCCCGGACATATACCAGGGTGTTGGCCGTGCCAAGATCGACCGCCATGTCACGGCCCAGAAAGGCCAGCGTGTTACTCATGAAGAACGAGAACCTTCCAGAAGAATCCTGCCTAGTGATCTATTGCCGGCCCGTGCCACCGCGCCCGGAGAACGCGCGCTAGCCTATGTCCTTCATGGCCGGGCCCGGACCGCCTAAACGAGGTCTGGAAAGAAGATCTTGATTTCTCGCTCAGCGGCTTCCGGGGAATCCGACCCGTGGACGATATTCATCTTCGTCTCCAACGCATGATCTCCGCGGATCGTGCCCGGCACTGCCAGGACCGGATCGGTCGCGCCGGCCATCGAGCGGAACGACTCGATCACCCGGGGCCCCTCGATGACGGCGGCGACGAGTGGTCCCGAGGTGATGAACTCGACCAGCGGTGCGTAGAACGGCTTGCCCTCGTGCTCCGCGTAGTGCTCACGAGCGATGCCGAGGTCCAGGGTCCGCAGTTCCAGCGCGACGATCTGCAGGCCCTTGTCCTCGATCCTCGAGATCACCTCGCCGACCAGCCCGCGGCGTACGCCATCGGGCTTGATCAGAATCAGGCTGCGTTCAGACAAAGAAGGACTCTCCTTACCGAAAGCGATCAACTGCTGACCCGTCACCACGGATCCAGCGAAGAATGCCCCCGTGCCGCGAAGCCTACCGGTGGCGAGAGCCCTACGTAGGCGGGGCACGCCAGAGCCCGGCACCCCATGCTCGCGGGCACCGCAGGCGCAGCGGGAACAAGCCTGCGGAGGCCGTGGGGGCCCCTCTAGGGTGCCTGCTCGGTGCCTCCCTGGCCCGGGCGGTCTGGGGCACGCCCGGCCTGGGCGTGATCAGCCGGGGCACCGGCCGCCTGCGCCTGATTTGCCGGGGCACCGGCCGCCTGCGCCTGATCTGCCCTGGCGTAAGCGGCCTGGACCTGCTCGACGCGATGGCCGAGCCAGATCCCGATCGCCCACAGGCCCGCGAAAATAGCGCCAAGGAAGTACATCGCCGGCACCCACGCGCCCGCAGCCACCACGAGTACTTGCAGTACGCTGCCGCCGGCCAGCAGGAGCCGCAGCGGGCCACGGGCGGCCAGCACCGCGAGAAGCACGGCCGCGATACCCAGCACGGCGCCCGCCGTCGCGGCGTCCTTGCCGGACGCATGTTCCAATTTGATCGCAACCGGGATTGCTAGCCCGATCACGATGGCCTCCATGATCAGCACCGTGGCGCAAAGCCTTCTCATGCCGGGTCAGCCCTCGATGCCGGGTCAGCCCCGGATGCCGGGTCAGCCCTCGATGCCTGTACAGGCCCCGGCACCGTGTCAGACCCGGACTCGCGACCAGCCGCCACGTCCTGGGGCGCCAGCAGCAGCCGAGCGTCGCCTGCGGTGATCACCGACCCGGTGACCAGAATTCCGGACCCGCCCGGCAGCGCGCCGGCCATCTCGGCCGCGGCAGCCGCATCGTCGGCAAGGCCGACCGCAATCTGGATCGCGTTGTCGAGCCGGCCGGCCTGGCGCACCCGATCAGGGCCGAAGACCGCAGCGGCCAATTCGGCAAGCTTTGCCGGATTCATCGACCTCGGTGATGAGTTGCAGGTGACGACGAGCTCGGAGACCACAGGCTCCAGCTGGTCAAGGATCGCGGGCACGTCCTTGTCCTCGCTGACTGCCAGGATGGCGACCAGATCGGTGAAGTTGAATGCCTCGGTCAGCGCGTCGACGCTCGCGGCCATCCCGGCCGGGTTGTGCGCCGCATCAACGATCACCGTCGGGCTGCGCCGGACGATCTCCAGCCGGCCCGGCGACGACATCATGCTGAACGCCTCCCGGACCAGCGCCTCGCCCAGCGGCGCGGGACCGCCGGTTTCCCCGGCACCGTCACCAGCCCCGGCGAATGCCTCCACCGCAGCCAGCGCGCAGGCCGCGTTGCCTGCCTGGTACGCGCCGAACAGCGGCAGGAACAGGTCGTCGTACTGGCCGAGCAGGCCGCGGATACCGAGCAGCTGCCCGCCGACGGCGAGCTCACGGCTGGTCACGCCGAACTCAAGGCCTTCCCTGGCCACGGTCGCGCCCACCTCGGCAGCGCGCCGGAGCAGCATCTCCGCCGCCTCCAGCGGCTGCTGGGCCAGCACGGCAATCGCACCGGGCTTGATGATCCCGGCCTTGTCGGCGGCGATCACGTCGACGGTGTTACCGAGATATCGGGAGTGGTCGATCGAGATCGGAGTCACCACCGCGACCGCGCCGTCGGCGACGTTCGTGTTGTCCCAGGTACCGCCCATGCCGACCTCGATCACCGCGACGTCGACCGGTGCGTCGGCGAAGACGGCGAAGGCCATGCCGACCAGCACCTCGAAGAACGACAGCGGGACCGGCTGGCTGTCATCCACCATCCACAGGTAGGGACCGATTTCCTCGTAGGCCTCGACGAAGCGCTCGGCGCTCAGCGGCACGCCGTCTACGCAGATCCGCTCCTGCATCGATGACAGGTGCGGGCTGGTGAACAGTCCGGTACGCAGGCCGCGGGCGCGCAGCAGGGTCTCGGTCATCCGGGCCGTTGAGGTCTTGCCGTTGGTCCCGGTGAGGTGGATGACTGGGTAGGCCCGCTGCGGGTCGCCGAGCAGGCTGACCAGCGCCGCGATCCGGTCCAGGGAAGGCTCGATGGCATGCTCGGGCCGCCGCGCCAGGATCTCGCGCTCGACCTCGCGCAGCCGGTCGCCGGTGTCAGCAGTCACGACAGCAGGCAGGTAGGAGCGATCACCCAGGCAGTTTACTGTCCTGGCCGATGCGGACTGCCCGCCCGGATGCTCCTGCAGGCATGACTTGCTCCCGCAGGCTTGGCTGCTGCTCCTGCAGGCATGGCTCCTCCCAGGGGCATGGCTCCTCCCGCGGGCTTGGCTCCTCCCAGGGGCTTGGCTCCTCCCGCGGGCTTGACGTCAGCCCCGGACGGCCGGGTGCCTCATGGCGCAGCGCGAACACGACTAGCAGCCCGGCCGCAAGGTAGCCGCCGCCCTGCACGGCGAGAATGGGGATGATGCCCACGGAATGGCCCAGGAACCCGGCCGCGATGGTGCCCGCCACGATGGCGATGCCCTCAACGGCGCCCAGTGCGCCGAAGACCCGGCCGCGGTGGCTGCCGACAGTGTTGCGCTGCATGAGCGTCATAGTGCCGGCCAGGGTCAGCGCGCCGGGCAGGCCCACCACGATCATGAAGACCGCGGCCGGCCACACGGCGACCCATGCCAACGGGTACAGGAACATCACCAGGTCGACGGCGCCGAACGCGACCGCGCCCCACCCCAGCAGCACCGACGCGCGGACGCGGTTGCCGACCGATGCTGCGATCAGGCCGCCCACCATGCCGCCGACTGCCTGCGCCGAGACGATGAAGCCGTAGTCCGCTGCGCTGCCGTGCAGTACCGACCGCACGAACGGCGCGAACAGGGTGCTCATGATGCCCTCGCCCACGCACGTGACGAGCAGGAAGATCAGGATCACCCGCAGCACGCGCTGGTGAGTCGCCATGCGGAGGCCGTCCGACCATTCGGCACGCAGCAGGGCCAGCCGCCCGCCCAGCGATCTCGTGCCGGATGAACCCCTGCCCGGTGACCCCGAGCCAGGGTGCCCCGAGCCAGGCGCCGCATGACCTTCCCGCCGCGCCGTGAAGATCCGCCCGATCAGTGCCGCCGCGACGAGGAAGCTCGCGATGTCGATGAATGCCAGTGCGGTGATCCCTCCCATCGCGGCGACGATCCCGCCGACCGCGGAGCCGACGAACCGAGACAGGTCGCGGACCTGGCCGTTCAGGGCGTTGGCCGTGACCAGGTAATCGTCATCGGCCAGTTGCGGGAGCAAGGCCTGCTCGGCGGGGGTGAACAACTGCTGTACGCACCCCTCCCAGGCCAGGACTGCGTAGACGATCCAGGCCTGCCCGGCATGACGGACCGCAAGCAGCGGCAGCAGGCCGGCCGCGAGCAGCAGGTTCGAGACGATCATGGTCCGCTTGGTGTCCCAGCGGTCCACGAAGACCCCGGCCACGGAGCCGAGCACGATCTGCGGGACGAACGAGGCCAGCAGGATGAGCGCCGACGCCAGCGTGGATCCGGTGAGCACGTAGACGTAGTAAGCGAGCCCGACCCGCAGGACCCAGTCACCGGTCGCCGAGATGAGACTGGCACCGAGCAGTTGCCGCAGGCCACGCTGCCGGAGCGCCGCGCGGATCGCGCCCATGTCAGTTGCCGCCGGACGTGGCCTCGCGAGGCACGATGAACAGCGTGAACTCGACCGGCACTGAGCCGGGCGGGCGGGACGACAGGTCGTCCAGCGGGCGTTCCTCGACGAGCTCGGTCATCACCGCCTCGATGCGGCCGACCAGCGCGGCGAGTTCCGCCTCGGTCAGGTAGACGGTGCTGCTCCCCACCCCGGCATGCTCCCGCCAGCCGGCCGCCCAGTGGCCGCGACGTTCCTGCCAGTCCAGGAAGCTCTCCAGCGTGCGCTCCGCGGCGACCTGCTCGAAGACCGCCACTGCGGCCGCGCCGCCTGGCTTCTCCTCGATTCCCTCATGGCTGATCGACGTGGCGACGAGCTGCCACGGCCGCTCCCTGTTGTCCGCGCCGCCCACCTGCTCAACGAAGCCGTACTTGGCGAGCTGGTGCAGGTGATGGGAGGCAAGCCCATGGCTGATCCCCAGCTCACGCGCCGCGTCGGCGGTGGTGAGCCGGCCCGACCGCCCGACGATCGACTGAAGTTCCAGCCGAAGCGGATGCGCCAGCGCCCGGATGCTGCGCGGATCATCGAGCAGCCGCCGGCGCGGCCCGGGCGGCCGGGCCGTCTCATCAGATTCCAAGGACATGCTTGGAATGTTAGGCAGGTTCCGCGGCGATGTCAAGCACATGCTTGGAATGCCAATCCTCGCCCTAACCAGCCCGCGACCCCCGCCGCTGCGGACGCCAGGGTGGTGAATCCGGGGATCGGTCACCTTCGAAGGTGGTCGGTCCCCGGATTCACCCCATGCGGGGCGGGTCCAAGCGCTGGGGCAATGGGCGTAAAAGCGGCAAATAGGGCACGTACTGGCGGGAATACGGGGTCTAGGGGACCGGGGACGCAGGCGGGAGGCTGGTGACTGCGGACCGGGGACGCTGGCGGGACGCTAATGGCTGGCGAGGCGAGGCTGGTGACTGCGGACCGGGGATGTTAGTGGCTGGCTGGCGGCAGGGTGGCCAGGCGGCCCTCGATCCTGGTCATTTCGGCCTGGGCGGCAGCCAGCCGGTCACGGTTCTT
The DNA here is from genome assembly GCA_003168215.1 of Actinomycetota bacterium. Taxonomy (GTDB): domain Bacteria; phylum Actinomycetota; class Actinomycetes; order Streptosporangiales; family Streptosporangiaceae; genus Palsa-506. The sequence continues at coordinate 8,565 of PMSW01000081.1, forward strand.
GGCCACCACCGCCGCGGGAGCACGCTGGACAAATGACGGGGTCGAAAGTTTCCGTTCGGCTGTGTCGGCTTCTGCCTGCGCGGCGGCGAGGTCCTTCGCAAGCCTGCGCCGCTCGGCGGCGACGTCGATCGTGGCGGCCGTGTCCAGCTGGATGATGACGCCCTCGGCCTGCACGGATGCGGTCGGCGTGAAGTCCGGCCCGGCGGCGGTGAGCCGGAGCAGCGCGCGGATACGGGCCTCGTGAGCGGCCAGCGGCGTTGCCCCGATCCCGGCCAGCACGGCGGGCACCGGCTGGGCCGGCCGCAGCCCCTGATCCGAGCGGAACCTGCGCACCTCCGTGACCAGCCGCATCAGCGCCTCCACCGCGGCCTCCGCGGCCGGGTCACGCAACGTGTCCAGCCCGGCCTGCCGGGCATCGCCACCGGCCGGCGGACCGGCGAGCGTGCCCAGGCCGGCCTCGCTCCCGTCGCCTGCGGCAGCGAGCTGCCCGGGCCACGCCGCGGTCATGACCGTATCGCCGCCGGTCAGGGCGGTCCAGAGCTCATCGGTGACGAACGGCATCACCGGGTGGAGCAGCCTGAGCAGACGGTCAAGGACAAAGCCGAGCACCGACCTGGTCGCCGCTGCCGTCGCCTCGTCCGCGCCGGCCAGCGCCGGCTTGGCCAGTTCCAGGTACCAGTCGCAGAACTCGTCCCAGGCGAAGTGATACAGCGCGTCGCAGGCCTTGGCGAACTCAAAGTGCTCGAACAGCGCGTCCGTCTCGGCGGTGACGGCGGCCAGCCGGGACAGGATCCAGCGGTCCGGGACCGGCAGGCCAGCCGGCTCAGGCA
>PMSW01000158.1 GCA_003168215.1 Actinomycetota bacterium
GGGCGGCATCCCGGCCGCGGTGCCCGCCGCCATGCCCGTTGCCGTCGCCAGCCAGCTGCACCTCGCGCCCGGCGACATGCTCACGGTGCGCGACCGCGACACCGGCGCCCGGGTCAGGCTCCGCATCACTGGTATCTTCCGGGCCAGGCAGCCGGCCTCCGCGTACTGGCAGCTGACGCCGGCCGGCCCAGGCGGCTCGACCACGTCGGGCACGTTCGTCACGTACGGACCGCTGATCGTGGCTCCCGCCGCGTTCAGCCACCGCAATCTAGCTGTCGGCGGGGCGTCCTGGCTCGTGCTGCCGCACGCCGGGCAGTTCAGCGCCGGTAACCTCACCGCGCTGGCCGGCCGCATCGACCAGGCGGACCACGTACTCCAGAGCGCCCAGCTGGGCGGCCTGCAGGTGAGCACCGGCCTGCCCGGCCTGCTGCGCGGCGTCGCGCGGAACGACGTGGTGGCCAGGTCCCTGCTGGTCATCGGCGGACTGCAGCTGCTGCTGCTCGCCGTGGCGGCGCTGGCTCTTGCCGCCAGCCTGCTGGCCAGTCAGCGTGCAGGCGAGACCGCCCTGCTCAGCGCCAGGGGCGGCGCCCGCTGGCAGCTCGCGCGGCTTGGCGGGGCCGAGTCGGTGCTGCTCGCCGTCACTACGGTCGCGGCCGGGAGCCTGGCCGGCGGATGGCTGGCAGGCAGGCTGGCACGGTCCGGGCCGCTGCACGCCGCCGGATTGCGCCTGCCCGCCGCGCCGGCCGCCGTCTGGTGGGCGGCTGGCCTTGTCGGGCTGCTCTGCGCTGTGCTCCTGCTCTGGCCGGCCTTCCGCGCGACCACTCCGGGCGCCGCGAGGACCCGGCTGGGACGGCCCGCCAGGGCCGCGGGAATCGCCAGGGCAGGCGCCGACGTAGCGCTGGTGGCGATCGCGCTGGTCGCCATCTGGCAGCTGCGCAGGTACCAGGCCGTGGTGCCCAGCGCCCAGGGCAGCCTCACCATCGACCCGGTGCTGATCGCGGCGCCGGTCCTCGCGCTTGGCGCCGGCACGGCCGTGCTGCTGCGCCTGCTCCCCCTCACGGCCAGGATCGGCGACCGGCTAGCCGCGCGCGGCAGGCGGCTTGGCGCCGCGATGGCCAGCTGGGAGATCAGCAGGCGGCCGGTGCGGCAGGGCGCGTCCGTGCTGCTTGTCGTGCTGGCCGCAGCGACGAGCACGCTGGCGCTGGCGCAGCACGAGAGCTGGCGGCGCTCGATCGCAGATCAGGCGGCCTTCAGCGTCGGCGCGGACGTCCGGGTGGACACCCCGGTGGCGGCCAGGCTGAGCCAGGTGGCGGCGATCACGCGCGCACCTGGCGTGCTCGACGCCATGCCCGTCGCGCGGCCCGCCGATAGCGGATCAGGCGAGATCCTGGCGCTGAACGCACGGCGGGCCGCGGCGACGGTGCTGCTCAGGCCCGACCTGTCCGGGATGAGCCCCGCCGCGCTCTGGCGGCCCCTTGTCACCGGAGCCGCCGGACTCGCCGTGCCAGGCCGGCCAGCCAGGCTGGCGATCTCCGTGAGCCTCAGCAGGTCAGCCGCGAGGTTCAGCCCGATGCAGGCGGCGCTTGAGGTCATTGACGCGGCCGGGGTCAGCTATTCGCTGCCCGCCGGGTTCCTGCCCGCTGACGGCCGCATGCACCGGCTGGTCGCCGTCATCTCGCCGCGGCGCGAGGGCGCCCACCCGCTGCCCCAGGCCGCCTACCCGCTGCGCCTGACCGGGATCACGCTGGCCTACACGCTGCCCGAAGCCAGGACCGGTCTCGCCACGCTGATAGTCGGCGGCATTGCTACCGCGAGCGGCCCTACTGGCCCGTTCGCGCCTTCCTTCAGTACCGGCCGCGCCCTCAGCCGCTGGATCACCCCGATGTCAGCACCGGGCCTGGCGCTGTCGATTAACCAGGCGCAGTCCCCTGGCAGCCCGAAAGCAGGCCCGCAGGATGTCGTCCGCTCGCTCGCCGGACGGACCGGCGAGCTACTGGACTTCGACCCCGGCTACGGCGCGATAGAGAATGACACCGGCCGGCCGAGCCCGCTGCCGGGCACCCTGACGCTGAGCGCGCCGCCGGCCGCCGGGCCGATCCCGGCCGTCGCCACGCGGGCCTATCTCACCGCTGCCGACGTCACCGTCGGTGACACCCTGACCGTCACCCTCGGCACCGCCAGCGTCCGGGCACGAATCGTGGCCGCAGTCACCAGGTTCCCGACCGTCAACGGCGGAGGCGGCGCGCTGATCGTGAACCTGGCGGCCTTGCAGTCAGTGCTGACCAGCGAATCCGCCGGGAGCCTGCCGGTCACGCAATGGTGGCTGCGAACCAGGCGGGCGGCGGTACCGGCCCGGCTCGCCGCAACGCCGGCCCGGATGGCTGGGATGCCGGCCCGGGTGGCCGCGGCGCCGGCCGGGCTGCCGCCGGGCACGACGGTCACGAGCAGCGCGCGAACGGCGGCGGCGCTGCTGGCCAATCCGCTGTCGGGCCTGCCCGAGCAGGCACTGCCGGCGATCGCGCTCGCGGCGGCGGCGCTGGCAGCCGTCGGGTTCTCGGTGAGCGTCGCGGCCGGCGTCCGGGAGAGAAGGGCGCAGCGCGCACTGCTCGCGGCGCTCGGCGTGTCCAGGGCAGCCCAGGCGGGGCAGCTATGCCTGGAGCAGCTCATGCTCAGCGTGCCCGCGGCCGGCGCGGGGCTGCTGCTCGGGGCGGGACTGGCCCGGCTGCTGATCCAGGCGGTGACGCTCACGGCCGCCGCGACCGCGCCCGTTCCCGCGGCCTTGATCGAGATCCCGTGGCGCATGGCGGCGGGGCTGGCCGTGGCCGTGGCCGTGATCCCGGTGCTTGCCGCGGCGCTCACCATCGCCCGCAAGCCCGACCCGGCGGCTCAGTTGCGCGCGGCGGAGTCGGCATGAGCGCTGGCCGGCTGCGGGCACGGTGGGCGGCGCTCACCGGCACCGGCGGCGCGGCCAGCGTCGCGCTCGCGCTGCTCGTGCTCGGCTGCGTGTTCGTCTCAGTGGCCGGCCCGCGGGAGAGCCTCGGGTTCCGCAGCAGAGCGCTGCAATCCTCGCTAGCCGCTACCACGCCGCTGGTCAGATCGGTCCTGGTTACTACCAGCTACACCGATTTCACCGTTCCCTTCCAGGGTCCGATCACGGCAGGCACGCTGGCCGAGGCGCGCGGGCAGCTGCGCGCCAACCTGGCCAGGACGGGGCTGCCGCTGGCACCGGCCGCTGCCGACTGGTCAACCATGACCACGGCGTACGACATTGCCGGCGGCGCGGCGCGCAGCGCGTTCGATGGCCCCGACCCGCCAGAGCTGGCGGTCAGCTACAGCGATGCGCTGAGCCGTCATGCGCGGCTGATTGCGGGGAGCTTCCCCGGGGCCGGCGCGGGCAGGCGGCTGCCGATCGCGGTGACCGCGTCGACGGCGCGCAGGTTCGGCCTGCATGTCGGCTCCCGGCTGACGATGGACGAGGCCCGGCTGACGGTCGCCGGGATCGTCAGGCCGGTTCATCCTGGCGCTGCCTTCTGGACCGCGAACCAGAACGCGGCGATGCCGGCCCCGCCAGTAACGCGGGGCCCTGCGTACTGGACCGGCACCGTGTTCATGGGCGCGGCCGAGGTCGGCGCGATGCAGAGCTACTTCAAGCTGTTCGACGGGCAACTGGAGTGGGACTTCCCGCTGGCCCTCGGCGGGGTCAATGCCGACCAGGCCGTGACGCTGCACAACGAGCTCAATCGCGCCAGCCTCCGGGCCGGCGGGCTCCGGCTGGCGGACAGCACGGTCAATGTCGACGTCGGGTCCGCCCTCGGTGACCGCCTGCTTGGTTTCATCACGGCCGATGCCGCCCTCGCGGATTTGCTGTCGCTGCTGTACGTCAGCCTCGCCGTGCTCGGCGTCATCGTCGTCCTGCTCGGCGCGAGAATGCTGGCCGAGCACCGGCGGCCTGACTTCGGCCTGATGCGGGCACGCGGCGCGTCCCGGCCGCAGCTCGCGCTGCTGGCGCTGGCCGGCGGCGTCGCGGTCTACCTGGCCGGCGACGCGGCCTTCCGGCATGCGCTGCGTATCGGCACGCAGTACTCCCGGCTGCTGGCCGCAGCCGCGGCGCTGGCCGCCTCGGCGGTGGGAGCCACGCTCAGCGGCACGGCCGAGATCGCGCTGCTGACCGTGATCGTGACGGCCGCGCTAGTAGATGACTGGCGCCGGTCCCGAGGCAGGCGGGCGGATACGGTGGAATCATGATTGAGCGATACACGCTGCCTGAGATGGGGCACGTCTGGAGCGACGCGTACAAGTACGAGCTGTGGTGCCGGGTCGAGGTACTCGTGCTCGAGGCGCAAGCGCAGGCGGGCGTGGTGCCTGCCGAGAGCGTGGAGCCGGTTCGTTCGGCTCAACCTCCCACCCCGGAAGCGGTAGCGGCGGTGGAGGCGG
>PMSW01000103.1 GCA_003168215.1 Actinomycetota bacterium
GTAGGTCAGCAGGCCCAGGACCAGGCCGACGACTACCGGGTCAACGCCGGCCTTCAGGACCGCGACCCAGGTCGCGATCCCCAGCAGCAGGTAGATGATCCCGTACCGGATCCTGGCCCGGCGCAGGGCCAGGACCAAGGCGAAGATCCCGGCCGCGACGGCCAGCGGGACGGCCGTGACCGCCTTGCTGTAGGCAGCGCCGATCACCACCAGCGAGACCAGGTCATCCACGACCGCGACCGACAGCAGGAACGCGCGCACCCGGTCGGGGAACCGCGGCCCGGTCACCGCCAGCGTCCCGAGCGCGAACGCGCTGTCGGTGGACATGGCCGCGCCCCACCCATGAGCCGCCGGGCTGCCGGCGTTCGCGGCCAGGTAGATGAGGACCGGGATCACCAGCCCGCCCAGCCCGGCCGCCACCGGGAGCGCCAGCCGCGCCCGCTCCCGTAGTTCGCCCATGTCGAACTCGCGGCGGGCCTCCAGGCCGAAGACGAAGAAGAAGAACGTCATCAGCCCGCTGTTCACCCACTCGCGCAGGTCCAGCGACACCCCGGCTCCGGCCAGCCGCACCGACAGCCGGGCGCCCCAGAGGGCCGTATACGACGACGCGTCGATGTTCACCCAGGCCAGCGCGGCCACCGCCATGGCCAGCAGCACGGCGGCGCTGCCGGTCTCGGTGCGCAGGAAGATCCGCAGCGGCGTCTGCAGGTTCCGCGCCCACGCCGTCCGCCCGGACAACGGATCCACCGCAGCGGGCGGCCCGTCCTCGGGCACGGCGTCCTCCTCACGGCCAGCAGCGGCCTCACCCGGGCAGGAACGTAGCTGCCTGCCATGACGAGCGCTCAGCCAGTCGCCCGGCCGGTGGCGCGTGCCTTGCTGAGTTCCCCGCGTCGCACTTTACAGATCCGCTGTGCCGGGCTGGCAGCGGTCGGCGGTTAATTGGCGGCCGGGCAGGCGTGGTCTACGCTCGTGGTCAGGTGAGCAGGGAAGCCTGGTCGGCGTGACGTTCGTGACTCTCGAATCCGGCCGCCAGGAGCGCGCAAACCTCCCCCACCACGAGCACCCGGTAAATACTCCGCCTGTGCCTGCTCCGCCGAGCTGGGCGTGGCGGCGGGGTGTGCTGATCCTGGCTGGTGCCGCTCAGCTGATCACCATTTCGGCGCTGACCAGCGCCGACCCGCTGGCCGTGACGTGGTGGTCGCTGCTGCTGGCCATCGCCCCGGCGCCGCTCGCCGCGGCTGCGCCGCTCGCCGCGGCTGCGGCGGTCGCCCGGGCCCCGGTGAACCGGCTGGCTGCCGTCGCCGGAGTGCTGGTCCTGGCCGCGGGTATCGCCGGCGGGATCTTGCACATCGGGTTGTTCTTCGTCCCGCCGCTGGCGGTGCTGGCCGCCGCCGGGGGGACGCTCTGACGCGAGCTGTCCTGACCCGGCCAGGAGGTTATTGGCGATGAGTCGCTACCTGACCAGGGACCGCGTCGCGATCCTGGCCGCGCTGGCCGCGCGCACGTTCACCCTGCGTGACGGCCGACACTGTCCGGGCTTGTTGGGCTGTCGACGGGCAATGCCCTATGGATGGCCGCAACTTGATTGGAGCGGTCGAGAGCGGCCAGCTGGCGCGGGAAGATGAGCTGCCGCTGCTGTCAGGGCCACATCACATCAAGACCGGGCTGGCGTGCTTCGCCGGTCGCATCTGACCTGGGCGGACGTGTGGTGGCCAGATGCCGATGAGTGCTGTTTACCAGTCGTTGCTAATCCGAGCCCTGGTCCGGGATGGCGGGTCTGCGGCGTGCCGCACCATGCGAATCTCGTCGAGGTCGCGGTCGCGGTCGTGCTTCCTTGCTCCGTCCGGCCGGAAGCCATGCTTGCGGTAGAACGCCTGGGCACGAGGGTTCGGATCGGCCACCCACAATGCTGCTTGATCGTTACCGATCACGGCCGCAAGCAGGCCATGGCCAGCTCCCCTGCCGTGATCGGCTGCCAGCACGTAGAGAACGAAAAGCTGCACCGGCCAGTGAGCATCAGGGTCTTCTGCTGGTCCTGCCATCGCAATCCCGACTGGCTCACCGCCTCGCTCAGCGACGGCCACGCGGTTCGCGGAGTAACGCTCGTCACCCAGCGCGGCGGCCCAGAATCGCTCGCGCCGTTCCACGAAGCCAGGGCGGTCAAGGATCTCGTCTGCCATGAGTCCCCGGTAAGTCTCCTGCCATGACTGCACATGGACGCGGGCCATCGCCTTCGCGTCTTTAACGCAGGCCTGGCGGACTGTTATCGAGCCCATGTGGCGATGGTAGGACCTCGCTGACCGCGGCGAGATTGCCAGGCGGGATGCAGGTGCAGGCGCGGAGCCGCGTCCAAAATCACGGTCCAACTCGGCGTGCCGCATCCTTGTTCCTGCGAGTCAACCCCCCGACATCATGCCTGGCGGACGCGTACGCCAAAGATACTGGTAGGACTCACCCGGATGAAGTGCGAAGGTACATCCTCGACCCACGGCTCGAGCCCGGCGTTGATGAACGGCGCGCGCTCGGCCTCGGTATCCAGATGATGTGCCGCTCCCCGCGCCAGCACGATCCACCCCTCGTGTGCTTGTTGATCGAGCTGGTCGGCCTCTACGGCGACGTGGTAGTCAGCGTAGGCAATACCGGTGCGCAGGTCCTCGTCAAAGACGGGGTCCCACGTGCCCAAGACAATTGACTCTCCGTCGATCTTGTACGCGACCGGCAGCGCCGTGGGCCCATACCGGCTGTTGAAGACCAGACGCCCCATCCCCCCATTGGCGAGCAGCTCCATGCATTCGGCCTCACCCAAACGCTCCAGCACGCGCCGGGCATTCGCTCCCGGGTCGGGCGAACCAGAACCGCTGGGAGAACTGAAGTCGGCTTCATCATCCGGCATAGCTCCAACCTAGCCCCCTGTCCGGTGATAGCACGCGGCCGTCGCAGTCTGTCTCAGCCGATCTTCTAACCAACCGCTCACGGCACCGGCTTGCAAGCGACCGAGTAACGAGATGAGTAACAATCGCCACCGTCAGTAGTGGACAACAGCGCCATGTCTCGGCGCTGACCGGCGCGGGCATCACCGGCGGGTACCTGGCGAATCCGCGGCTGAAGGAGGTGCACTGGCAAGCAAAGGGCCGGACAGTGGCGCCGCTGCGCACTGTTCCCGCGGGAGAGTCCGTGCTGTTCGTGGATCCCGGCGAGATCCCGGCGGCTGGGGATGTTGCCAGGCTCGGGCAGGCTCTGGCCGCGCCGCGGTGCGACTTGTATGAGCTGATGGTGCATTTCGCGGCGTATACCGGGTTGCGCTGGGGTGAGCTGGCCGCGCTGACCGCGGCCCAGGTCAGCCCGGAAGCGCGGGCGGTGGCGGTGGACCGCACGGTGATCGAGGTCCGCGGCCGCCTGTACGTGGAGGCGCCGAATAACCGCAAGCGGCGGCAGGCGGTCTATCCCAGCCTGACCCCGCAGGGGCGGCCGCTGGCAGATATGGTGGCCGCGCGGATCGCCGCGGTCAGCGCGGAGCGGGCCGCCGGGACCAATCCGCTGGGGCTGATGTTCCCGGCCCCGGCCGGGGGGTACTGGCGGTCGTCGAACTTCCGGCGCCGGGTTCTCGAGGGCGGTTAGCTGGCCGCCGGATGGCGCGCCGCCGATGGCGCCGATACTCAAGCTCTTAATCCGGTGGTGGAGCTACAGCGTGTCTCTGGCGTTCCATCCCGGCGCAATCACTTCCGAGCTTGCCGGTGTGCCGTGCGCGCCGAACAGGATCCGCCCGAACGAGTCACGGTGATCCATCGCCAGGATGAACAGCGGCTGCGCCGCCGAAGGCGGCCCCGGTGCGTGCCGGAGTGCTGCCGGTCATGATCGCTGCCTTTCTGGTTGGCGTCCCCGCCGCCCCGGGCACGCCAGATGATCGGGTCAGCCGCTGCCGTGCCCGTCCCAGGCGGACGTAAGCGGCGGCTCGCCATCCACGGCGCCGGCCAGCTCGGCGGCATTCCCGGCGCCCACGATGGGGGATAGCCAGGCCCGCAGCTGCCGGGCGTCGGGCCTGAGGAACCGCTCGGTGCCGTAGAGATCCTCGGTACCGCCGGGCCCGGGCAGCAGAATCTTCCAGGCCGCCGGCTCGCCCGCGGGTCCCCCAAAGGTCAGCGCGCACACCAGGGCGGCGCCATCACGAAGCGCATACCTGGTCTGATGACCTGCGTGAGTTCTCTCGACGCTCATGTCTTCATCTCCCGTTTCTCCCGTCCCGGCGGCCGTGCCAGGCCCGGGGTAGACCAAGCGGAGTCCGGCTTACCCAGGATGTGGCTGGGCACGGCGCCGAGGATAATCATGACGAGGGCGATGGCGGGCGGATAGCAGATCGGGGCGTGGCGGACGAACACGGCACCGAAAAGCGCGCCGGTGAGCATGGTGGCGGCCCGCGATCAGCCGGTCGCCCGTTCTTGAGCACTGTCCCGCGGACAGGGCGCTGTCTGCGGCCATCCCGGTGACTGGCCAGCCGCCGCACGGGGTCGTCCTGCACCCGCTGGTCGGTGAGGCGCTGGTCTTCGCCTGCCGGCCAGATCACCCGTTCGGCGGCCGGTCCGAAGTGGGTGTCTCGGACCTGGCGGACGAGACAATCCTGCGGTTCCCGCCCGGCTGCGGGTCCGCGACGCCGTCGACCGCGTGCTCGGCGCCGCCCCGAGGCAACCGGGATCTGGGGCCCCGCCCAAACCCCATCTACGGCAAATTCGGACTCCCGCCCGAAGCGCTGGAAGAGATCGCCAACACCATGGTCTCCCGGATCTCCTCGGAAGGTTCAGGACCAGCGAAGAGATCGCCGAAGTCGTAGCGTACGCAGCTCACTTGATCGAGGAGCACGTGGTGCTGCCGCCAGACGATCCAGAGTATGGAGAAGGCGAGGACGTAGGCGTAGTAGGCATTGTGCTGAGCCGCCAGGAACCGCCAGAGCCGCTCGAAGGCCTGGGCCTTGGTGATGCCGTCTCCGGCCTCGAATTCTGCCGCCTCTGGACGGGGAATCTCGATTACCAGCAGTGTCATGGCGATGGCGAAGACCGCATCGGTGAAGAATCCGAATCGCTCGGCGGTATGCCCAGGGGCGGTCGGCCCTCTGGCGGGGTCGTCAGGCATGGCTTGCTACCTCATCAGTCGGGTGCCGATTCCAGCAGAGCAGCTCGATGCCGGCCGTGATCGCGACGATGAGCGGCCGGTCGGTTTGAGGCGACCCTCGCCTGTCTCACGCAGTTGGCGAGGGCCGCCGGGTGACAAATAGAGCGGCAAGACCAAGCAGTATCAAGGCGAGCGGAATCGGGCACCACCAGTGGTCCCAGAAGGCATCAAGACCATGGGCAGTCTCACGCCCGGCCCAGAAGACACCAAGAAGCAGGACTACGGCTCCCGCTGCCTGGCCGGTGCGACGCATAGCCTGAAGACTATCCGCGCGGACATGCTTGCAATGAGCAAGACGCCGCCCAGGCCGGCCAGGGCGATGGCCAGCCGCATCGCCACCGAACGGCCCGCGCGCTTGGCCGGCGTGCTCATGCTCCCACGGTAGGCGCCGCAGGCCCGGCGCGACAACCCGGAGCGATCTTCAAGTGCCGCTGTGGCGCGCCCGAGTAAATGGCGCGAACTGCGCCGCCAGGTAGCCGCTGACCTCGCCGGCGCGGGGCACGAGCCTGAAGCCGTAGCTAGCGCGGTCCACCTCCGCGGCCGGGGGCGGGGGCGTGGCGTGGCCAGTCCCAGCAGGTAGCCGGTGGCCGCCTGGTCGAGGCGCAGGACGCTGGCGAGCGATTCGAGGACCTGGATCGACGGGTTACGGTCGCGGCCCTGCTCGAGTCGCAGGTAGTAGTCTGAGCTGATCCCGGCGAGCATGGCGACCTCTTCGCGCCGCAGCCCGGCGACGCGTCGCGCTGGCGGGCAGGCCAACGCTGCCGGGCTGGACGAGTTCGCGGCGGGCCCGCAGGTAGTCGCCAAGCATGTTGTTCTCGCTCATATCAATCGCGGTGACCGCGTGGATCGTGGCCTGCCTGTCCCTGCCGCTCCCAGGATCGCCGGGGCTCTGCCTGTTCCGCGCCGCCTGGCGGAAGGTGGGGTGGGAGGTGGAGTCGGCACGTGCTGACGCCGCCGCGGGCCGGCCGCATCGTCCGGGACGGACCCGGACACTACGAACTAGGAGAAAGAGTTCTCATGGCAGCGAAGACACTTCCCGGCGGGACGTTCACCCTGGCCGAGGATCTAACGGTCACCCGGATGGGGTACGGCGCGATGCAGCTGGCCGGCCCGCACGTTTTCGGCCCGCCGGCCGACCGGGACGCTGCCGTGGCCGTGTTGCGCGAGGCGTTGGAGCTGGGCATCACGCACATCGACACCAGCGACTACTACGGCCCGTACGTCACCAACCAGATCATCAAGGAGGCCCTACACCCTTATCCGGACGACCTGCACATCGTGACGAAGGTCGGAGCGCTGCGAGACGCCGAGGGCGGCTGGCC
>PMSW01000005.1 GCA_003168215.1 Actinomycetota bacterium
TGCCGGAGGAGGACGACATCATCGTGCGCGAGCGGGTGCGCACCCGCCGTTCGGTGGCGCTGCTCGTGGACGTCTCCGGGTCGATGCGCGGCGAGCGGGTGCGCACGGCAGCCGCGACGGTCGGCGCGCTGGCCGCCGAGCTGGCCCGCGACGACCTGGCGGTGCTGGCGTTCTGGTCGGACGCCGCTGTGCTGAGCCACCTCGGGCACCGCGTCCCGCCGCAGCGGCTGCTCGAGGAGATGCTGCGCATCCCCGCGAGAGGGCTGACCAATATCGCCTTCCCGCTGCAGGTCGCCGCGCGCGAACTCGCCCGCGTGCCTGCCCGTGACGCCCGGGTGCTGCTGCTGTCCGACTGCGTGCACAACGCCGGCCCTGATCCGCGGCCCTTCGCCACGCGACTGCCACGGCTGGACGTCCTGCTCGACACTTCCGGCGAGCAGGATCCCGACCTGGCCCGCGAGCTCGCCCGCCTCGGCCGCGGCCGGCTCCGGCGCATCCGCACCTACCATGACGTCGCGCCCGCGCTGGGCGCGCTCTTCGCCAGCTGACCCGCTAAGGAGCAATCATGTCTGTCGTTGTCGTCGCGACCATCCTGCCGCTGCCCGGGCACCATGACGAGGTCGCTGCGGCGCTCGCGGCCGCCGTCGAGCAGGTGCATTCCGAGGATGGCTGCGAGCTGTATGCCCTGCACCAGGCCGACGGCCGGCTGGTCATGGTCGAGCGGTGGGCCAGCGCCGACGCACTCGACGTGCACAGCAAGGGACCGAACCTGGTCGCGCTGACCTCGGCGCTGGCCGGCCTCGTCGCCGGGGCGCCGGACGTGGTCCTGCTCGAAGCCGTGCCGGCCGGCGACCCGGTCAAGGGACAGCTATGACCGGTGTGCGCCCATGAGTGCCGCCAGCCGCTACCGCTTCCTGTTCGAGCCGCTGCGGATCGGGCCGCTGACAGTGCGCAACCGGGTGGTGTTCTCCGCGCACCTGACGAACTACGCCCGCGACGGGCTGCCTACCGAGCAGCACGCCGCGTACTACGCCGCGCGGGCGGCCGGCGGGGCGGGGCTGATCATCACCGAGGAGCACTCGACGCACCCGACGGACTGGCCGTACGAGAAGCTGATCCATGGCTTCCATCCCCGGGTGATTCCCGGCTACCGGCGCATCACCGATGCCGTGCACGCCCACGACGTCCCGATCCTGGCGCAGATCAACCACAACGGCGGCCAGGCGTCGAGCATGTACTCTCGGCTGCCGGTATGGGCGCCGAGCCCGGTGCCCGATCCGCTTTTCCGCGAAGTGCCCAAGGCGGTGGAGCCGCACGAGATCCGCGAGATCGTCGCCGGGTACGGGCTGGTTGCCGGGCACTGCGCCGCGGGCGGGTTCGACGGCGTGGAACTGCAGTGCTCGCACTCCTCGATCGTGCGCGGCTTCCTGTCCCCCGCGACCAACCTGCGCACTGATTCCTACGGCGGGTCGCTGGAGAACCGTGCCCGGCTGCTGCTGGAGATCGTCGACGCGGTGCGCAAGGCGATCGGGCCGCAGCGCGCGCTCGGCGTGCGGATCTGCGGCGACGAGCTGATCGAGGGCGGCACCACCATCGACGAGGCAGTCGCCGTCGCGCGGCTGGCCGAGGCGACCGGGAACGTCGACTACATCAACACCTCGATCGGCGTCGCCACCGCGACGCTGTACATGATCGAGGCCAGTATGCAGGTGCCGCCCGGGTACGCGATGTTCATCCCGGCCGCGATCCGCCGCGCGGTGTCGGTCCCTGTCATCGGGGTGGGCCGGTTCAAGGACCCGCTGCAGGCCGACCGCGCGCTCGCGGACGGGCAGTGCGACCTGGTGGGCGTCGTGCGCGGGCAGATCGCCGACCCGGACTTCACCGCGAAGGCCAGGGCCGGGGAGCCGGCCCGGATCCGCACCTGCCTGTCGTGCAACCAGGAGTGCGTCGGCCGGATGGGCCTGAACCGCTGGCTCGGCTGCATCGAGAACCCGCGCACCGGCAAGGAAGCCGTGCCGCTTCCCGCGCCGCGGCGCCGGGGGCGGCGCGTCTACGTGGTGGGCGGGGGGCCCGGCGGCCTGCAGACCGCGGTCACCGCGGCGGGCCGCGGCCACCACGTCACCCTGTTCGAGCGGTCGACGCGCACCGGCGGCCAGGTGAACGTCGCCGCGAGCGTGCCGAGCCGGGCCGAGTTCGGTGACATCGTGCGCAACCTCGCAGCGGAGGCTGCGCGGCTCGGCGTGGACGTGCGGACCGGCCACGAGGTTACCGCCGCCTTCCTGCTGGATGAGGCACCTGACGCCGTGGTGCTGGCTACCGGCGCCCGCCCGGCCCGGCCGTGGTGGTCGCACGATCACCCGCGGGTGGCGGACATCCGCGAGTTCATCGACGGGACGCACGCGCCGTCCGGCACGGTGGTGGTCGTGGACGAGCTCGGTTTCCACCAGGCAACGTCCGCTGCCGAGCTGCTCGCCGACCGGGGCTGCGACGTCGAGGTGATCACCAGCGGCATGGTGGTCGGGCAGGATCTCGGCATCACCCTCGACATCGAGACCTGGAACGTCAAGGCGCACGCGAAAGGCATCAGGCAGCGCACGGATGTCGTCGTCCTGGACGCCCACGACGGAGCCGACGGCCGCCTGGTGCTTGAGCTGCAGCACCATCCGACGGGCACCGCCCGGCAGCTGGCGTGCGACTGGGCCGCCTGCGCCATCCCGACGCAGCCCGATGACGCGCTCTGGCAGGCGCTGGGCACGGCTCCGTTCGAGGTGCACCGGGTCGGCGACTGCCTCGCCCCGCGGCGCGCGCACGCCGCCGTGATCGAAGGCGAGCGAGCGGGGGCGGCACTATGACGGGCGGGACTGCGAGGGGCCGGACTGCGACGGGCCGG
>PMSW01000073.1 GCA_003168215.1 Actinomycetota bacterium
GCTGGTGGATCTGGTTCATCAGGGGCGAGGAGATCATGAAGTCAGCGGTTGCCCGGTTGCAGGCGACGGGGATGTTGCAGACGACCGCGACCCGCAGCAGGGCCTTGACGTCGGGGTCGTGCGGGTGCGGCTCCAGCGGGTCCCAGAGGAAAACCAGCAGATCGATCCCGCCTTCGGCGATGCGGGCGCCGATCTGCTGATCGCCGCCGAACGGGCCGCTGCGGAAGCAGGTGACCGGAAGCCCGAGTTCCTCTTGCAGCAGGCGGCCGGTGGTCGCTGTCGCGAACAGCTCGTGCCCGGCGAGCAGCGCCAGGTTGTACTCAGCCCACTCCAGCATGTCCTGCTTCTTGTTGTCGTGCGCGATCAGCGCGATCCGCCGTCCGGCGGGCACTGGCAGGTCGATAGCCATGCAGTTCCTCTCGATGGTTGAGTCAGCAGGGAAGCGTCGTACACGGCGGGCCGGCAGGCCGGCGAACGTGCTCTCGTCAGGCCGCGGGGCGGGGGCATTGCGGCCCGCTGGTGGTAACTCCCGCTGCTGCCGATGTCATTCCCGCCGCCAGCTGAACAGCTCATGGGCAACTGGCAGCGGTGCCGGTACGTCCAGGAACGGGAACCGCAGCGACTGCGGCACTATGGACGCGCCGGATGCTTGGGCAGGCGCGGGCCGGCGAGTTCAGGAAGCTCGATGGAAAGAGGATGAGCAGCCATGACGGAGGGTCCTGACCGCTGGCACCGGTGGCTCATCGACGTGCGCCATGGTGGCGATGCGGCCGCGCGCGAGCAGTTGCTGACCGGGCTCCTGTACCCGGTCAGGGATCACCTGCTCGACAAGGCTCAGCTGCGCCCCGGCGACACGCTGCTGGACGTCGGTGCCGGCGACGGGCTGATCGCATTCGGCGCGCTTGACCGGCTTGGCCCCTCCGGCCGGGTGATCTTCTCCGACGTCTCGCAGGATCTGCTTGATCACTGCCGGGAGGCTGCAGCCGACGGAGGGGCGCTCGCGCGGTGCAGCTTCGTCCTGGGCTCTGCGGACTCCCTGACCGGCGTGGCGGACGCATCGGCCGATGTGGTCACCACCAGGTCAGTGCTCATCTACGTGCAGGACAAGGCGGCGGCGTTGCGGGAGTTCTGTCGCGTGCTGAGGCCTGGCGGGCGAGTCAGCCTCTTCGAGCCGATCAACCGGCTGATGTCCGGCGACCCTGATCGCTTGCTCGGCTACGACATGCGCCCGGTTGCCGCGCTGGCGGAGAAGATCACGGCGCTCTACGAATCCATCCAGCCACGGGCGACCGGGCCCATGGGGAATTTCGACGACCGTGATCTGGTGCGCTGCGCGGAGAGCGCCGGATTCCCGGAGATCGGTCTCGAATTGCAGGTCAGCGTAAAAGCGACAAAGCAGCCCTGCCCCTGGGAGGTGTTCCTGCGCATGTCAGGTAACCCGCTCATCCCGCCGTTCGGCGAGGCGCTTGACCGCGCGCTGACCACCCGGGAGGCCACGGAGTTCAGCGACTATCTCAGGCCTCTTGTCGAATCTGGTACCGGCCAGGAGCGCACGGCATTCGCCTACCTGACCGCCGTCAAGGACTAGCCGGAAAACGCCACCAGGGCGAGGGCGTCAGACGGAACGGTCAGCACGTTCTCCGCGATGAACTCGGCCAGGTCCGGGTAGCCGGGCGCGGCGGCCAGGAACATCTCCCCCGCAGCCTCGCCGTCATACTCGGTGCGCCGCAGGACCACGTCCGGGCCGAGCAGCGCCCAGTACGCGCCGGTGCCGCCGTAGGGCATGCCGACACTGCCGGGGTTGACGAACCGGCGGCAGTCGGCGAGCCGCTGGAACGGCATGTGCGTGTGGCCGAGCACCACGGTCTGCTCCGCGGTGCCGGCGAAGGCGTCACGGTAGCGGTCCAGCTGCGAGTCCACCAGCACGATCTCGGTGTCGCTGCGAGTCGTGGCGTGGCAGAACCGGACAGCGCCCAGCCCGGTCACGTCCAGGCTGACCGACAGCGGCAGGCCGTCGAGCAGGTCCCGGTGGCGGCGATCCAGGCGGGACGCGCAGTACTCGGTGGGCACCCGTGCGACGTCGGGCAGGCCGGGGTCGAGGGCGCCATCGTAGGCGGCGACGAGCTCGCGGTCGGCGTTGCCGCGCACCCAGATCGCCTTGTCGCCCAGCCCGGCCAGCCGGTCCAGGGTCTCGGCCGGCATCGGCCCGGTGGCCAGGTCGCCGTTCAGCACGATGACGTCAGCGCCGGCCGCGCCGACGTCGCGGAGCACCGCGTCGAGCGCGGGCAGGTTGCCGTGGATGTCAGCAAGGACCGCGAGCCGCATGGGGATTCCTTTCGGGTAGTACCCCACGATTCTCGCCGCCACGGCGAGCTTCGCCGCGAATATTCGCGGACGGCTGAAGCCCGCCGCAGCCCTGCTGGACTGGCGCGCCGGTCTCAGGATCACCGACCGGGCCGACCAGCTGAGACAACGCGCTGGCGGCTGCCGCCCTTGCCGCTGCGTGAGACTCGTCTGGCGCCGCGGCCGCGGCCGTATCGGATACCAGCCGCATGACCTGATGCCGATAGCTCATCGCGCTCATCGCACGCGCTCAGCGCACCGGCGTCAGAGCACGGGCAGGTAGCGGTCCAGCTCGAACTCGGTCACATGGCGCCGGTACTCGTTCCATTCGGCGCGCTTGTTCCGGAGGAAGAAGCCGAAGACCTGCTCGCCGAGCGTCTCGGCGACGAGTTCGCTGCCCTCCATCACGTCGCACGCCTCCGACAGGCTCTGCGGCAGCGGCGCGATGCCCAGTGCCCGCCGCTCGGCGGACGTGAGCGCCCATACGTCGTCCTCCGAGCCGGGCGGCAGCTCGTAGTCGTTCTCGATCCCCTTCAGGCCGGCCGCCAGGATCACCGCGAACGCCAGGTACGGATTGCAGGCGGGATCCAGCGAGCGGAACTCGATCCTGGTCGCGTTTCCCTTCTGCGGCTTGTACATCGGCACCCGGACTAGTGCCGACCTGTTGTTGTGTCCCCAGCAGATGTACGCGGGCGCCTCTCCCCCCGCGCCGGCGATCCGCTCGTCCCCGCCCCAGAGCCGCTTGTAGGAATTCACCCACTGGTTGCAGACCGCGGTGACCTCCGCGGCGTGCTGGAGCAGCCCGGCGATGAACGCGCGCCCGAGCTTGGAGAGCTGGAACTGCGCGCCGGGCTCGTAGAAGACATTGCGGTCGCCCTCGAACAGGGACATGTGCGTGTGCATTCCCGAGCCGGGATGCTCGGTGAACGGCTTGGGCATGAAGCTCGCGTAGACCCCCTGCTCCAGCGCGACTTCCTTCATCGCCAGCCGGAACGCCATGATGTTGTCCGCGGTGCTGAGCGCATCGGCGTAGCGGAGGTCGATCTCCTGCTGGCCGGCCGCGGCCTCGTGGTGGCTGAACTCCACCGAGATGCCCATGCTCTCCAGCATCGTGATCGCACTGCGGCGGAAGTCGTGCGCGATGCTGTGCGGCGTGTGGTCGAAATAGCCGCCAGAGTCGATCGGCTGCGGCTTCACGCCCGGCTCCGGCTTCTCCCGCAGCAGGAAGAACTCGATCTCAGGGTGGGTGTAGAAGGTGAAGCCGAGATCGGATGCGCGGGACAGCGCCCGCTTGAGCACGTGCCGGGGATCGGCGTAGGATGGCGTGCCGTCCGGCAGCAGGATGTCGCAGAACATCCGCCCCACCCCCGGCATGTGGCCGCTCAGCGGCATCAGCTGGAAGGTCGACGGGTCCGGCTTGGCGATCATGTCCGCCTCGTAGACCCGCGCGAAGCCCTCGATGGCCGAGCCGTCGAAGCCGATTCCCTCCGCGAACGCGCCCTCCAGCTCAGCGGGGGCCACGGCGACGGATTTCAGCTGGCCGAGCACGTCGGTGAACCACAGCCGGACGAAGCGGATGTCACGCTCCTCGAGCGTGCGGAGCACGAACTCTTCCTGCCTATCCACCTCCTCAGTCTGCCTGCCCCATGTTTCGGATGAGTTACGCAGGGTCCGGGTGCCAGCCGGCCTGCGCTCGCCGGTGCCGTCCTAAGCTAGGCAGGTGCCCCAGATCCGCGTCGCGCTCGCCCAGGTCAATGCCACCGTCGGAGATCTTGAGGGCAACGCAAGGCTGCTGGTCGAGTGGACCAGGCTGGCCGCCGGGCACGGTGCCCGGATCGTGGTATTCCCCGAGATGATGCTCACCGGCTACCCGGTCGAGGATCTCGCCTTGCGCGCGTCGTTCGTGGACGCCTCGATCGCCGCGGTGGCTGGCGCGGCGCGGCGGCTGGCTGCCGAGGACCTCGGCGGCATTGCCGTGGTGACCGGCTACCTGGGCCGCCGGGCCGGCCTGCGACCGCGCGTGGGACTGCCGTTCGGGGCACCGCTCGACGCCGCCGCCCTGCTGTATGCCGGGACGGTGGCAGTGACCTCGGCCAAGCACCACCTGCCGAATTACGGGGTCTTCGACGAGTACCGCTATTTCGTGCCCGGGGACTGCCTGCCCGTCTTCCGGCTGCAGGCGGCGGCCGGCCAGCCGGTAGACGTCGCGATCGCGATCTGCGAGGACCTGTGGCAGGACGGCGGCCCGGTCGCAGTCACCCGGCAGGCCGGCGCGGGCCTGCTCGTGGTGCCCAACGCCTCACCGTACGAGCGCGGCAAGGATGACACCCGGCTGGAGCTTTGCCAGCGCCGGGCCCGCGAGGCGGGCGCCGCGCTCGCGTACGTCAACATGGTCGGCGGCCAGGACGAGCTGGTGTTCGACGGCGATTCGATCATCGTGGACGCCGCTGGCACGCTGCTGGCCCGCGGCCCGCAGTTCGAGCAGGCGCTGATCATCACCGACCTGGAGCTGCCCGCCGCCGACCAGGCCATCGGCCCTGGCGAGACGCCGGCTGACGCCAGCGACGGCACGGTCATGACGATCAAGCGGCTCACGCTGGCCGCGCCGGACGGCCCGGGCGCCAGTGCGCCAGCCGGCCGCGCTGCTGGCGGCCCCCGGGTGACCAGCCCGGCGGCCGGCGGCCCGGCCGTTCATGATCCCGAAGGAGCCGTTCATGATCCCGAAGGATTTGCGTCATCCATGGCGCCGGATCCTTCGGGATCATGGCCGACGGCAGGGACAAGCTGGCCCCGGCTCACCGATCTCGCCGAGGTCTACGCGGCCCTGGTCACCGGCACGGCGGACTACGTCCGGAAGAACGGCTTCCGCTCCGTGATCATCGGCCTGTCCGGCGGCATCGACTCGGCGCTGACCGCTACCATCGCCGCCGACGCGATCGGGCCGGACCGGGTGCACGTCGTGCTGATGCCCAGCCGGTACTCCTCCGGCCACTCCGTCAGCGACGCCGACGACCTGGCGAAGCGGCAGGGCCTGCATGCCAGGACGGTGCCGATCGCCGCGATGGTCGACGCCTTCGAGTCGGAGCTTGACCTGCATGGCCTGGCGGCGGAGAACCTGCAGGCCAGGATCCGCGGCATGATCCTGATGTCGCTGTCCAATGCCGACGGCCATCTCGTGCTCACCACGGGTAACAAGAGCGAGATTGCCACCGGGTACTCGACGCTCTACGGCGACGCGGCCGGCGGGTTCGCGCCGATCAAGGACGTGCTCAAGACGCTGGTCTGGGACCTCGCGCGGTGGCGCAACCAGCAGTCGGAGGATCGCGGCGAGACTCCCCCGATCCCGCCGAACTCGATCACCAAGCCGCCGAGCGCCGAGCTTGCGCCCGGGCAGCTCGACAGCGATTCGCTGCCGGACTACCCGGTGCTCGACTCGCTGCTGCACGACTACGTCGAACGCGACATGGGGGCTGCCGGCCTCATCGCCGCAGGTCATGATCCCGGCCTGGTCAGCCGGGTGATCACGATGGTCGACCGGGCCGAGTACAAGCGGCGGCAGTACCCGCCGGGACCGAAGATCACGGCGAAGAACTTCGGCCGCGACCGCAGGCTGCCGATCACCAGCGGCTGGCACGAGCCCCGGCCCCCGGCCGATCACCCCGCGTCCTGACGTCCCGGCCGGCCCTGCGCCCCGGCAGCACGCGCACACCGCCTCGTCAATGTGAAAATACGCGGGTTCGATGCCGCGTATCTTCACATTGACGAGGGCCTGCAGGCCGCCGGACGGTCGGCCCGATGGCCGCGCCAGGGCGGCGGTGCGGGTGCGCCTCAGCTGAGCAGCAGCACCGCGTAGCAGGCCAGCCAGTGCTCGACCGCGTAGTCGTCTCCGACGACATGCGGAAGCGCCGCGTCCGCGTGCCGGCCGGCCGCCGCCAGGGCAGGGCCGATCCGCGGGTCCGCAGCCGGGAGGCTCTCCGCGATCCGGCGCCAGCACCAGGCCCGGCTCGCGTTCAGGCCGTGCAGGTGGGCTATCTGCCCGTCGCTGGAGTCCGACACCACCGCGGGAGTGAACAGGGCCACCGGCTCGCCGGCCATGATGCCGGGCAGGAAACGCCGCAGCCAGCCGGCGGGCGAGCGGCACCCGGCGATCACCGCAGCGCATCTCATCTGTCGAACAATCCTGAGATCAGGTGTTTTGGGCCTTGACCGTGATCGGGCGCACCGATAGTTTTCGCGCGCGGCGCACTGTGCCTTGCATCTGGGGGGGCCACCCAGTGCAGCCGCTAGATCCTGCCCAACGGCGGGCGGGCACTACCGAGAGGTGAACGTGCATGGGTAATCGGATGTTGATGCGGCATCGGTCTGCCTGGGTGCTCGTGATGACGCCCGTCATGGCCCTTGCCGGTATCACCATGGCTGCCTCAAGTCAGGCAGCCGTCATGCGGCCCGCAAGCCAGGCCACGGTGGTGGCCAGCCACGCCCAGTCGGAAGTGACGCCGAATCCGGTCAATCAGCTCGACTGCAACGGGTACAGCACGAAATACAAGGCGCTCAACCCTGGTCAGAAGATGCGCTGCACCGACCCGCTCAGCACGCGCACGGTGACGTACGACGGCGAGAAGTACATCCGCGGCTACCGGTTCACCGACAACGGCCATTACATCGGGCACGATGAGCCGAGCGTGAAGTTCATCTCGCACGCGGCCGGGTCCGGCAACACGATGACCTACCTCATGAAACTGCCTGTCGACCCGAAGAAGCAGCCCACCGCCGACGGCAGCGTCACGGACTACAACGAGCTGAGCATCGCCCCGTGGTTCGGCCTGCCGATGTGCGACCCGCATTCCTACCCGGAGAATCCGTGCAAGCCGGACAGCGACAGCAACTCCGGGGAGATCGGCAACCCGAAGGATGCGGGCTCCGCGTTCATGGAACTCCAGCTGTACCCGCCGGGGGACGCCCCGTTCGTCGACGACGTCAGCTGTACAAGCCACCAATGGTGCGGGGCGCTGACCATCGACAGCCTCGAGTCCAAGTTCAACTTCGTGGGCCTCAACCCGGCCTGCGAGGAGCCAACCAACTTCGCGTTCCTGCAGAAGAACGGCGTTCCCACCGGCCCGCCAGCTCCGCAGCTGGCCGATGTGGCGACCGAGACCCCGAACGCCCACACGCTGCTGATGAATCCCGGTGATGTGCTGAAGATAGCGATCAGCGACCCCGCGGCCGGGTTCACGACCAGGATCACTGACCTGACCACCGGCCAGAGCGGCTACATGGTGGCAAGTGCGGGCAACGGCTTCGCGGACACCAATTACAAGACCTGCGCCGGGATCCCGCACACCTTCCACGCCGAGTACAGCACAGCACGCCAGCGGAACCAGGTGCCCTGGGCCGCGCTTGAGGGCGGCGTGATCATGCAGCAGGAAATCGGCCACTCCGAGGCCTGCAACTCGGTGACCAACGCCCTCGGGATCAGCGAGACCGGGTTCAGCGACCCGGACGTGTACCAGACCTGCATGGGTGGCTCTGAGGGCAAGAAGGCCGTCGGCGAGGGTCCGTGCGATGCCAGCACCGGCATCTGCCAGCACTCGACCACGGAAGGCTTGAAGGGCCCGGTCGCCTGCCCGAGCGACAGCCTCGCAAGTGGCGACCTGTGCGAGTTCGCCGACGCGGAATGCTTCCCGAAGGGAAACCGAGTCGTCATGTTCGACGGCGTCGCGACAAAGGAACACGCGGCGGTAGCCCAGTGCCTGGACAACTTCTTCCAGAACGGCGACCTGGACTGGGATGGAACCAGTTACCAGACGTACACCTGGCCGAACGGGAGCAAGGATCACCCGACCGCGGCCAGCTACCTGGGACCGTTCGACGCGGCGGGAAATCCGTATCCGGAGATTCAGTACGAGACGGACGCACCAGGCTCGGAGTCGCTCTGCGACGTCACCACCGGCAAGGACTGCGTGGTGAAGCCGCTGGGCTCGAAGTTCTATCCGTTCTGGAGCCTGAACAACAGCCAGCACCTGGCCGGGGCGCACGCTCCGTCCGGCGCCTGCGTCTGGAACTTCGGCAACGTCCTGCCCGGCGTGACCACGCGGACATTCGGAAAGGACGCCGAGTACGGCAAGTCGGATATCGCGCGGTACGGCGGCACGGACGCCAGCAAGGTGTTCCCCAACCCGGCAGTCAACGGGAACTGTCCCTCGTTCAGCATCTAGCAACCGCTAGGGTGCCCGGCCCCAGGCCGGGCACCCGATGAACTAACCGGGCCTGCCCGCACGCATGACGTGCGGGCAGGCCCGGTGTTTTTGGCCTGACGCTGAGTACGGCAAGCCCGATGTCGCGCGGTTCGGCGGCACGAACATCAGCGCCGTCAGGGCTACCCCCGCGTTCCGCGGAAACTGCACCAGGTTCAGCATCTAGCAACCGGGCGGCTGCGGGACCCGTGCCCGGCACCCGCCCGGTCAGCGGCTGAAGTCGACGGCGGTCGTGTTCGCCCCGCTGATGACGACGGCGACGGCCTCGTCCGGCCCGGGAACGTACTGGCCGGACAGCAGCGCCGCGAGCGCCGCGCAGCCGCCCGGCTCGGCTACCACCCGGAGCCGGTCCCAGAGCAGCTGCTGTGCCGTCAGGATCGCCTCATCGCTGACCAGCACGACGCTGCCGGAATACCGCGCGATGACCGCGAAGGTCAGCTCGCCGACCCGGCGCGGAGCAAGCGAGTCAACCGCGACGCTGCCGACGGGGGCGTCAGCGGGCTGTCCTGCCTTCAGCGCGCAGGTGAGGGTCGGGGCGTCCGCAGGCTCGGCGCCGACGACGCGGGCCTGCCCGGCGTAGGCAGCGGAGATGCCCGCCAGCAGCCCGCCGCCGCCCACCCCGGCCAGCACGGTAGTGACGGAACTTGCCTGCTGGCCGAGCTCGATCGCCACCGTGCCGGCCCCGAGCATGGTCTCGACCTGGTCATAGGCATGCACGGACATCGCCCCGGACGTCGCGATCCAGTCCTGGCTGAGCGCGAGGGCCTCGGAATACGAGGCGCCCGCCACGACGAGGTCGGCGCCATACGAGCGGATCCGGCTGACCTTCGCGGCCGAGGAGACCTCCGGAACGAAGATCCGGGCAGGCACACCGAGGATCCCGGCCGCGTAGGCGACCGCCGCGCCGTGATTGCCCCCGGACGCGGCTACCACGCCGGCCGCCGGGATCTCGCGGCGCAGCAAGTTAGTGAAAGCGCCACGGGCCTTGAACGAGCCCGAGTGCTGCAGCTGCTCCAGCTTAAGTACGAGTTCCCCCGTGGCCAGTCCGAAGTCGGCCCGATCGAGGCTGATCACCGGCGTGCGGCGGATGTACGGCCGGATCTGGGCTGCTACCGCCGCGATGGCAGCGCTCGTGACGCCAGCACTGGCGGCTGCGGCACTCGTCGCTGCGGCGCTCGCGGCTGCGGCGCTCGTGACGGCTCCGGCCCGGATGGCCGGCCGCTCAGCGGGCGCCAATGCCGCTCAGCATCTCGTCGACAACGCGCCTGGCATAACCGGGTTCGACCGGCGCGTCGCCGTACCTGCTGCGGGCGAGCACGGAGCCGATCATCATGAACAGCGCCGCGTCGACGTCAATGTCCTCGCGCAGCTCGCCGGTCACGGCGCCGCGGCGCAGCACTGCCCTGATCACCTCGCGCCGCGGCTCGATCACGGTCTCGGTATATCGCGTCATCAGCCTGGGGTACGCCGCCCCCTCCCCCAGCAGCAGCGCGAATTCCCGCATATGGCACGGATCGGCGAACTGCTCGCACATGGCCTCCAGCAATGCCAGCAGATCGTCGCGGACCGACAGGCCGCGCGGCTCAGGCAGCGGTGCCTTCAGGCACGCGACCGCGTCCAGGAGCAGGTCTTCCTTGCCCGGCCAGCGCCGGTAGATCGTGGCCTTGCCGACGCCCGCCCGCGCGGCCACCTTCTCGATGCACAGGCCGGCCGCGCCGGACTCGGCCAGCAGGGCAAGCGTAGCCTCGATGATCGCGCGCTCCGCCCGCTCACTGCGCGGGCGCCCCGGCCGCCGCTGCCCGGTGGCAGCCGTACTAGCAGTGCCCATGCCGCGTCACCTCTCCGCCCCGGCGGTCTCGGCCGGCTGGATTGCCTGCGGCTCCGGCCTGGCTTCGGGTGCTCCCGGCTGCCGCCCCGGCATCCAGATCGCCAGCACCACCGCGCCGAGCAGCGCGATGACGAACGAGATGACCGTGGTCAGGTGCATGGCGTGCACGAACGACTGGTCGGCCGCGGTCAGCAGGCTCCGGCCGGCCGGGCCGAGTTGCTGCGCGGCCGCCTGCGTCGCGGCAATCGACGCGAACGCCGAGTTCCTGGCGGCGGGCGGCAGCGCGCCGAGGTGCGGAGCCAGCTGGGCGCGGTATGCCTGGGCCAGCACCGAGCCGAGCACGGCAACGCCGAGCGCCACCGCGACCTGCCGGGAGATGTTCGTGATCGCGGACCCGGCGCCGCCGCGGTCCCTGGGGACGACCGACATGACCAGCTCGGTGGCCGGCGGCATCACGGTGCCCATCCCGGCACCCTGGATGAAGAAGGTCACCTCGAGCACCCAGATCGGGGTGCCCGTGCCCAGCAGGTGATATCCGACCATGGCCACCGCCACGAGCAGCAGCCCGGTCGCGCAGACGATCTTCGCGCCGAACCGCCGGACCATGGTCGCGCTGCGCGATGCGCAGAACAGCTGGCCCGCGGCCAGCGGAATCGTCAGCAGGCCGGCGTGCAGCGGACTGTAGCCGCGCACGTTCTGCAGGTAGAAGCTGATGAAGAAGAATGCCCCCGCCAGCGCGAAGAAGACCAGGGCGATCGCGCCCGCGGCCGACGACAGGCGCGGGTCGCGGAACAGCCGTACGTCCAGCGACGGGTGCTCGATCCTGGCCTCATACCACCCGAACGCAGCCAGCACCGCGAGCCCGGCGAAGACCGGCCCGAGCACGCCGAGGCCCAGCCACGAGCCGCTGTCCCCGCCCTGGATGATGCCGAACACGACAAGCACCAGGCCGGCGATGGACAGCAGCACTCCCAGGTAGTCGATCTTGCCGGGCACCTTGCTCCTGGATTCCGGCACGAGGAACAGGATCGCGACCACGCCCACGGCGGTCAGCGGCACGTTGATCAGGAAGACCGAGCCCCACCAGAAGTGGTCGAGCAGCAGGCCGCCGGCGATCGGGCCGGCCGCGATGGCCAGGCCGACCGCGCCGGCCCAGATGCCGATGGCACGGGGCCGTTCCTTCGGATCGAAGACGGTCGTGATGATGGACAGCGTCTGCGGCATGACCGCGGCACCGCCCAGGCCCATCAGTGCCCTGGCCAGGATGAGCTGCGTGGGCGTCTGTGCATAGGACGACAGCAGGGATGCGAGGCCGAACATCGTCATGCCGATCATCAGCATGCGCTTGCGGCCGATCCGGTCGCCGATCACGCCGAACGTGAACAGCAGCCCGGCGAACACCAGCGTGTAGGAGTTGATCGCCCATTCCAGCTGGCTCTGGCTTGCGCCCAGCCCGCCCTTGGGCTCGGAGATCGTCTTGAGCGCGATGTTCAGGACCGTGTTGTCCAGGACGATCGCTACCAGGCTGATGACCAGGACGCTGAGGATGATCCATCGGCGTCGCTGAATTGTCTGCGAATCCATGCCGTCCTTTAGCTCGCCGGGAGACCGTGCCCGGCTGGTCGGGTGCTGCCAGATGGCTGCCGCGGCTCGGCCGGCGGCAGCGCTACTATCGATACGATACGTTACCGTATCGGATCTCGGCAAACACGCAGCGGGATCGCGCGGTCTGTTCCGCGGGAGCGTTGCATGTCATGATCGATGAGTCCGGGTACGCCGCAGGGGCGCCTCGAGACGTGGAGGATCCAGATGACATCGCATCAGGGTGACCGGGGCACGGCCGCGACCAGCCAGCGGACCGCAGCGCAGGCCGAACCGCTGTACGGAGGCAGTCCCGGACGGCGCCGCACCGTCCGCGACATCGCCGCCGCCAAGGCCCGCGGCGAGAAATGGCCCATGCTCACCGCTTACGACGCGCTCACCGCGCGGGTCTTCGACGACGCCGGGATCCCGGTGCTGCTCGTCGGCGACTCCGCGGCGATGGTCATCTTCGGCCATGACAGCACCATCCCGGTCACGGTCGACGAATTGCTTCCTCTCACCGCCGCCGTCGTCAGGGGCAGCAGCCGGGCGATGGTCGTCGCCGACTTGCCGTTCGGCTCCTACCAGGCATCACCGCAGGCGGCGCTGACCGCGGCCACCCGGTTCCTGAAGGAGGCCGGCGCGCACGCGGTCAAGCTGGAGGGCGGCCACCGCGTGCTCCGGCAGGTCGAGGAGCTCGTCGCGGCGGGCATCCCGGTGATGGGGCACCTCGGGCTGACGCCCCAGTCGGTCAACGCGTTCGGCGGGTACCGGGTCCAGGGGCGCGGCGAGGATGGCGAGCAGCTGCTGCGCGACGCCAAGGCACTGCAGGCAGCCGGCGCGTTCTCGGTCGTCCTGGAGTGCGTGCCCGCGCGGCTGGCCGCCGCCGTTACGGCCAGCGTCTCGATCCCGACGATCGGGATCGGCGCCGGCCCGGACTGCGACGCCCAGGTGCTCGTCTGGCAGGACATGGCGGGACTCACGCCGCGGACCGCGAGCTTCGTGAAGAAGTACGCAGACGTCGCGGGGACTCTCCGGCAGGCCGCGCAGTCTTTTGCCAGCGAGGTCGTGGCTGGCGAGTTCCCGACGCAGGAGTATTCCTACCGCTGACGGCTGGCGCCCGCTGGCCGGCCTCCGGCCGGGCTGGCCAGGCAGGGCCTGGCGACCACCCCGGGCGGGCCGCCAGGCGCCGGCTACGCAGGGGCAGCCCGCACTGGTGCTCGTTATAGCGATATGTCGGTAAAGCTATATGTCGGTAATCCGCAGCCCGGCATGCGCCTTGTACCGGCGGTTGACCGAGACCAGGTTCGCGGTCAGCGCCTCTACCTGCCCGCAGTTGCGCAGCCGGCCGGCGTAGACGCCGCGCACTCCCGGTATCAGGCTGGCCAGCGCCTGGACCAGGTCGGTGGCCTTCCGGTCGTCGCCGAGCACCAGCACGTCCAGGTCAAGCTCGGCGACCTCGGGGTCGAGCAGCAGCACGGCCGAGACATGGTGGAACGCGCCGACCACGCGGGTGCCCGGCAGCACTTCGGCTGCCTGCTGCGCCGCGCTGCCCTCCGGCACCGGCAGCGGATAGGCGCCGCGGGCGTCGAAGCCGAGCGGGTTGACGCAGTCGATCAGGATCTTGCCGTCGAGTGCCCCGGCGAGCGAGGCCAGCAGCTCCCGGTGGCCTTCCCAGGGCATCGCCGCGATCACCACGTCGGCAGCCCTGGCCGCATCCTCGTTGGCGGCGCCGGTGAGCTGCGGCGGGCTGCCGATGCTGGCCGCGGCTGCTGCCGCGCGGCCCGCGTCCCGCGACCCGATGATCACCCGGCTGCCCGCCATGGCCAGCCTCCTGGCCAGGCCGCGGCCCTGGTCACCGGTGCCGCCGAGGACCCCGATCACCAGCCGGGTGACATCATCGGCGGATTCGGGCGATATCTGCGCAGCGGCCATCCCCCGATCTTGCCAGAGACTGCAGTGACCAGACGATCCCGCTGCGTGCCCGGACTCGGTCAGGCACCATGGTCGTCATGAACGCGGACCAGGTCGCCGCGCTGCGCGCGCTGCTGGGTCCCAGCGGCTGGATGGAGCAGACGCAGGAATTCTCCCGCGCGCTCCGGGTCTCCGCGCGCACCCCGGGCGGGCTGCTGCTCGTCGGCACGCCGGATGACGAGCCGTGGCACCTGACCGCGCACCTGGACGACGAGAGCCGGCTGGCCGGGATCCCCGGGCTCGCGCCCACGCTGGTGCGCTGGTCACCACCGGCGGATGCGCCCGCGCACCTGCGGGTCGGGATGGCCAGGCTGGAGGCGGCCAGGCGGGGCGAGACGCTGCTGGTAGTCAGCGCGGAGGCGGCCCCGGCGTCGCTGCTTGAGCGGGTCGACGACGCCCGCCGGACCGGCGCGACCATCCTCGCGCTTGACCAGGGCGATCCGGAGCTTGACGGCCTGGCGCACGAGTCGCTGATCGTGCCGGCCGGGTCAGCCCTCGTTTCCTTCGACGCCGCCCAGCACCTGGTCAGCGCCGCCGCAGGCGGCCAGCACGACCGGCCGCGCGACCGCAGCCTGCGCCGGCGGCTCGCGCGTCTTCTCGACGCGCTCAGCGGAACGCCGCCCCCCGGCTAGCCCCGGCAAAGGCGGTGAATCCCCGGATCGCTCACCTTCGAAGGTGAGCGATCCGGGGATTCACCACGTGAACCGAGCACGCGAAGCCGGCGCTGGCCGGGAGCCGTTCAGGGGGCCAAGGGCTGAAACCGATCAGGAGTCCAGGCTCAGCACCATGGTCGGCCGCTCGATGACATGGTCGTCGCGCAGCGGCCGCACGGCCGTGCCGATCGCGAAGAACTCGGTCGTGTGCGAGCCCCAGGTGTGGCTATGCTGGCGCAGCTGCACCCCGACGATGCCTTCGGCGCGATACTCCTCCGCCTCGGCCTGCATGCGGCTCATCGCCAGCTCGCGGGCGTCGTACAGCGCCTGGGTGAACTGCTCGAGCTCCACGTTCCTGCCGATGTTGCCGAGCTTCCCGCCGAGCTTCTGGTGCGCGATGTGGTAGACGCAGGAACCCATCACCATGCCGAGCGGCGCGTAGCCCGCCCGGATCAGCGTCCAGAAGTCCTGGCCGGACAGGTCGGAGGTGAAGGGCAGGTTCTTGTTGTTCCGCCACTCCTTCACTCCCCCGCCGCCCGCGTCCGGCTCGGCGTGCACCGCCGTGCCGACCGCGATGAATTCCGCGATGTCGTTGCCGAATTCCTTCATCTCCACGTCCAGCCTGACGCCGACGATGCCGTCCGCGCCCAGCGCCTGGGCCTCCGCTTCCATCCGGGTCATGGCCAGCTCCCTGGCGTGGTACATGGCCTGGGACAGCACGTCGAGTTCCTGGTTCTTGCCCCAGCGGCCGACCTGCAGGCCGACATGGTAAATCGAGCTGCCGAGCACCAGCCCGAGCGGGCGGAACCCGCACTCCCGCACGAGCAGGAACTCGTTGACCGAGAGGTCCGAGGTGAAAATGGCGCCAGGCTTTCCCGGCCGCAGCTCGGCGAGGCGCTTCATCGCGTCCTGCGGCACGCCCAGCACGCCGAAATCCGTGCTCTGCTGCTCGGTCATTACTCTCCCTTGACTGCGTTCGGCCCCGTCATTCGCCCGGCCGGGCTGGCCAGCCGGTCAGCTCCCCAGCTTGATCCGCGCCGCCTGGCGGCGCTGCGGGTCGAGGGACATGATGGCAAGACTGGAGGCGGGCGCCGGATGGCGCGGGCCGGCGAACCGCACCGTGGCCGTTCCCATGATCGTCACCTCCACGATGTGATCTTTCCTGTGCTCCTGCATCGGGCACTCCCGGTCACGGACCTGCATGTCCATGCTGGACACCACCACTCCCTCGGCCCCGAGCCTGCTCACGTCCCGTTCCAGCTGGGTGCGGGCGTCGTGCCTGCCCTGGTTGACCAGGTCGGTGTAGCCGACCACCTCGGAGTTCCCCGCCCCCCAGCTGGTCTGGTTCACGGTCAGCCAGTCATCGTGCCTGGCGCCGATCGAGATGCCGAGCACGAAACCCGCCGGCACCCAGCCTGCCATGATCAGCTTCGCGAAGTCCTGGCCGGACAGGTCCGAGGTGAACGGCCTGCGGAGCTCGACGCCGCCGGGCGCGCGCACCGCGGTGCCGATCGCCTTGAACTCAAGGCCGCCGGCCGGGAACCGGCCGATCTCGATCGACGCGCTGACCACGCCGTGCCCGCCCAGCGCGGCGCACTCGGCTGACATGCGGTCGATGGCCTTGTGCCGTGCCTCGTACATGGTCCGCACGAGGGCGTTATACGAACCCAGGCTGCCCGCCCCGGAGACCGCCGTGATGCTCCGGTAAGGCGCGACGTACCCCCCGTAGCCCGCCCAGGCGCCCGGGCAGCTGTACCCGCCCGTGTAGCCGATGTTGTAGACCGCCGCGCCGAGCACCTGCCCGACCGGCTCGAAGCCGACGCTCCTGATCGCCGAGAATTCGTCGGCGGACAGCGCCGATCCCCAGGTCCCGCTGCGGCGGATCTCGGCCATCCGCGCCCTGGCGGCCGGCGGCAGCCCGCCGCCGGACTGATCCTCGGTCACCCGCACGCCCCTTTCGGGCCGGTTCGGCAGTTGCCCCCACGATACCGGCCGGAGGCCCCGGCCCGGAGCATGCGCGCCGCAGCGGCGCTCAGCCAGACGGGCGACGCGAATCCTTCGGGATCACGACATCAGCGCCGCTCACCGCCAGGGTTCACCCGCCTTCGTCCTGGGCATCCCACTCCTCGTTCCGCCGCCTGGCGGTCTCGAGCGCGTTCGCCGCCGCTTCCCGGCTCGGATACGGCCCGAGCCGGTCCTTGCCCGGGCAGCCGTCATCGGGCTCGACGGTCATGTGTTTCAGGCAGAACCACCAGTGCTGCTCAGCGTTCATGGCTACTACACTTCCAGATCATGACAACGTTGCTCCAGCCCGGCCGGATTTCCCCGCTGCGAAAGGTGCCCGCGAACATCGTGCCCCCGGAGTACGTGGGCAGGCGGTACCCGAAAACCGGCGAGCCCGACGTCAAGGATGCCGAGACGATCGCGCGCATGCGGGTTGCCGGGCGGCTCGCGGCCCGCGCCCTGGCCGAGGTCGGCAGGCACGTGGCGCCCGGCGTCACCACCGACGAACTGGACCGCATCGGGCACGAGTTCCTCTGCGACCACGGCGCCTACCCGAGCACGCTCGGCTACCGCGGGTACCCCAAATCGCTCTGCACGTCGCTCAACGAGGTGATCTGCCACGGGATCCCGGATGACACGGTGATCGCCGACGGCGACATCGTGAACATCGACATCACCGGCTTCATCGGCGGCGTGCACGGCGACACCAACGCGACCTTCCTGGCCGGGAATGCGGACGAGGAGTCCCGGCTGCTGGTCGAGCGCACCGAGGAGGCGATGATGCGCGGCATCCGCGCGGTCGCTCCGGGACGGCCGCTGAACGCGGTTGGCCGGGTCATCGAGTCGTATGCGCGGCGGTTCGGCTACGGGGTGGTCCGTGACTTTACCGGGCACGGCATCGGCACTAATTTCCACTCTGGCCTGATCGTGCCCCATTTCGACGATCCGGAGACCGACGTGATCATGGAGCAGGGGATGACCTTCACGATCGAGCCGATGCTCACCCTCGGCACGATCGCCTATGACGTCTGGCCGGATGGCTGGACGGCCGTCACCCGGGACGGCAGGCGCACCGCGCAGTTCGAGCACACGCTCCTGGTCACCGGCGACGGCTACGAGATCCTGACGCTCCCGTAGCGGCGATCGCGCCGCGCGCCGCCGCCCCGGCCGGAGTTCCTCGCGACCCGGAGGAGGACGACCGCCAGGGCCGCAAGCGCGATCAGGAACCCGGCGGCCCCCGCGGCCGCGAGCCGCTCCGACCCGGCGATCCGCGCCCTATCGCGGTGCACGACCTGGATCGGCCCTGGCAGCGGCCCGGAGCCGAAATGGGCGGCCGGAGCCAGGCCGGGCCCGGGCCGCTGCGCGGCAAGCCCGGCCGCTGCCTTGAGGGCGGCACCGGCATCGACCTCGCCGAACCCGACGCCCGGGCGGTACCCGCCGGCTGGCCGGTACCTTGCGGAGCTGACCAGCGCCTGCCGGACCTGGGCCGGGCTCAGCCGCGGGTACCGTGACCTGATCAGCGCGGCCACGCCGGCGACGAACGCCGACGCCGGGCTGGTGCCGTTGACGGCCAGGTAGCCGCCGCCGGGCGCGGCGCCGACCACGGCCACGCCTGGCGCGCAGATCACGACCGACGCGTTGCGGTCGGAGAACGCCGCTCGCTGGTGGTCCCCGCCCACCGCCCCTACCGAGATGACCCCCGTGAAGGATGCCGGGTAGGAATACCGGGACGACCGGCCCGGCGCGGCGCCGTTGTTCCCCGCCGACGCCACCACCACCACGCCGCGGGAGATCGCGTAGCCGACGGCCGCACGCACCGGCCGCGCGGCGCTGGCCGAGCCAAGCGACATGTTGATCACCGCCACGCCATGGCGGACCGCGTACCGGATTCCGCTGGCGATCGCGGTTTCGTAATGATCGTTCGCGTTGTAGATGGGGAAACCCGGCTCGTCGTCGTCAAGGATGACCCGGACCGACAGAATCCTCGCCGCCGGCGCGACCCCGATCACCCCGCTGGCCCGCCCTGGCCCGGTCCCGTGGCCGGCGATCAGCGAGGCGATGAAGGTGCCGTGCGAGTGCGGCGGCCGGTAGCCGGGAGGATCGGCGGCCCCGGTGAAGTCCGGCCCGGTCGTCACCGAGCCGCTGAGGTCCGGCACCGCCTGGTCGACGCCCGTGTCGAGTACCCCGACGGTGACGCCCCGTCCCCTGGTCACCCGCCAGGCGGCCGGCACCCCGATGGACGCAAGCTCCGCCAGGTCGCTGGCCCGGGCCTGCTGGCCGGTGCTCTCGGCCGCCCCGCGTGCTGGCGTAGCGGCAGGCCCGGCGGCTCCGAGCGCCACGATGACGGCGGACGCCGCGAACGCCGTTACGCGGCGGAAAGTGGCGCGGGCGCGGGCGCGGGCAGGGGCCGCGGCTAGCAAAGCCACTCCGGCTGCGCGCAGGTGACGTCACCGGGTGCGCTGAGCGGCCCGAGAACCTCCGCGGCCAGCTGCCGGGCCGGCCGGAAGATCGCGTAACGGGGCTGCCGGCTGGCGGCAGCCGGCCGGCCGTCGGCGTAGCCGGCGACCGCCAGCACGACATACGGCCCCTGCTGCCGCCCCGTCATGACCTGCCGGGCCGCCTCGGTGAAACTCGCGCCGGCGGTGCCGGGAACGGCGAATGCGCGCAGGCCGTACCAGGGGAATCTCCCGGTTGCCAGGACTGAGAAATCCCCGTAGTCATGGAGGCAGCGAACGGCACGCGGGTCGCTGCCGAATGCGCACGGGCCGGCCTGGCCGCGGTCTGCGTCGCCGGCCAGGGCGCGGATGAAGGCGCCGGCCTCGCGCGGTCCGGTGAAGGCAAAGACCCCGATCGTATAGAGGACGCCCTGGAGCTGATCCGCATAGGTTGCCCGCAGCGCCGCGCGGCAGCCGTCCCGCAGCGCCTGCCGGCCGGCCGCGGCCGCTACCGCCGCCGTGCAGCCAGCTCCGGCCGAGATCCCGACCCGCCGGGCAGTCTCCCTGGTCTGCAACGCCGTGGTGTAGCGGAGCACGGCGGGGAAGATCCGGCCGGCCGGCCAGGAGCGCCAGCGGCCGGCTACCTCGGACGCGGCCGCAGCGGACCGCTCCGCCGCCGTCGGCGGCCTGGTCAGCTCCGCATGGGCACTGGACCCGGCCGTCACCGCAAGCGCAAGGCAGCAGAGCGCGGCCGCCACGAGACAGGCGGCCGGCAGTACCCGCCTCGCCCTGCCGGACCCGCCAGACCCGCCGGGCGGGCCGGACCCGCCGGGCGGGCCTGGGCATGGCTGGCACTCATCCGGGGACGGGACAGGCCCGCCGGATGGTGGAGTAGTCACCCGGGAATGCTAGTGGCCAGCAGCCCGGTCATACTCCGCTGGCAACTCGCTCCTGCACGCCTTCCCACCACCGAGGTTCCGGCTTGGCCGTCTCGATCCACCAGGTGGCGCCGCTGGCCTGGTAGGGCAGCGCAATCTCGGGGACCCCGGCCGGCACGGCCGCCACCTCTGCCCACACCACCAGGTCATAGTCCGGGGCTGGCCCGCCCGCCGCGCCCTCGGCTGCGCTGCCCGCCCCGCCCTCGGCTGCGCTGCCCGCTCCGCCGCCGGCGGAGCCGCGCGCCGCGGCGATCTTCGCGCCGACGTCGGCGACGTCCGCGGCGGACGGCCGGACCAGGCTGCCCCCGGCGAACCGGATCGGCACCATGCCGTCCCAGCGCGCGGCCCTGGCGATCGGCCTGGCCGCGGGAAGCACCCCGCCCACCCACACCGGAATCCGCGGCCGCTGGACTGGCGTCGGCGCGAACCGGACCGGATCAAGGGTGAAGTGCCTGCCCTGATAGGAGAAACGCTCACCGCCCCACAGGCCGGCCAGGACATCAAGCCCTTCGTCGAGAAGCTCGGCGCGAACACGCTGGCCGGCCGGCTCATGAAAGATGCCGAAGTCGCCGTAAGCCGGCGAGCCGATTCCCACGCCAAGGATCAGCCGGCCGTTGCTGAGCCGGTCCAGAGTGGTTGTCTCCTTGGCGAGCTGCCATGGCCTCCGGCGGGGCAGCGGCGTGATCATCGTCCCGAGGCGGATGCGGCTGGTGCTCGCGGCAACTACGGCCAGAACGAGCCATGGGTCGACGATCGGCGGGCCCTCGCCGGTGTTGGAGAAGACGATGTGGTCCCAGAGGAAGAACCCATCAAATCCCGCGCGCTCGGCGCCGATTCCCAGCTGGGCCAGCTCCATCGGGTCTTCGGCAAAGCACGGCACGGCCAGGCCGCGCTGCAGGATGGCCATAGTCAGTCCCTTTCACGAGTGCGGCCCGGGCACCGCCGGTCCCCCCGCCCGCACCACTAGACAGCATCGCGGAACAGGACGGTCATGCCCGGCCGAATGGGCAGGAAGACCCCGGCCGTCCGGCGGGCTGCCGCGAGCGCGAGACTGCGGTCATGGGATTCGACTTGCCAGGTCTCCTCGCCGCCCGGCGTGATCAGGGATACGAACTGCATGCCCGCCACCTGAATCCCCAGCTGCCGCGCATGCTGCATGCCATCGGCTTCGACAGGGTCTATGAGCGAGGGGAAGGTTGCTACCTCTACGACCGCGACGGCAGCCGCTACCTCGACTACCTGAGCGGCTTCGGCGTCTTCGGCGTGGGCCGCAACCATCCGGTGGTCCGCAGGGCGCTGCACGACGTGCTCGACGGCGGGCTCGCGGACATGGCCCAGTTCGACTGTGCTCTGCTGCCCGGCCTGCTCGCCGAGCAGTTGCTCGCCAAGGCGCCGGGACTGGACCGGGTGTATTTCTGCAACAGCGGCACCGAGGCGGTGGAAGCGGCGCTGAAGTTTGCCAGATATGCGACGGGCCGGTCGCGGATCGTCTACTGCGATCGCGGCTACCACGGTCTCACGGTCGGCTCGCTGTCGGTGAACGGCTCGGCCGAGTTCCGGCGCGGCTTCGATCCGCTGCTGGCCGACACCGGCATCCCGCTCGGGAGTCTTGATGCGCTGGAAGCCGAGCTCCGCAAGGGAGACGTCGCCGCGCTCATCGTGGAGCCGATTCAGGGCAAAGGCGTCCAGGCGGCACCGCCGGGGTTCCTCACTGCCGCCCGGACGATGCTGCACGACCATGGGGCGCTGCTCATCTGCGATGAGGTGCAGACCGGCCTCGGGCGAACCGGGCGGTTCTTCGGCTACCAGCATGAGGCTGTCATACCGGACATCATCTCCGTCGCGAAGGCACTGTCCGGCGGGTTCGTCCCGGTGGGCGCCACCCTGGCCAAGGACTGGATCTTCGAGAAGGTCTACTCCTCCATGGACCGGGTGCTCGTGCACGACTCGACCTTCGGCGCGAATGCGTCAGCCATGGCCGCCGGCCTGGCCTGCCTCGCGGTTATCGAGGACGAGCAGCTCGTCAGCAACGCCGAGCGAACCGGGAAGGCGCTGCAGGACGCGCTCAAGGACATGGCCCAGGACTACGAACTGCTCGCCGACGTGCGAGGACGCGGGCTGATGCTCGGATTGGAGTTCACCAAGCCTCGCTCACTCAAGCTACGGGCCGGCTGGAACATGCTGCAAGCGGCCAGGCACGGGCTGTTCGCGCAGATGGTGGTCGTCGCGCTGTTTCAGCAGCACCACATCCTCACCCAGGTGGCCGGCGACCACATGGAGGTGATCAAGCTGCTGCCGCCGCTGACGATCGGAGACGCAGAGGTAAAGCAGTTCTGCGACGCCTTCGCTACCGTCATGGACGAGGCGCATCGGGGCACCGGCCTGATGTGGGACTTCGGGCGCACTCTCGTCAAGCAGGCGGTGATCCGCTGACAGAAATGCGGCCAGGTGCCCGGCAGCTGAATCTTCCGCAGCACGAGAGGCAGGACTGACGCGAAAATGACCGGAACCGGAGCTGTGCGCTGGGGAATCATCGGCACCGCGAACATCGCGCGATCTGCCTTCCTGCCCGGGCTGCGGCGGGCTGGCGGAGTGGCCGCCGCGGTGGCCGGCCGCGACGCCGGGCGCACCGGACAGTACGCGCGGGAACACGGTATTGAACGCGCCGTGACGGGATACCTGCGCCTCATCGAGGACCCCGCCGTGGACGCCCTCTACATCCCGCTGCCGAACTCGCTGCACGCCGAGTGGACCATCCGCGCGCTGGAAGCGGGCAAGCCCGTGCTGTGCGAGAAACCGCTCTGCGGCACGCTGGCCGACACCGAGCGCGTGCTGGCCGTGGCCAGCGACACAGGAACGCTGCTCTGGGAGGCGTTCGTCTTCCCGTTTCACGCGCAATTCTCGCAGGTCACCCGCTTGCTGGCCGACGGCGCCATCGGCGAACTGCGGGAGATCCAGTCCAATTTTCACTTTAACCTGAGCCGTCCGGACAACATCAGGCTGTCCAGGGAACTCGACGGCGGCGCGCTCAACGACGTCGGCTGCTACCCGGTCCGGCTCGCCCTCGAGTTGTTCGGGCCCGGGTACGAGAGCGCCTGGGCGGCCGCCGAATGGGGCGGCCAGGACGTGGACACCGAGACCCGGGGCAGCCTGGGCTTCGCCGGAGGCCGGCGGCTGCTGCTGTCCTGCAGCATGCGACGCAGCTACGACACGTTCACCAGCCTGCAGGGAACCGGCGGCCAGATCCATCTCAGCAACCCGTTCCACCCCGGCCGCGCCGACCGGTTCGAGGTGCTCGCCGCCGGGGCGGAGCCCCGCAGCTACCCGGCCGCCGGGGACGAGCCGTCCTTCACGGCCGCCATCCGGCATATCCAGGCTGTCCTGCACGGCGAGGAGGCCCCCCGCCAGCTCGCCACCGAGGTTTCGCTCCCCTCCGCCCTTGCGCTGCACGACCTGGCCGAGTCCGCGGCCGCCGCCCGCCTCCCCAGCGCCCCGCACCAATGAGCCTGGCCCACTCGCCCGCTGTGGCCGGCTAAGCGATGATGTGACTCATGGGAGAGCTGATCCTCGTCAGGCATGGTGAGACCGAGTGGAGCAAGGCCGGCCGGCACACCGGCAGGACCGACATCCTGCTGACCGCCGACGGCGAGGCCCAGGCGGCCGAGCTCGCGCCGGTGCTCGCGCGGCTCAAGATCAGGGCCGTGTTCACCAGCACGGCAACCCGGGCTGTCCGGACCGCGGAGCTAGCCGGCCTGACCGGCGCCCGGCAGGATCCGGACCTGCAGGAGTGGGACTACGGCGGCTACGAGGGCCGGACCACGGCGGACATCCAGGCCGGGCGCCCGGGCTGGTACCTGTGGCGGGACGGGGTCATCCCCGGTGACGCGGCCCACCCCGGCGAGACCGTTGACCAGGTCGGCGCCCGCGTCGACGCGGTCCTTGCCCGGGTTCGGCCGCTGCTCGATGAGGGTGACGTGGCACTCGTCGCGCACGGGCACCTGCTGCGCGTGCTCACGGCCCGGTGGCTCGGCCTCGAGGCGGCGGGCGGGCGGCTGTTCCGGCTCGATACCGGCACGCTGTGCTCGCTCGGCACCGAGCACGACGAGCCGGTGATCCATACATGGAATGTGCCCGCCGCGGGCTAGCGCCGCAGCGTTCGGGCCAGCGGCTGAACGTCCGTAGCGGTAGCCCCGCCGGCCGGTCGTCTACGCCGCCGGTCCGGCCCGGCGCAAGCCTGGCGCGACCTTCTCGGCGATCAGCTCGAAGGAACGGACCCGGTCCTCGATGTCGTACACCATCGCGGTGAGCATCAGCTCGTCGGCGCCGGTCCGCTCGAGCAGGCCGGCCAGTTCCCTGCGAACCGTTTCCGGGGAGCCGACTGCCTGCCCGTCAGAGCGCTGCCGGACGAATACCCGCTCGAATTCCGTATACGGATAAGCGGCTGCCTCCTCGGGGCTGGCCAGCGCCTGCGGCGTACCGGCGCGCAGCTGCAGGAATGACAGGGCAGCCGGGCCGGCGAGCCATTGCGCCCGCTCGTCGGTGTCCGCGCAGATCGCGCTCACCGCCACCATCGCGTGCGGGCGCTGCAGCCATCGCGACGGCCGGAAATGCTGCCGGTAGAGCGCCAGCGCGGGCACCGTGTTCACGGCGCTGAAATGGTGCGCGAACGAGAACGGCAGCCCCATCATCCCGGCTAGCTGCGCGCTGAAACCGCTGGAGCCAAGGAGCCAGATGGCCGGCATGTCGCCCCGCCCCGGCATCGCGGTGATGCGCGCCTCCGGATCCTCGCCGGTAAACAGCTCGATCAGGTCAATGAGCTCCTGCGGGAAGTCCTCGGCCGACAGTCCCGCCATCGTGCGGCGCAGCGCCAGGGCGGTCAGCTGGTCGGTTCCCGGTGCGCGGCCGATACCCAGGTCGATCCGGCCCGGGTGCAGCGCCTCCAGCGTGCCGAACTGCTCGGCCACCACCAGCGGCGCGTGGTTGGGCAGCATCACCCCGCCGGACCCCACCCGGATCGTGCCGGTCGCCGATGCCAGGTGCGCGATCAGCACGGCCGGCGCCGAGCTGGCGATCGCGGGCATATTGTGGTGCTCGGCCACCCAGAACCGCTGGTATCCCAGCTCCTCGGCGCGCCGGGCCAGTTCGGTGGTCTGCCGCAGCGCCTGGCCCGATGTGGTGCCTGCGGCTACTGGTGAAAGGTCGAGAACGGATAGCGGTACGTCAGTCACGTACCTTGGCAACTCGCGCCTGTGCCGCTTTCTTCCGTCGCCCCGGAGCGGCCCCGCCGCAGCCCTGGAAGACCCGCGCCCGGGTCTTTCAGAGCGCGAGCGCCTGGGCGAGCTGCCGGTAGCCAGCTAGCGGATCGGCGTCGCCTGCGGTCAGCAGCTGGATGGCCACGTGGTCGGCGCCGGCGTCGAGGTGCCCGGTGAGCTTTGCCGCTACCTCGGCGGCGCTGCCGTGCGCGACGAGCGCGTCGATCAGCGCGTCGCTGCCGGCTCCGCTGAGGTCGTCCTCGCTCCAGCCCAGGCGGCGCAGGTTGTTCGTGTAGTTGACCAGCCCGAGGTAGGGCGTGCGCACCCGCGGGCGGCCGATGGCGCGGGCCCGCTCCGGGTCGGTGTCAAGGACCACCTTGTGCTCCGGGGCCAGCAGCGGCCCGGCGCCGAGGATCCGGCGCGCCTCTCGCGTGTACTCGGGCGTGACCAGGTAGGGGTGGGCTCCGGCCGTCCGCTCCGCGGCCAGCCGCAGCACCTTCGGGCCGAGCGCGGCCAGCACCAGGCTCGTCTTCGGAACGCCCTCGCCGAGCAGCACGCCGACATAGCCGGCGAGCGTCTCGTAGGGCTTCGCGTACTGCTGGGTGGCCTCGCGGTGGCCGGTGCCGACGCCGAGCAGGAACCGGCCGGGATGGCGGCCCTCGATGCGCGCGAACGACGCGGCGACCGTGCGGGCGTCGTCCTTCCACATATTCACGATGCCGGTGGCCAGGGCGAGCGTCGTGGTGGCATCCAGCAGCTGCTCCACCTGCATGAGCTCACCATCGGGCGAGCCGCCCACCCACAGCGCGCCGAAGCCCAGCTGCTCGATGCCGGCGGCCAGCTCCGGCGTCAGCTGACTCCCGCCGCGCCAGATCCCGAACCGCCCCAGGTGATCACGCACATGCTGGGTCATTGATCCGCTCCCTGGGCTCGGGATATGGCGACGATGGCTGGTCACCTCGACGATATCCAGCGCGGGCTGGACGTGCCTGCCTCTTCGGCACCGCGGCAGGCAAGCTCGTCGGCACGTTCGTTCTCGGGATGTCCCGCGTGACCCTTGACCCAGAACCACCGCACTTCGTGGTTCCTGGCCGCTGAGTCGAGCTGCATCCAAAGGTCGGCGTTCTTGACCGGTTTCTTTTCCCTCGTTCTCCAGCCATTACGTTTCCATCCGGGCAGCCACTCGGTAATGCCTCTTCGCAGATACTGACTGTCGGTGTACACGTGCACATTCGACGGCCGGGTCAGGCACTCAAGCCCCCGGATAGCGGCCATGATCTCCATGCGGTTGTTGGTGGTAGCCGGCTCTCCGCCGTAGAGTTCGCGCATATGGCGGCCGTATCGCAGGATGACACCCCACCCGCCAGGGCCCGGATTGGGCGCGCATGCCCCATCCGTGAAGATCTCGACGACCCTCTCCGCCTGACCTGCCAGCGCCAGGCGGGGCTCGGGCCCGGTCTGGGACATCGGCTCTGGCATATCGGCCACACCAGGCTCTCGTAGCTAAGGGGTGATGCAGGTGACGGTGATCCTCGCAGTTTGCCGTCAGCCGCCACCACTTGGACGGGCCTGACCGCCGCTGGGTCCCGTTTCGCTGCCAGCGGACCGCATGTTCGCTGGCGCGCGCCTTGCATCCAGCCGACAGCGGGCTCCAGTTCAGGCGGGCAGGCCTCTAGCGTGGGCCGTTCATGCAGGAGGTGAACCGTGCCGGGCCAGTTGGCTCATCGTCTGCTGGGTGTTTTCGCTGGCGCCGCGGTATTCCTTGCCGAAGTGGACGTGGTCTTCCAGGCCGGTGAGCAAGAGCTGGCGCAGGGTCTGCCGGGATACTGAGCGCTCGGAGTTGATCTCGTCGGCGTCTCCCCGCAGCGGGATCGCGGCGGTGACCTTTTCTCATACACCGCGCACGACACCCGCGCCCGGCTGGACAATCATTCTAGCCTCCCTCGAATAACTTATCACTAGATTCTCTAGTTACCTGATTAGGATAAACTCTAAGGATAGAGTCGCTAGAATGTCAAGTAGCCACTGATGAGGGGACCACAGTGACCGCGGAACCAGCCCAGGAGGCCAAACTGCGTGCGCGGCTGATCGAGGAGCTCGGCCGGATCATGCAGGAGTTCCAGCGGTCGACCGACACTCTCGACCAGCACGTCGCCGACCGGCTCGGGCTCAACCGCACCGACCTGCGCTGCCTGGAGCTGCTCTTCGCTCCCACGCCCATGAGCCCCGGAGAACTGGCGGCGGCCGCCGGGCTGACCACCGGCGGTGTCACCACTGCCATCGACCGGCTAGAAAAGTCCGGCTACGCGACACGAACACGGGACACCGCCGACCGCCGAAGGGTGACGGTCCAGCCGACCGAGAAGGCGAATGCGATGGTCGAGGAGATTTTCGCCCCCATCGCCCGGGACGGCGCCGCTTACCTGCAGGAGTTCGACACTGCGGCACTAGTCGCGCTGTCGGAGTTTCTTCGCTTTGCCGCACGCCTGCAGCAAGAGCACGCCGCCCGCCTCGCCGTGCCCCGCTGACCTTTACTGAGCTCGTAGCTGGCGGCAAACTTGTATTCCACCTGTACTGGATCGGGCGACGC
Organism: Actinomycetota bacterium; assembly: GCA_003168215.1. Classification (GTDB taxonomy): domain Bacteria; phylum Actinomycetota; class Actinomycetes; order Streptosporangiales; family Streptosporangiaceae; genus Palsa-506. The sequence goes on from PMSW01000073.1 coordinate 27,853, forward strand.
GGAGGGAGCGGCAATGACGACGCTGGGCACAGGCTCTCGCCAGTGGACCATGGTGGACGAGGGCTGGGGCCGCAAAGCGGTGGACTTCGCGACCCTCAGCGAGCCGGGCAACTGCCGGGAGTACGTCGCCATGCACCATCGGCTCGGCGTGGATGCCGGAGACAGGCTTCTCGACGTGGCCTGCGGGTCCGGGCTCGCGATCGAGCTTGCTCGCCTCCGCGGCGCTTCCGGCGCTGGCATCGACGCCTCGGCCAGGCTGGTCGCGGTGGCCCGGGACCGGAACCCGGGATGCGACATTCAGGTCGGCGATATGAACGCCCTGCCGTGGGATGCGGCCTCGTTCGACTTTGTCACCAGCTTCCGTGGCATCTGGGGCACCACGCCCGGCGCGGTTGCCGAGATGCACCGGGTCCTTCGCCCCGGCGGACGCGCCGGGATAACGGTGTGGGGTCACCTGAAGGTCTCCCCCGGAGCCTGGGCGCTGGCACCGTTTCGTCTTGCGGCGGCGGAGAAGGTCGGCAACCAGGCCGTGATGGTGTCGCTCGGCCGGCCGGGCGCGGGCGAGCAGCTCCTCGAGTCATGCGGGTTCCTCGATATTGAGCGCACCGAAGTGCCGTTCGCGTGGGAGTTCGCGGACCCGCAGCTGTATGCGCGCGCGCTGGCGGCTACCGGCCCGGCTTATGAGGCCATCCAGAACGTCGGCGAGGCTGAGTTCCATCGCGCAGCGGTTGAGCAGGCTCAGGGGCAGCTGCGGTCCGACTTGCCGCTCAGGGCGGAAATCAAGGTCGTGGGCTACCTGGCCCGCAAACCGGAAGGGGAATGACGCGCATGACCGGCAGCTTTCTGAACGAGCCCCCGGTGTCTGCCGAGGTGCAGGCGCTGTTCGACGAAGACCTCGCCGACGGCGGCTACGTGTGGAACGTGTCCCGATTGTGGGCGCACCAGCCAGATACCCTGAGGCGGCTGTTCGAGCTGATGTCTCAGGCCTTCAAGCCGAGCGGTCTGAGCTTCCGCCAGCGCGGGATCCTGGTGGCCGCGGCCGCCTCGGCCCTGGGTGACTCGTACTGCTCGCTCGCCTGGGGCGGGAAGCTAGGCGGAGCGTCGGACGCCGGGCTAGCGGCGGGGGTTCTCAATGGCAGCGACGCCGGGCTGAGTCCCCAGGAGCAGGCCATCGCCCGGTGGGCCCGCCAGGTCGCCAGGGACCCGAACGCGACGACACCCGCCGACATCCAGGCACTCCGCGACACCGGCCTCGATGACGGGCAGATCTTCGCCATCACCGGCTTCGTGGCTCTTCGCCTGGCGTTCTCCACGATCAACGACGCCCTCGGCGCTCAACCCGACGCGCAGCTCGCCCGGTCCCTGCCCCGCGAAGTGCGCGAGGCCGTGACCTACGGCCGGCCGGTAGCTCAAGAGCCGGCTATCTAGACCGCGGGACGTGCTGTGTAACTAGCGGTTAGGCCCGCATCCACAGGTCGTGCGGGTCGCGGCCGGGCCGGAATCCCTGCGCCCGGACCATGGCGGCCGCGCTGGAAAAGCCGCGAGCCAGCGCGGCCGGATGGTGCGCGTCGCTGCCGAAGGCGACGGCATCGCCGCCGGCCTCATGCCACCAGCGCACGATCCGCGGGTGCAGCGGAACCCGCGTATTTACCTCCAGCGCCCGCGACGTGCTGGCCAGCGCCCGCAGCACTTCCCGGTACTCGTCCTCGAAACGGCACGGGTCAAACTGGCCGGCATTGCCGGGCCAGTAGCGCACCGGATAGTCGATGTGCGCGAGCACGGCGAAGACCTCGCAGGCTGTCACCATGCGTGCGACTTCCGCCAGGTAACCGCGCACCACCGCCTCGGCCGTCCGCTCACGGTAGGTATCGCTGATCTCCAGGTAGCGAGCGTTGCTCGCCGGAAGCGAGTGCACGGAGCCGAGCACCCGGTCAAATCCGCCCAGGTCGAGCACTTGTGCCGTCCGGCGGGTATGCCAGTGCGGCTCGCTGAGCTCCACACCTGACAGGATGCGCAGGTCAGGGTAGAGATCGCGGCACCGCTGCAGGCACTCCAGGTAGCCATCCACGTCGAGAACCGGCGGCACCACTACGCCTTCCGGCGTGACCTGGCCGCGAGAGCCCGGTGGCAGCCGGCCAGCTAGCAGCGTCCAGGGCGTGAAGTCCGCGTGCTCGGTGAACGCGACCGAGACGAGGCCGAGCTCCACGGCCCGCGCGCACGTGCGCTCCATCGAGCCGCCAGGCGCATCCCAGGACCATTCACTATGCACATGGCCGTCGGCCGGCAGCTCGATACCGTCTGGTGGCGGCTCACCACGCAGGTGGCCGTCCGGCGGCAGCATCTCCTGGCTAGACGGCGCCGGCCGGAGCGGCCGGCACGGCCTGGGAGCGCCCGCGCGCCCGCAGCCGCATCGCCGCCATGGCGGGCCAGAAGAGCAGCTGCCGCGGAACGTGCGTCGTCGACTGGTGGAGGGCGCGGAGGCTCGCCGTGGCAGCGACGTCAGTCAGCGGGCTGGCGGGCATGCCGTACATCTTGCGCGCCCACCGCGGCAAGGTCGCGAAGGCCAGTGCGCCCAGCGTCGGCACGATCAGCTTCAGCGCCATGTACTCGGCGGGCACCGGCGGGTTGAAGGAGCCTCGCAGCGCCTCCTTGGCCTCATCGCATGCATACAGTCCGGGCGCGACCCGCAGGAAGTAGCTGTCGAGCTCGGCGACGCTGGCCGGCACCCCCGCCGGATCGAGGCCCACCATCGCGGCACTGCGCCGCTGCTCATCCACGAACAGGTCAAGTTCCGCGGCGGTGAGCCCCATGCCGCTGCGCCGCACTATCTCCACGTAGGAGGCAACCTCGCCGCAGTGCACCCACAGCAGCAGCTCGGGCTCGTCGAGGCGGATAGTGCTCCCGTCGGCGTCGATCCCGGTGATGGTGGCATGGATCTTGCGGACCCGCCTGCCCGCTCGCTCGGCCTCGGCGCCGCTCCCGTAAGTCCGCACCCGGACGAACTCGGCGGTGCGGACGAACCTCCCCCACGCCTCCCGGCGGTCGGAGAAACCGGTGTTCTGCCAGGTCGCGCGCATTGCCCGGGGATGCAGTGCCTGCAGATAGAGGGAGCGCAGGCCAGCTACCCAGATGACCGGCTCGTTCATGATCCGCCAGGTTTGGGAGCCGGGGCCGAACAGCCCCTCGCGCCCGGGCCAGGTCCCCGCGTCAGCACCAGGACCTGTCACCCCGCTCACGGCGGTCCTTCCCCTGCGGTCACGTCGGGCGCGTTTCCTCCTCGAGCCAGCCTAAGTACGCGGGCGAGCCAGCGACGATAGGCATTGCGATTATCTCGGGCTCATCGTAGCTGTGCCGGTCGGTGAGGAACTCCGCCAGCTCCTGGTAGCGGTCGGCGGGCAGCTTGAGTATCAGCATCCACTCCTCGGCCCGCTCCAGCCCGTCGTCCCACCAGTACGTGCTCGCCACCGGGCCGGCGACCTGAGCGCACGCGGCAAGCCGCGCCTCCACCGCGGCGCGGGCCAGATCCATTGCCTCTGCCCGCGAATCTGTGGTGGTCTGCACCTGTAGGTACCGCACGTCGGTGCCGGTCACCGCGCTACCCTGACTCGCCATGGCACCCGATCGTACGCCCGGCCCGGCCGGGGCGCCGCCCATGCCCGTGACCTGGTGATCAGGGCGCCGTGCCCAGGCCAGCGCAGGGACCCGGCAAGCGAAGGAGACTGGCAATGAAGGGCCCGTTCTGTCTCGTGGTCAATCCCGCGGCAGGCGGCGGCCGGGCCTTGCGGGCGCTCCCTGCTGCGACCGCTGCGCTTGACAAGGCGGGCGCGGCCTATCAGGTCAGCCGGTCCGCGAGCCTGGATCACGCCAGGGAGCTCGCAGGCAGTGCGGCGCGGCGCGGGGACGTGGTGGTGGCCGTCGGCGGCGACGGCACGGCCGGTGCGCTGGCGGGCGCGGTGGCGGCCGCTGACGGACTGTACGGAATCATCCCGGCGGGGCGCGGCAACGATTTCGCGCTGGCACTCGGCCTGCCTGGCAGCCCGGCGGCCGCCGCTCGGATCCTGGTCGGCGGCCAGGCCAGGACCATGGATCTCATCGGTGCCGGCGTTCCCGGCCAGCCCGAGGCAATCGTAGCGATCAGCGTTTACCTGGGCCTGCCGTCCGTGGCCGGCCAGATCGCCAACCGCACCCGGCTGCTGCGCGGCCCGCTGGTGTACCCGGCAGCGGCGCTGCGCGCCCTTGCCGGCTGGACGCCTGCCACGTTCCGGGTGGAGCCTGGCGGCCGGGACGGGATTCCCGGCGGCGACTTCGCCGCGTACGCCGTCGTCATCGCGAACTGCGCTTACTTCGGCGGCGGAATGAAGGTCGCTCCGCCGGCCAGGTTTGACGACGGGATTCTCGACATCGTGACGATGCGGCACGGCCCCAGGCTCGCCTTCATCCGCACGCTCCTGAAGATCAAGGACGGAACGCACGTCACGCTGCCGCAGATCAGCCTTGGCAGGGCAGCCGAGGTGACGGTGACCGTGGACCGGGACATGCTGGCTGCCGCCGATGGCGAGACGCTGCCATCTGCCGCACCGCTGCCCGCCGGGACGCCGCTCAGGATACGCGCGCTCCCCCGCGCCCTCCGGGTGATCACTCCGTCCTGATACTCCGCGCGCACGGCATACTCCCGCGCGCACGGCCCACCAGGCCTGCGGCGTTCCCGTACGACATCCGGCCGCCGGGAAGCGGCGAGACGCAGCGAGCAGCGGGACGGGCTCAACCGTGGCCTGCTTCCTGCGCTACGCCCTCCAGCCGGCCCCGGTAGTTCTCCCACCACGCCTGGTCGCCTGGCGCCATATTGTCGTTGCCGTCCCGCAGCCCGACGGCCCCGTCGATGAGTTCCCTGACGATATCGGCGTGCCCGGCGTGCCGGCCAGTCTCGGCGATCACGTGCACCAGGATCCGGTGCAGCGTTACCTCGCTGTGGTCATCGGGCCACCACGGCACGTGGCCGACCGCGTCCAGCGCCAGCGCGGCGATCGTCGCGTCCGAGTGCGCCCACGCCCGGCGGTACAGATCGACGATCTGTTCGCGCGACTCATCGGCAGTCGCCCACATGTCCGCGTTGGGCTCGGCGTCGTCCGCGAGCCAGGGCTGCGGCTCGCCGGACGGCCGTCCGAAGGTCTCCCCGAAGTACCCCAGCTCAACGCTGGCCACGTGCTTGATCAGGCCAAGCAGGTTGGTGCCGGTCGGCGTCATCGGGCGCCGGATGTCGTACTCCGAGAGCCCGTCGAGCTTCCACACCAGGGCCTCGCGGCCGGTTCGCAGGTAACGGTGAAGGTCCGCTTTCGGATCCGGTCCGGTCATGCCGGACAGTCTGCCAGCAGGCACCGACAGCCCCAGCGGGCGGTAAATTGCCAGTCGTCAGCCATCAGCAGCAACGGGCGGCCAGGCGTCGCCTCGCACTGCATGGGGACGCTGACGATGGGTTGCCAGCTGCGGGCTCCCGGACATTTAAGATCACTGCATCGGACGCCCGGGCCGGCCGGGGACGGGAGACGCCGTGGTGAATGTGGTGGTCACTGGCGGCGCGGGTTTCCTGGGGTCGCGCCTGGCCAGGGAATTGCTGGCTGCGGGCTCGCTGGAGGTCGCGGGCCGCGGGGCACGCCCGCTGTCCCGGATGGTGCTCATCGACCGCGCGCCTGTCGCTGCTGATCTTGCCGCGGACGAGCGGGTGGCTGTGATCTGCGGCGACCTCAGCGAACTGCCCGGCCCCGTGCTCACCGGGCGGGACGCGCTCGCCGGGGCCGATGTGGTCTTCCACCTCGCTGCGGCGGTCAGCGCGGAATGCGAAGCGGACTTCGATCTCGGCATGGCCGCGAACCTGCGCGCTACCGAATCGCTGCTCGCCTCGTGCCGCGCGCTCGGGACCAACCCAGTCGTGGTGTTCGCGAGCTCCGTCGCCGTCTTCGGGGCATCCGGCGAGCACCCGCTCCCGGCGATCGTCAGCGATCACACCGCGCCGAACCCGCAGTCCAGCTACGGGGCGCAGAAAGTCATCGGGGAGCAACTGCTGGCCGACTACACCCGTAAAGGATTCCTGCGCGGACGGGCCGTTCGCCTGATGACCGTCAGCGTGCGCCCTGGGCGGCCCAACGCAGCGGCGTCAAGCTTCCTGTCGGGCATCATCCGCGAACCGCTCGCCGGCGAACGTGCGATCTGCCCCGTCGATGCACGGACCGAGGTGGCAATCATGTCCCCGGCGCGGGCCATCGACGGACTACTGTGCGCCGCCACGTCGACCGACCAGGCCTGGGGCGGCCGCAGCGCGGTCAACCTGCCAGCGCTCACTTTGACAGTCGCCGACATGGTCACCGCGCTGGAGCGAGTGGCCGGACCGGAGGCAAGTGCGCTGATCGACTGGGTTCCCGACCCCGCGGTGGCCGCGATAGTGACGGGCTGGCCCGCCCGATTCCGAACCGACCGGGCGGCCCGGCTTGGCCTCGTCCCGGATCCGGACTTCGATTCCGTCATCAACATGCATCTCGCCGAGACTCAGCACTGACGGATGCCCCTTGGGCGGCTGATGGGTCATGAAGGTCGTGACGTTGCGTTTGCTGGGAGTCAGGGCTGTCCGCCATCATGGCTCGTCATGCCGTTCGCTCGGCCGCGAAAGCAGCGCGAGCCCGCGCCCCGACCGCTTCCGCCAGCTCACCTGCGGCTGCCGCTTCCCGCGCGGCATCGGCGATGCTCTTGCGGCCCATGCAGAATGCCCATGATTCGAAGATCACCGGGCGCGCCCTGGCCACCGCTGCCAGCCGCGACAGCTCCGCTGGCTCGAGGTTCACGTGGCGCCGGTACCCGGCGACGACGAGGTCGACCCGCCGCAGGTCCTTTGCTCCCTCGGCGAACAGCAAGAAGGCGAGCGGCCACAGCCGCGGCCCCCGGCCGGCGCCTGTCCAGTCGACTACTACAAGCCCACGGTCGGGCGATGCGATGACATTCGCGAGGACAAAGTCCGGATGGACCAGGGCCTGCGGCAGGCCCTGGCAGCTGTCAAGGGCTTCGAGTTCCGCCCTCATGGACTCGTAAGGGCGCCGCTCTCCGGCGGGAACGAGTACCTCGGCATCCGCCAGCAACCTGGCGGCCGCCGCGACCTCGTCGTGCGGATCGCCGTCCGCCAGATGGTGCCAGGCCCCGCCATCGCGGGCAACCGCGCCTGCCCCCTCGGGCAGCGCGTGCAGGCGGCCGAGCAGCTCACCAAGGTGGCGCAGCCCGCCGAGATCGCGGATCGCCGCTCTTCTCTCCGTCCGTGGAACAGCCGCGACGTGTTCGGTGACGAGCAGGCCCTGCCCGTCGAGGACCGACACCGGCTCCGGTGTCGCGCATCGCTCTGCGGGAAAGTCGTGCTCGGCCAGGAACCGCAAGACCTCGGCATCGCCGGCCGCCGCCGCCACCGGCCGCACCGGAGGGAAAAGGCGAGCGACCCAGCTCGGGCCGTCGGGCCGGCCGACCAGGAAAACGCCGACATCAAGCTCGGATATCTGCGCGACCTGGATCCCGTACTGCGATTCCAGGTGCGGCTGCAGTCGCTGCGCGTCCGAGCGGCCAGGCAGCGGGGAGCCGAAGCGGATGAGGTTGCCGTCGGGGTCGACGTGCGAACCTTCCCGCAACCGGTAGGCGGTACTTCCTACCGGGCGGGTGATCCCGCCGATTCCCGGGCGGCTCCACTCCGCGTACAAGGCGTCGGCATCCTCTACGTAGAGATAGGCCTCACTCGCGCTGGTCCCGGGATCGTGACCGGGCTTGGCGGCCAGGTGCAGTCCGATCCCGTCGCGATCAGCGAACCCGTACTCCCCGCCCCCGGCGTAGGCCCTGGTGACGAAGCCCAGCGACTCGTAATGCGCCAGGGCGCGGCGCAGGTCCCGCACGGGGAAGATCGGGCTGAAATGGGTGAGCCGGGCCGGCGGGCTCATGGTCCTTCCTTCATCCTGCCTCGTCATCCGCGGGCTGGAGGTGGCATGCGAGGGAGGTTACCTCGGCTGAAGCTCGTAGTCAATATAGTTGACAGTCAAGACAGCGCACCGATGATTATCGAGGACGTCAGGACCCGCCGGCTAGATCAGAGTGCAATGCCCGTTGCCACGTCAGAGCTACTTGACCCATACTTGACCTGCGCCTTACCTAGTCGGTACGTTTGCCGCCCACTTATTTCTTATATTTCAGGCCGCTCCTGGAGGATCCGTTGGCGCTCCGTGATTCAATGCGTGACTCTGCTGCTCAGTACCTGCAGCCTGGCGAGACCGTCCAAGCCGTATTCGGCGCACAGACCGCGAGCCAGTGGCTGGCGGGGCTGACCGGCATCTTCGTATTCCTGGGCCTCAACCGCTACCGGATCTTCGTGGTCACCCCGCGTCGCATCGTGGTGCTCGACGCCGGCAAGGTGAGCATGAAGAAGGCCCGTGGTTTCGTGGCGGAGCTGCCGCGGTCGACTCGCCTTGGCCCGGGAGCAGGCCTATGGCACGTCATCCCCGTCGGCGACGAGAAGCTCAGGGTGCACCGCCGCTTCTTCAAGGACCTCGACACCGCAGACCAGCAGGCGACCGCCGCCTGAGGCCCCACGGGACCGTTGCGCAGGCGATCGTCGGGGTGGGAAGTTAAGCATGTGCCGTGGCAGGCTCACTTCGTGAACGCGCACGCCGCCGCTGGTGCTCCTCGTTCCCGCCGAGGAGAGGAAGGGACTCGCGCGCACGGAGACCGCGTTCACCAGCTACTCGAACGTGACGGCGAGCTGCATCAAATCGAGCTTGCCTTGGCCGGTGCTGCACTCGGCCACGGAAGGCTCGTTGTTATCTATGGGACCGCGGGCATCGGGCTCTCCAGCCTGCTCGAGACGGCATTGCAGCTGGCCTCGTCGCGCAAGTTCGACATTTTCCGTGCTCGCGGAAGCGAATGGGAGCGCGGCTACGCATTCGGCGTGGCACGGCAGCTGCTGGAGACGCGCGTTGTCAAGCTGCAGGACGCTCAACTGGAGTCGTTGTTCGATGGAGCTGCGGCTGCTGCGCTTCCGGCCCTGGGGCTGGCCTCAGCGCAAGACGCCGTTCGCCGCAGCGACTTCGATCAGATTCACGGCCTGCACCTGGTCGTCTCGCGCCTAGCCGCGAACCGAGGCCTCGTCATCGCCGTCGATGATGTTCACTGGTGCGATCGCCCATCGCTCGACTTCCTGTGCTTTCTCGGGCACAGGGCCAGTCGGCTGCCGCTGGTCGTGGTGCTGTCGTGGCGTCGCGGGGAGCCAGCGGTGCGTGCCGGCCGACTGCAGGCCCTGGCGGGTGAGCGCGACACGATATTCCTTGCTCCGCAGCCGTTCAGTGCGGAGGCGGTGCGGAACATGATGGCGCAGGACCTGGACACGGATCTCGACGATGAGGTAGTGGACCTCGTGCGGACCCGGACGGGCGGTAACCCCTTCCTCGTTAGCGAACTCGTAGCTGCTCTTCGCTGGAGGCGTATAGCGCCAACGACAGCCGCCGCCGATACGATTGCCGCCCTGACGCCCGAACGGACCCGCCGGGATGTCGCCGCCCGACTCGGCCGCCATCCGGAATCCGTGCGGCGACTGGCGTACGCGGTTGCCGTGCTCGGCGATGGGTGCTCGCTCGCGCAGGCCGCGCAGCTGGCCAGAGTCAGCCCCGAGAAGGCACCGCAGTTCGCGGACGCGCTGGTCCGCGCCGACTTCCTCCGACTCGACCAGACGCTGTCCTTTCTGCATCCGCTGGTGCGCGATGCGACATATGAGACGCTCAGCTCAGTCGAGCAGGCAAGCCTGCACTCCGCAGCCGCCGCGCTGATAGCCGGGACGGGAGAGGGTGCGGACGCCCGGCGGATTGCCGAGCATTTGCTTCATAGCGAACCGACCGGGGATCCGCGATTCGAACGAGTGCTGCGCGAAGCCGGGCTCTCGGCGATGCGCGAAGGCGCGCTGCCATTTGCGCACCGATGTTTGCAGCGCGCCCTCGAAGAACCCGGCGACGAGACGAGAGGCGAGAAGCTGGCGCAGCTGGGAGCGCTCAGCCTGCGCATTGGCGACCTTGGAGCTGCCGAGGAACAGCTGCGACAAGCATTGCCGCTTGCGAGATCGGAAGCAGACCGGCTCTCGACGGCAACCGCGTACGCGGAGGCAGTGGCCGCTGCCCGAGGTTGCGGGCCGGCCGTCCAGTTGCTGGACCAGGAACTCGACCGGTGCTCACGACGCGATTCCGGTTTCGGCCTCGGCCTGCAAGCCGCCATCGCGACCCTGCGGCTCTGCCACCACGTCGCGCAGCCTCAGCTCGCCACCGAACCGCTGGGCCGCGCTGGCGCCGGGACCACCGCGGAACTGGCGATGCTCGCTGCAAGAGCATCGCTCGCTGCGCTTCATGGGACTGCCAGTGCGCAGCAGGTTATCGAGGCCTGCAGCAGGGTGGTCGCCGATGGCCAGTGGGACGAGAAGGCCAGAAGGGGACCGGCGGCATGCTACTTCGCCTGCCGGGCAGCACTGCTCGCGGAGGGCATTGAGCTTGTGGAGGAAGCGCTTCCCGCCCAGAAGAACGAGCTCTCCGCGGAAACTGTCGCCGACCACGATCTCGCCGCTCTCGCAGTCCGCTGCCAGCTGCGCCTCTCGCGCGGCGATCTTTGGCACGCCGAGGCTGATGCAGCGGCCGTGACTGGCCTGATCAAGACGCTGCCGCCGACGTCGCTGCGGCGGCGGATGCGCGACGATGCCATGGTCGTTCGCGTCATCGTCGGGCTGCACCGGGGCAGCGCCGATGATGCCCGGCAGCGGCTTTCGGAGCTGACCGCTTGCGGCGGAAAGGAGCACCGCCACCCCGCGGTGCCGTCCCTGGTGATCATGCTCGGGCTGCTCGAAGGTCGCGTGCAGGAAGCTGTCAGTGACGGCGTCGGGGCCGGGGTCTGCGAGACGCCGGCCGGGCTTGCCGCACCGGGCGTGTCCTGGCGGCCGGTGCTTGCACTTGCCTACCAGAGCGCGGGCAAGCCCACGGAGGCGATGGCTCTCGCCACCAGGCACCTTGAGGCCGCACGGGCATGGGGTGCTCCGTCATATCTCGCGCGTGCCCTGCTGACCCAGGCGGCGATCTCATCGGGATCCTCCCGACGGGGACTCATCGAGCAGGCGCTCAGGCTGCTCGAAGGCAGACAGGCGGACCTGGAGCTCGCGCAGGCGCAGATAGACCTAGGCGCGGCCCTCCGGCGAGAGCGCCGGCGCAAGGAAGCGCAGAAGGAACTCACCAAGGGTGCCGACCTCGCCCGCCACTGCGGCGCTAGCGCACTGGTTGAACGCGCGCATTCAGAGCTTGTCGCGGCGGGCGCCCGGCCGCGCCGACGGGCATTCAGCGGGCTGGAGTCCCTGACGCCGAGCGAGCGGCGCGTCGCCGAACTTGCGGCAACCGAGATGACGACCCGGCAGATCGCGCACGCCTTGACGGTCAGCATGAAGACGGTCGCAGGCCAGCTCAGTGCCGTTTACCACAAGCTCGGCGTGCACGACCGCCAGGCGCTTACAGCCGCCCTGGCAGGTGCGGAGGACACCGGCTGGGGCGAGCCGGATGGCAGCGGGGAGGCGCCGTCGTGAGCAGCGCAGTGCCTGGGAGCTTCCAGGTCGACCCAACGGAGCGCATCCGCCTGATGCTCAGCGCGACGATCGTCACCGTCGGGGGGCGGGACTGGACCGGGCGCGACCTGGTCACCGCGGGCGCGCTCTCCGGGCGATGGCACACGCTGGAGGCGGATCTGGCCCGCGGCCTCGCATCCCTGGAAGACTGGACACCGCCGCGCGAGCCAGTCAAGGCGGCACTGCGGGATTTCCGTTACGCCCGGCGGCTCATCAGCGCCGACGAGTTCTCGGACTGGCTGCGCCAGCGCGGATTGACCCAGGCGGAACTGCTCGGGGCGATCAAGCGCCGGTTGGCACACCAGCACGACAGCGGGACCCGAGCCGGCGACCATGCCGGCCAGCGTCCTGGGGCTCTCGCGGCGCTTCCCGCCGAGGCGGTCTACACGAGGGCACTGCTCGACTGCGCCGAGTGGCTGATCGACCGGATCCTCTGCCTCGCGGATGGATCAACTCAGCAGGTCGAGCCAGCCGAGCTGGAGCTCCTGCTCGAACGCGAGCGCGAGCTGATGGCATTCGAGGCCATCGCCGAGACCGACGGCGACCGCCGAACGCGCGCCGAGCTCTTGCTAGCGGCGAGCGCTGCGTACGACGCGCGAGTCGCAGCCGTGTGCTCGGCAAAGGCGATCTCGAAGCTGCTGCAGCATCACGCACTCGACTGGCTGCGCTTCGAGCTCATCGGCTTCGCCTGCCCGGCGGCCGGCGCCGCGGCCGAGGTAGCGGCATTGTTGCGCGAGGGGACGCCCCCTGAACTGATTGCCGAGGTTTCCGGTGTGCCAGCCGAGCAGCTACGCCTTTACCTCGAAGAAGCGCCGACGGCCATTCAGGGATGGCTGGGCGGCGCCGTGCCGGGCGCGGTGATCGGTCCGGTCGTGGATCAGGACACGCATCGCACGTGGCTCGTGCGAACTCGTCAATCCCCCGATTCGGAAGATCCCTCGATCGCGGAAAGAGCGCGCGCACAGGTCGTTGAGGAGGACATGCGCAGGCGAAGAGCAGGCAAGGTGAAGTGGCATGAGCGTCATTGAACAGTCCCAGCCGGAGAGACTCGAGGCCGTGCGCGAGCTTCCCATCATGGGAATGCTCGCCGCCTCGCTTCGCGAGCTTGTGATCGGCAGCTTCGAGGTTCGCTCGTACGGGTTCGGCGAGTACCTGGTGATCGAGGGTGAAGAGGCCGATGCCTTCTACGTGCTGCTGGAGGGCATGACGCGAGTCGTCACGACTGGATCGGACGGCAGCGAGAGAACGCTCAGCGTCATGCGCGCTGGCGAAAGCTTCGGAGAGCGGGCATTCCTCGAAAGCACGCCACGCACCGCGTCGGTGCGCGCGTCTTGCCCGGTGACCGCAGCCCGGCTCGATCGTTCCGTGTTCGGGTCGCTTCTGCACCTGCACCCGCAGGTCGCGGAGGTGTTCGCGCAACAGGGACGCGCTCGGCGGCTGCAGGGCTTCCTGCGCCAGCACCCAGCCTTTGCCACGCTGGACCCCGACGCGGTGGGGCTGCTGCTCCGCAAGGCTCGGGAAGTGCACCTGGCCGCCGGACAGCAGTACGTCGCCGAAGGCGATCCCGCGTACAGCTGGTGGGTGGTCGAGGCGGGCCGGCTCACGGTGTTCACTTCAGAGCCCGCGCGGCGCGATCTGCGCTACCTGCGAACGGGCGACATCTTCGGGGAGGTTGCCCTGCTCACAGGGAGCGGGCGGACAGCGAGCATCGAGGCCACCACTGACGTGACCCTGCTCGAGTTCCCCAAGGAGACGTTCGACGTCCTGCTCGACAACCCGAGGTTCCGCGCCCGGATCGACGAGCGACTGGCCATGTACGCCTATGCGGCGCGGGCGCCGGTCGACCTCCCCGAGGCCGGGGGCGAGGCTGAGCCTGCAGCGGCCGCCGCGGCCGCCGCCCCCAGCGACCGGGAACTCCGTGAGCGCGAGATGACCAGGGGCGTGGAACTGGCCGAGAACCCGGTCGAAGGGCAGCCCTGGACGCCGCCGCGGCGCTTTCCCTGGCTACGGCAGATCGACGAGGCCGATTGCGGGGCGGCGAGTGTTGCCATGCTCTGCCGGGCTTTCGGCCACCGTGTCTCACTGACGTTCATCCGCAGTGCCGTCGGGACGAGCGAGCAGGGAACGACGCTGCGAGGCATTCAGCGCGGCGGCGAGAAGGTCGGGCTCGAAGTCAAGGCGCTGAAATCGTCAGTGAGCCGCCTGGCAGCTCTGCCGCTCCCGGCGATCATCCACTGGGACGGGAACCACTGGATCGTGCTCTACCGCGTGGAGCGCGACCGCGTACGCGTCGCCGACCCCGGACGGGGACTGCGAACGATCCCGATGCCGGAGCTCGAGGAGAAATGGTCGGGGTACGTGGCCACGGCCCGGCCCACCCCCCGGCTCGCCGAGGCACCGCGCGAGAAGCTCCAGGTGGCGTGGCTGCTGCCGTTCCTTGCCCCGCAGCGCAAGAGGATCGTGATCGCGATCGTGATGGCGCTCGTCGCCGCCGGGGCAGAGATGGTCCCTCCGATCCTGAGCAACAACGTCATCAAAGCCATCCAAACCCACTTGGGCGCAGGGCGCGTGAACGAGCTGATCGCGATCATGTTCGCCTTCTTGCTGCTGTCGCTGGCCGCTTCACTGCTGCAGCGGCGCGTGCTCGCGCGCGCGTCCGTCGATCTCGACAGCGCGTCACTGGACTTCGTCACCGGCCGGTTGCTTGGACTGCCACTTGCGTACTTCGAGTCGCGGCGCACCGGGGACATCGAACGGCGCCTCAACGGGCTCCGCCAGCTACGTCAGCTGCTCATCCAGAACGTCCCCGGGGCACTGGCGGGTGCTGTCCAGCTGATGGTCACGCTGGCGATCATGTTCTCGTACTCATGGGTGATCGGGCTGGCCTTCCTCGGCACGGCACCGGCATATGCGGCGCTGATGCGGATGTCCGCCAACCGGCTCAAGCCCACCTTCGACAGCCTCGAGGAGGCATACGGGCGACACGCATCCAAGCAGATCGATGCAATCAAGGGCATCGAGGCGGTCAAGACCGCCGGGGCGGAGCCCGGCATCCAGCATCGCATTCTGGAGGAGTTCACCCGGCTGGCCGACAAGGTCTTCAAGAGCGACTTCGTGCTCATGTCCTACGACGCGGCGGTACAGCTCACCGGCTTCGCGATCTTCGTCGTGTTCCTCTGGGTAGCGGCACTGCTCGCCATCTCCGGGACCCTGAGCCTGGGGCAGGTCGTCGCGGTCGATTCACTCGTGTTGCTGGCAAACGGGCCGATCTTCGCGCTACTGAGCATGTGGGACCAGATGCAGATCGCCACGGTGCTTCTCCGCAGGCTGCAAGACGTCCTCGAGCAGGACGCCGAGCAGTCAGACCCCGCCACGCGCCTGCTGCCCGTCAGGTCGCTGGGAGGCCGGCTTGCTCTCGAACGCGTCGGCTTGTGCTATGGCGATGCGCCGAATCGGCCGGTGCTCGACGGCGTCAGCTTTGAGCTCGAGCCGGGAATGTCGCTTGGCCTCGTCGGCCGGTCGGGCTCTGGCAAGTCGTCGCTGCTCCGCTGCCTCGCCGGACTGCTGATGCCAACATCTGGCCGGATCCTCTACGACGGGGTGGACCTGCGGGAGCTGCGCTGGAGCGATCTGCGCCGGCGGATCGGGTATGTACTCCAAGAGCCCTATCTGTTCGACGACTCGATCGCCTTCAACATCGCCCTCGGGGAGACCAAACCGGACTGGGACAAGATCTATCGTGCCGCGGAGATCGCCGACGCGGCGGAGTTCATTCAGACCTTGCCGCTCGGCTATATGACCAAGGTCGGTGACAGCGGGCTACGGCTGTCCGGCGGCCAGGCACAGCGCGTGGCGATCGCCCGTGCCCTGTACCACGAGCCGCCGGTCGTCTTGTTCGACGAGGCGACGAGCGCCCTGGATACCGAGTCGGAGCGAACGGTTAAGGAGAACCTCGATCGCGTGATGGCTGACCGGACCACGGTGATCGTCGCACACCGCCTGAGCACGGTCCGTGCCGCCGACGCGATCGGCGTGCTCGATCATGGCCAGCTCGTCGAGTGGGGCAGCCATGAGGAGCTGATGGCTCGCGAGGGACTCTACTTCCACCTGAACATGGTCCAGGTGGAGGCATGATCGCCCCGCCGCACAGGTCACGTGCCGCGACATGAGTACAGAGCCGGCAGCTATGCCGACGCTCGCCAGAGGAGCGTTCGTTGACGGGTTCGAGATCCGCGCTCACGTGCACGACGGAAACGGCTCGGTGGTGTATCAGGCACGTCGAGGCGATGGCCGGGTGGTCACGCTCAAGGTAGTGCGGGCGATTGGTTCGCACCGCCTCGAGCACGAGGCTCAGCTACTCGACCGGCTCGACGGCTGCCGCACGCCGGCCGTTGTCGCGCGCGGGCGGGTCGAGGGCCGCCAGTACCTCGTGACGACGTGGGCGCAAGGCATTGATGTGCGCACGATCGGTGCCGAGCTGCGCATCGGTCCCGCATCGCGTCGAACGCTCTCAGGTTTGTGCGCAGCAATCCTGGCCGGCTACGCGGACGTCCACGAGCGTGCGGTCATCCACGGCCAGGTGCACCCCCGGCACGTGCTGGCCGGCGGTGGCGGCCTGGTCCAGATACTCGACTTCACGCGGGGCGCGTGGCGTGGTGGCCCGGTCCCGCCGGGCTCTGCTGACGCAGCCCTGCCGCGCTCTGCTGGCAGGGCGCTCGGGACGCTGAGCTCCCCTGAAGAGGCCGCCGCGTGGCGGAGCGGCGCGCACTGCGCGGTCACCGCCGCGGCGGAGCAGTATTCCCTTGCCGCACTGCTGTACCTGGTCGTGACAGGCCGTCTTTACGCCGGGTTCGCGAGCAGGCGGTCAGCCGTGGCGGAACAGATCCTGACGGCTCGGCCGCTGGCATTCAGCACGCAAGGCGTCGCGGCCTGGCCGGCCTTCGAGCAGCTCATGGCGCGCGGGCTCAGCAAGGACCCAGCTACGCGATTCGGTTCAGTGCGGGAGTTCGCTGACGAGGCCGCCACGCTGGCGGAGGGCACCCGCGAGCGCATCGCGCGATGGAGGCGCCCGCGACTTGTCGAGCCGCCGCTTGCGCTCCTGCTCGAGGATTTCCGCCAGGCAACACTAATCGGCGGACCGCTCGTTCGCCATGGTCTGCCGAGCCGGCCGACCTGCTCGATCAATCACGGCGCCGCGGGAATCGCGCTTGCGCTGTGCCGTCTGGCGCGGACCGGCGATGATGCGCCGGCGCTGAGGGCTGCCCGCGCATGGCTCGACCTTGGGGACCGCGAAAGTCAGCTACCGCGTGCTTTCTACCACGATGATGAGCTCACGCCAAAGACGGTCG
>PMSW01000087.1 GCA_003168215.1 Actinomycetota bacterium
GCCGGCATCATCGCCATCGCCGCGACCGCGATGATCTACTTTGCCTATTTCCTCGGCAACATCGCGATCCTGCTGGCCAGGCTCAAGGGCTGGCCGAGGAACAGCGCGCCGTTCAGGCTCGGGGCCTGGGGCCTGCCGGTCAACATCCTCGGCCTGCTCTACGGCGGCGCGATGCTGATCAACTTCGCCTGGCCCCGGGCGGCCAGCAACCCGACGCCGAAGCAGACCGCGCTGGCGCTCAACTTCCACCTCGGGTTCCTGAACGGCATCCCGATCCTGTGGACGGTGTTCGTGGTGCTCGCGGTGATCGGCGCGATCTACTACCTCGCCGCTGGGCAGCGCAAAGAGTTCGCGCCGATCATTGCCCCGTCCCCGGACGATCCGCTGCCGGCCGCCGGGACGGCTCACCAGGTGGGCAGCTGACCAGCGTCCGTCATCCCCCGCGATGCCCGCCGGCCGCAGCTGGAATCCATAGCGGTGCAGCTGCGGGCAGCCGCTACCCCCGTCCGGGCCACCGCGTGAGCCACGGCCGGCGGGAGGACTGACCATGCCGCGCGAGGACTGACCATGCCGCGGGAGGACTGACCATGCCAAGGCAGCCAGGCGGCAAGCGCACCACGCGGAGCGCACGGCGAAATGGCGCCCCGCCAGAGCTGGGGACGCACGGCCGGACGCCACCCAAGATCGTCCGTACGCCGGGCACCACCGTGCACTCGCAGATCGAGGACTGGCTGGCCGGGGAGATCACCGTGGGCGCGCTTCGGCCCGGCGAGCAGCTCCCGACCGAGCAGGATCTGGCCGCGTGGTTCGGGGTCAGCCGGATGACACTCCGGCATGCACTCGGCGAGCTGGCCCGCCGCGGGCTGGTGCGGCGGACCGTGGGCCGAAACGGCGGCACCTTTGTGTCCGAGCCGAAGCTTGAGCAGGATCTCACTACTCTCGCCGGGTTCTCTGAGCAGCTGCGCAGGCGCGGGATGGTGGCTGGCGCACGGGTCCTCACCGCGGCCGGGCGCCAGGCGGGCCCCGCCGCCGCCGCGGCCCTCCAGCTCCGCGAAGGTGATCCGGTCCACGAGGTCCGCAGGATCCGGCTAGCCGACGGCGAGCCGATCGCCGTCGAGCACTCGCTCTTCCCCGCCGCGCTGTTCCCCGACATGCTGCAGTGCAGGCTGGACGGCTCACTCTACGAACTGCTCGAGGTCAGGTACGGGCAGCGGCCGCATCGGGCCAGGGAGAGCCTCGAACCGGTCACCGCAGGGGTTCGGGAGGCAGAAGCGCTGGAAGTGGCGGAGGGAGCTCCGCTGATGCTGGTCGAGCGCACGGCCTACGCCCGGGGCGGTCAGCCGCTCGAGTTCGCCCGCGACCTGTTTCGCGGCGACCGGACCCGCCTGGTCATCTGGACCTCGGAGCTGGCCAGCGACCTCTGAGTAGCCCGACGCTCCAAGCCAGCTGGTCCGGCGGCTCTCCCACCACACCGCCCGCACGTGCTGCACCTCCTCACATCACGCCGCCGTCCAGCCCCCTCGCACCACGCGGCCGTCGCAGCCCCCGCATCACGCGCAGACGGCAGCACTGGTGCTGCCCGTGCAGGCTGGTGCTGACCTGGCCAGCCTGGCGCAGCTGACCATCCCGATCAGCGTCCGGCGGCCGGTGTGCCAGCCCATGATCCGGCCGGCGGACGCCATAGACTTGGATCTACGGCGACCCTGGCACGCTGCCCGGGCTATCTGGCCGTGCCGCCTCACTGGCTGAACGGAGCCCGGCACTCGGGCGGAGAAGGAAGGTATGAACAGAATTGTCGGCGCCGTCCTGGCCCTGCTCGCCGGCTCTGCTCTTATCGCGGGCCTGATCACGTATGCCGTGTCAGCGTCCGCGGCCAGCCGGCTGCCGGTGGCCTACGACTGCCAGGGGTCGCATCACGGCCAGAAGCGGCCCAGCGATGTCCTGCTCGATTGCCTGTCCGGAAACGTGATCGTGAAGACCCCGGCCTGGAAAAACTGGACTCCCGCCTCGGCCCAGTCCAGCGATGCAACGCTCCTGGTCAACACGTGCCGCCCTGACTGCGCGGCCGGGCACTACCGGAACTACCCGGCCAGCCTGACCCTCTATCGGGTGCGGACCAGCCACGGCACCGACTACTACACGCGCATGCAGCTTCAGTACCGCCATAACGGGCCAAGGAAATACACCTACCGATGGGGAACTTATCCCGGCGCATCGATCCCGGGGTGGATCGGCGGCCCGTAGCCAGTCATCGGCGGCCAGTCGCGCGGCAGCAGTCACCGGCCTGCGGATAACGCGGGAGCCCGGAAATCCGAATCTTGCAACAGGCGCAATTCCGCTCATTCAAGCGCGCCCACATTACTTTCCCGCCGGTCTACTCGGGGACGGGCGGGCTCGTTAGCGGTTACGATCTAGCCGGTTTCCGCCGGTCGGATCGTAACCGCTAATGGGGCTGTCAAGTTACAGTCCCCCGCTAATCTGATCTTGGAACTGCTGAGACCAATGTGACGCATGGTCCATTCGCAACCGTCGGCAGGCAAACGCCACGTAGTCAGTGGCGGTGGTGGCAAGGCCTGTGGTGGTTGGAAGGCCGCCGGCGGTGGAAGGCCAGCCGGGGGTGGAAGGCCAGCCGGGGGTGGAAGGCCAGCTGGGGGTGGAAGGCCTGCGGAAGCGGCGAAATCGCCCTGCTATGCCTGCTGTGTCCGGGACAGCCGGCTCTTGCCCGCGATGAACGCCAGCGCATAGAGCATGCCGGTGACGATCAGCAGGAACCGGTAGCCGGTAATCAGGGCGAGGTACTCAAGTGCCCCCCCGACGATGGCGCCGAGCAGGTTCGCCGCGAACGCGTCCCCGGACGTGGCAACGTCCTTGAAGCGCTGGGAGAAAATAAGATTCGCCAGGTATACCGGCGCGAACGCCAGGGAGCCTGCCGCCAGGAAGCGCACGACCGACGGCAGGCTGAGCAGCGATTCCTGCGGCACCACCCACGTCAGGACCAGCGAGGCGAGCAGCACGGCGTAGAGGACCATCGGTGGCGGCAGTTTCACCCGGCTCGCGGTCTCGATGGCCAGCCACACCACCAGCAGGACGGCAGCGAATACCAGCGAGTTGACGAACCAGGTGCTGCCGAACAGCAGCGCGAACTGCACGATGTTCTTGGTCTCCAGCAGCAGGAACGCGGCCCCCATGAAGGCCAGGTCCAGATAGCCGCTCATCCGCTTGAACGCACCGCCGGCCAGCTTGATGGCGACCACTGACGCGATCAGGATCAGCGCCAGTATCTGCAGGTAGATGTTCGGGATGGACCTGCCGGGCAGGTACGGGAACGGGTGGTCATCGGTGGCAGGAGCGACCGAGGCACCGTGATACACGTTGGCGCAATCCGGCACCGCCCCACTGGCTCGCACTGTCAGCACCGCGAGCCGGCGGCCGCCGAGCGGCGGGCCGACCTGCACGCACGGCTCATGGCCGAAGGCCTGATCGATAGTGGTGGCGTACCTGGCCAGCAGGAACGGCTGGTAGTAGTTGTACATCGAGAAGGTGCCGCCGGGCGCGAGGTGCAGCCGCGCCTGGGCAACCGACTGCTCGGTCAGCAGATACCCCTCCAGCCGGAGGGCTGACTGACCGGCAATTGCCGTCAGGGAGTCGGGCAGCGCGAACAGGATCAGGTTGTAGTGCTGCGAGCTGTCCTGCAGGTATTCGCGGCCGTCAGCGACGTGGGCGGTCACCCGGGGATTCTGGTAAGGGTGATCCGGGTGCAGCTCGCGGCCGATCTGGATCAGCGACGGGTCGATCTCCACCGCGTCGATATGCCGGGCGCCCTCAGACAGGGCCACCGCCACGTCGTTTCCTGTGCCGGCGCCGATGATGAGCTCATCCTTCAGCGAGGCCCTGGTCACGTGGCTGTACGGGTAGAAGTAGAACTTCTTCTGCTCGTGCAGCACAGCCAGCGAGCGGGCCGCCTGGTAAGGCACGTTGTTGGCAGTGACGTAGACCGCCGGCGTCTTGGTGCCCATCTTCACGACAGAGAGCTTGTAGTACGGCGACCACTGCTCATGCGGCGCGAACGAATCCATGCCGAGCAGGAGGATCACCACAGCGATTGCCGTCCACTGCCACCATCTGGAGCCCCTGCCGAGCAGTACCGCAAGGCCGCCGGCGGCGATAACCCCCCAGGCGAGCGGGGGCATATCAAGGAAGGACAGGGCGGAGAACACGGCAATGCCGGCGATGCTCCCGGCAATGTCCAGCCGGTAGGCGGCCAGCGGCTCGAAGCGGACGAACATCCGGCTGACTGCCTGGCCGAAGCCGGCCATGACCGCCACGCTCAGCACGAAGATGATGCCAAGGCTGACCGGCCGCGGCAGCGCGACCATGCCCCGCAGGCCCCGATAGGGAGTCGCGCCCACGTTCAGGGTCGCCAGGATCACCGGGAAGGCGAGGACGAAGCCCACCAGCGCAGCGAACGTCAGCGGTGCCCAGCGCAGGAAGTCCCGCTGGGTCCTGGCGTTCAGGAAGCCGAGCCCGATCCCGAGAAAGCTGGCCAGCAGCACGAAGTTCGTGGCGGTAGACACGAAGACGTTGTTCGCGGACGTCCAGCGGATCAGCGCGAGTTCCACGAAGAGCATCAGGAAGCTTGCGAAAGCCAGCCTTACCCGGTCCCTGGTCTGGCCGCCCGGCTGACCCTGGGCGTCGGTAACGACGCGCTGCGGGCTGGTGTCTCCAGAGATCTCTGTCGCATCCACGGCGCAACGCTAACGTGGCCGGTCCCGTTTTGCGGTGATAACCCATGAGCGCGCCGGCCCCGGGTATGCCAGTGGCCAAATGCCGACCACGTTCAGCCCGGCTCGCGGACCGCCACCCGCCGTTGCGTACGGCGTCTTCGCGCATTGGATGGCCTGGTCCGCGTCGCGGGTGGCCTGACCCGCGCCATAGGTGGCCTGGTCCGCGTCGCGGGGGGCCTGATCCGCGTCGCGGGGGGCCTGATCCGCGTCGCGGGGGGGGCTGGTCCGCGTCGCGGATCTCCGGTTCACACTGAGAGGACCGCGGCACCATTGACCCGGTCGGCGGCGAGATCGGCGAGCGCCTTATCCGCCTGGTCCAGCGAGTACGGGGTAATCGTGACCCTGAGCCGGAGTTGCTGAGCGAGCCGGAGGAACTCCTCCGCGTCACCTCGCGTGTTCGCCGTGACGCTGCGCAACGTGCGTTCCTGGAAGAGGTGCCGGGCATAGTTCAGCGCCGGGATGTCAGTGAGATGGATGCCGGCGATCGCCAGCGTTCCGCCGCGGTCAAGGGCGGCGAGCGCTGTCGGGACAAGCTCGCCGACAGGCGCGAAGATGATCGCGGAGTCGAGCGGCTCCGGTGCGGGATCGTAAGAGTCCTGGGCGGACGCGGTACCCAGCTCGAGTGCCAGCTCACGTGCTGCCGGAGCGCGGGTGAAGACATGCACGGCAGCACCTTGCGCGAGCGCGATCTGCGCGGTCAGGTGCGCCGAGCCGCCGAACCCCCAGATACCCAGCCGGCCGCCCGGCGGCAAATCCGCGCGGCGCAGCGCCCGGTAGCCGATGATCCCGGCGCACAGCAGCGGGGCCGCCTCGGCGTCGCTGAACCCGGCGGGCAGGTGGTGCACGTAGGCATCCGCCGCCACTACGTACTCGGCGTAGCCGCCGTCCAGGTCCCAGCCGGTGTAGACCGAGCGGGGGCAGAGGTTCTCGTTGCCGCGACGGCAATACCGGCACGAGCCGTCCGTCCCGGCAAGCCAGGCGACCCCGACCCGGTCGCCAGCGGTGAACCTGACCGTCCCGGGCCCGGCTGCGGCGACCTCCCCGACCACTTCGTGGCCCGGGGTGATGTCGGGAGCTTTGGGCGCCAGGTCCCCCTCGGCGAGATGCAGGTCGGTGCGGCAGACACCGCAGCACAGCACCCTGATCAGCAGCTCGCCCGGGCCGGGACCGGGCCGGGGCCGGTCGATCATGCGCAACGGGCCGGTCGCCATCGGCCCCGGCTGATGGACCGCCCACGCCCGCATGACCCAAGGCTACGCCGGGAGCCTGCCGGCGTCGTGTATTCCATGATCCCGAAGGATTTGGAGCGCTGGGAGACGCGAATCCTTCGGGATAAAGGAACGGCAGCCGGCCGCAGAAGTGCTGCGGCGAACGCCCGCAGGCTCGCGGCCGGGCGCGGCCCATGCCGCGGGCAAGCAGCCGGCGGGAGCGGGGCTACGCGGCGAGCGGGAGCCAGACCTTGAAGCGGGTGTCGCCGGGGACCGACTCGACCCGGAGATCTCCGTGGTGCTTGTTCACCACGATGCGCCAGGAAATGTCCAGGCCCAGCCCGGTCCCCTCACCGACCGGCTTGGTGGTGAAGAACTGCTCGAAGATCCGCTGGCGGATCTCCGGCGGCACGCCCGGGCCGGTGTCGCCGAATTCGACGAGTACCCGGTCACGGTCCAGCCTGGTGCGGACAGTCAGCGTGCCAGTCCCGTCCATCGCCGAGACCGCGTTGTCGATCAGGTTGGTCCAGACCTGGTTGAGCTC
Organism: Actinomycetota bacterium; assembly: GCA_003168215.1. Classification (GTDB taxonomy): domain Bacteria; phylum Actinomycetota; class Actinomycetes; order Streptosporangiales; family Streptosporangiaceae; genus Palsa-506. The sequence goes on from PMSW01000087.1 coordinate 6,537, forward strand.
GCCCGCGTAGGCGGGGATCTCGGGTAGCGAGCGGTCATAGTCCCTGACCACGGTGATGCCCTTGCCGATCTTGGCGCCCAGCATCACCAGGGTGCTGTCCAGCAGGTCGTGCACATCGACTACCTGATACGGCGCCCGGTCCAGCTGCGAGTACTGCTTCGCCGCGGCGACGAGGGTCGAGATGCGCGTAGTGGAGTCCTCGATCTCGTTCATCAGCAGCTCGGTCTCGACCGTGTAGCCCAGCCACCGCAGCGCCCCGTCGAGGTACGCCTTGTCGACGGTGGCCGCGACATGGTCAAGCCAGTCGGTTTCCAGGCCCCCCTGCACGAAGACCGCGGCGAGATCCCAGCCGTCGGCCACGCCGTGGCGCTCCAGCCAGTCACTGACGGCGTCCTCTCGGTCAGTCGCCTCGATCGGGTCAAGCACCGGCGCCTTGGGTACCCGGTCGGCGGCATCCTCCTGCAGCCGGATCAGCGTCTCCAGGGCGACCCGGTCATAAGACCCGGCCGCGATCAGGCCTAGCTTGTGCCGCATCCCGGCGACCCGCTCGCGCAGCGCGGAGGTGGCGCTGACGGCGGCGGCGGCCGGGTTGTTGAGCTCGTGCGTCAGGCCGGCCGACAGCGAGCCGAGGGCGAGCAGCCGCTCGCGCTGGCCGATGATCTGCTGGCTGTTCTGCAGATTGAAGAACAGGCCTTCCAGCAGGTGCAGCGCCATCGGGAACCACTGATGGATCATCTGCGTGTACTTGACCGCGCTGAGTACGAACAGCCGGGACGGCTCGGGGAGTCGCAGCGACGCCGTGTACAGCTGGGGCACCTGGTCACCGAGGAAAGCCCGGAAAGCGCCCGCGTAGGCGCCGCGCTGCGCCGTTCGGACCAGCTCGACATCGTCCGCGCCCACCCGATGGGACAGCACCATGAGGCCGTCCAGCAGGATGTAGAAGCGCTCGGCCGGCTCGCCCTCGGTGAAAATCAGCCCCGCCTCGAACTGCTCGACGCGCCCTTCCCGGCACAGCCATGCGAGCTGCTCGTCGCTCAGCGCCTCGAACAGGAACAGCGTTCTCAGCTCATCGGCACTGCAGGATTGCGTTATTCCTGGGTTTGTCATGTTTTCTCCAAATACCGGTGCACGAGCATGACCGCCATCGCGCCCTCGCCGACGGCGGAGGCGACGCGCTTGGCCGACTCCGCCCGCGCGTCGCCGGCCACGAACACGCCAGGGACGCTGGTCTCCAGGTGGTAGGGCGCGCGGTCCGGTTCCCAGCCGCTGGGCCGCCGGCCGTCGGCGACCAGATCGGGGCCGGCCAGCACGAAGCCGCGCTCATCGCGCGCCACGACCCCGTCGAGCCAGTCGGTGAGCGGGGCGGCGCCGATGAAGACGAACAGCAGCTGCGCCCTGACGGTCTGCGTGGTGCCAGCCGCGCTGTCCCGCAGGGTCAGGCTCTCCAGGTGATCATCACCGCCAGCGGCCACCACATCGGTGCAGGTCCTGACCAAGATCGACGGAATGCCCGCGATCTGCTGGATGAGGTAGTAGGACATCGAGTTTTCCAGTGACGGGCCGCGGACGAGCAGCGTCACCGAGCGCGCGTGCTTGGACAGGTAGACGGCGGCCTGGCCGGCCGAGTTGGCGCCGCCGACGATGAACACGTCCTGCCCGGCGCAGGTGGCCGCCTCCGTCAGCGTGGAGCCGTAGAACACGCCGCGGCCGGTCAGCTCCTCGACTCCCGGCGCGGCCAGCTGCCGGTAGGAGACCCCGGTCGCCAGGATGACCGCGTGCGCGTCGACCCTGCTGCCGTCGGCGAACCGGACGCCGCGCGCCGAGCCGTTGACCTCGAGTCCCACGACGTCGCGCGCGGTGAGCACCTCGGCGCCGAACTTAGTCGCCTGCAGGCGGGCACGGGCGGTCAGCTGCCCCCCGGATACCCCGTCGGGGAAGCCCAGGTAGTTCTCGATCCGCGAGCTCTGGCCCGCCTGGCCGCCGGTGGCCGTCCGCTCCATCAGCACGGTCCGCAGCCCCTCGGAAGCTCCGTATACGGCTGCGCCGAGGCCGGCTGGCCCGCCGCCGATGACGATCAGGTCGTAGAAGTCCTTGGACGGCGTGGTCGCCAGGCCAACCCGGCCGGCTAGCTCGGCATCGGCGGGCTCGACCAGCACCTCGCCGTCAGCCGTGATCACGACCGGCAGGGTGAGCCCGTCCGCGCCGGCAGCCGCCAGCAGCCGCCGGCCTTCCGGCTCGTCCGAGGAGTACCAGCGGTACGGCACCTGATTGCGGGCGAGGAACTCGCGGACCTCGGACGAGCGCGCCGACCAGCGGTGCCCGACCAGCTTCGTCTCCGGCACCGGCCGGTAATCCGACGCCAGCCACGTCTCCAGCAGGGCGTCCACGACCGGATAGAGCTTTTCCTCTGGCGGGTCCCATGGCTTGAGCAGGTAGTGGTCGAGATCGACGACGTTGATCGCCTCGATCGCCGCCTCTGTGTCGGCATAGGCGGTGAGCAGCACGCGCCGCGCCCCCGGGTAGACGTCCATCGCGCGCTCAAGGAACTCGACGCCGTTCATCTGAGGCATGCGGTAGTCAGCCAGGATCACGGCGACCAGGTCACCCCGGAGCTTCAGCTCCTTGAGCGCGTCGAGCGCCGTCTCGGCGGACTCGGCCCGCACGATCCGGTGGCTCTGGCCGTAGCGGCGGCGCAGGTCGCGTGCGACCGCCCGGGAAACACCCGGGTCGTCGTCGACGGTCACGATGGCAGTGCGCGCCGTAGCCGCCGCGCCCGGCGCGCCTGCCATGCCGCCGGGATCCGTCACCGGCATCCGGCAGCCCGGTTGTTTCCAGCGCTAGTGAAAAACGATTGCATGCCCCCATCGTAGGAAGGTCCGGCCGCGGTCGCGCGGAACGCGGGGCCAGATAGGCGGGCGCGGGGCCACATAGGCGGAGNNTAGGCGGAGCGCGGCCGCATGGGGCGATCGCCGGGAGGCAGCCGCGCGGGGCAGCCGGGTTACGAACGTGATCTCATGGCGGGGTGAACCGACCGCTACTGAACAGCCGGATGGCCGGGATGGGTACGACGATCTTCGCCGAGATGTCGGCGCTCGCGGTCGCGACCGGATCAGTCAACCTCGGCCAGGGATTCCCCGACACCGACGGGCCAGCTGAGATCGCCCAGGCCGCGGCGGCCGCGATTATCGCCGGGCACGGCAACCAGTACCCGCCGGGGCCGGGCATCCCCGAGCTGAGGCAGGCCATCGCCGAGCATCAGCGGCGGTTCTACGGGCTCAGCTTCGATCCGGGCACCGAGGTACTGGTGACTGCGGGCGCGACCGAGGCCGTGGCCGCGGCGCTGCTCGCGCTCGTCGAGCCGGGCGATGAGGTCATCGCCTTCGAGCCGTACTACGACTCCTACGCGGCCTGCGTCGCGCTGGCCGGCGGTATCCGCGTCCCAGTCACGTTGCGGCCGCCAGATTTCCGGCCCGATCTGGACGCGCTGCGTGCCGCGATTACCCCGCGTACCAGGCTTATCCTGCTGAACTCCCCGCACAACCCGACCGGGTCGGTCTTCACCCGCGCCGAGCTGGCCGGGATCGCCGCGCTGGCCTGCGAGCACGATCTGCTCGTCATCGCCGACGAGGTCTACGAGCACATGGTGTTCGCGGGCGAGCACGTGCCGGCCGTCTCGCTGCCCGGCATGCGGGAGCGCACCGTGTCGATCAGTTCGGCGGGCAAGACGTTCTCCTTCACCGGCTGGAAGATCGGCTGGATAACGGCGTCGGCCGAGCTCGTCACGGCCGTGCGCACCGTCAAGCAGTTCCTCACCTATGTCAGCGGTGGCCCGTTCCAGTACGCCATCGCCGAGGCGCTGCGGATGGACGACGCTTACTTTGCCGGGATCAGCGAGGATCTGCGCGGGAAGCGCGATCTGCTCTGCGCGGGCCTTTCCGCGGCCGGCTTTGAGGTGTACCCGCCGGAAGGCACCTACTTCGTCACCACGGACATCCGGCACCTTGGTGCCGGAGACGGGATCGAGTTCTGCCGGGAGCTGCCGCGCCGGGCGGGCGTGGTCGCCATTCCCAGCGCCGTGTTCTATGACAATGCCGAGGCCGGACGGACCCAGGTCCGGTTCGCGTTCTGCAAAAGACCAGAGGTCCTGCGGGAAGCACTCGGCCGCCTTGCCTTGTCGGCGCGGCGAGCCTGACCCGGCCACCGCCTGGATCACCGTTCGCAGGCGTTCGAGAACGGTCAGCTGTTGGCTTAAATCACATACGCCACTCCTGTGCATGTGCTATGACCTTGCTGCATTGTGGAGACGATCAGGTGATTTAACTGAAAAGTCAGCACCTTTGTGCTGTGCTTTCGCTCTGACAGCACGGAATCCTTAAGGCGCAATGGCCCGGGGGGGCATTCTTGCAGGGCAACGCGATCCGCGATCAGCCGTCGCCCAGGCCAGAGCCTGGCGGCACGGACGATCATGCCCCGGTTCTCCCTCCGGTGAGCACCGCCGCCAGGCAAACCGCCGACGCCGACAGGACCGCCGGCGCCGACTGGCCAGCGACCGGGGCAGAGCCATCGTGGGCAGGGGTTCTCGGCACCACGCTGCGGCTGTGGCTGTCGCGCCTCCTCGCGACCTGGCGCCGCGCCGCGGGCTCGCCGGCCAGGCGGTGGCGGCGGACGGCCGGCTTCCTTGTCCTGGCGGCCGTCATCTTCGCGGGGGGCGCGGTCACCGTGCTGCTGTCACAGTCAACGCGCGTGACGGGAGACGGCACCGCCGCCGCGAAAGGCGCCGCATCAGCCGGTGGCATCGGCTCGTCGGCGGTTGCTCGCGCGGCCGCGGCGACCTGGGTCGAGCAGCACGTCAGCAGGGCAGCGATCGTCGGGTGCGATCCCATGATGTGCGTCGCGCTGCAGGCAGGCGGCTTCCCCTCGGCTGACCTGCTCCCGCTGACATCGGCAATGGCCGCCCCGCTCGGTTCTACCGTGATCGTGGCGACGGCGGCGGTGCGCAGCCAGTTCGGACCCCGCCTCGCCAGTGTCTACGCACCGATGGTCCTGGCCAGTTTCGGCTCGGGCGCCGCGCGCGTGGACATCCGGGTCTACGCGCCGGGCAGCGCCGCAAGATACCGCGCGGCGCTGGCCGCCGATATGGCCGAGCGGCGCATTGCCGGCCGGCAATTGCTCGCCAACTCCCGCATTGCGGCATCCGGGGCGGCGCGCCTGGACCTGACGGCGGGAAAGGTCGACTCCCGGCTGCTGGTCACGCTCTCGGCACTGACCAGCCGCCATAACCTGAGCATCGTCGCCTTTGGCGACGCTGCCCCTGGCGGGGAAGCGGAGATGCCCATGCTGTCCGCGGAGCTAGCCGTCCCGCGCGGGATCAGGCACCCGGGCAAGTACCTGCAGTCCCTGCTGGTGTTCTTGCGTGCCCAGCGGCCGCCGTTCCTCGCCTCGGGCACCCGGGTAGCAGGCGCGAGCGCGACGGCAGTGCTGCAGGTCGCTTTCTCTGCGCCGGCACCGCTGGGGCTACTGGGTCAGCGTGCCTCGTCATGAACGTCGCGCACGCCTACATTGCCGGCGCGGGTGGCCGGCCCGGAGGAATGGGAGATACATGACACTATCGCGAAGCGCCGGGCGGCTGGCGAAGCTGACCGTCGTCCTCTGCCTTGCCCTGAGCATGCTCGGGTTCGCCATCCCGGCTGCCAGCGCATCGAAAGGCCACGGGTGGCTGCGGCTGGCGCATCTGTCGCCCAACACCCCCGCCTTGGATGTCTACCTGTACTCATTCGGCGATCCGCACGCCCGGATCGTGCTGAAGCATGTTAGTTACGGCATGGTCTCGCCTTACGAACGCGTCCCGGCCGGGGAGTACACCGTAGCCATGCGCGCGATGAGCGCAACGGCGACATCCAAGCCTGTCCTGTCCGCGACCGTCAACGTGGCCAGCGGCCGTGCCTACACCGTGGCCGGCATGGGGCCGGTGTCCGGCCTGCAGCTGCAGGTGCTCAGGGACCGGCTGACAGCGCCGCGCGGTAAGGCGCTGGTGCGGGTCATCCAGGCGTCCATGCATCAGACCGCGGTGACCGTCAGCGCGGCAATGACGGTACTCGGGCGCAAGCTCAAGTTCACCGCGGTGACGCGTTACCAGGCCGTTAAGCCAGGCGACCTGCTGGTGCGTGCGGTAGGTGAGTCCGAGCACGGATCCGAACGCTTCAAGCTGGCCGCCAACACGATCTACACCTTTGTCATCATGGATGACTCGGGCCACCTGAAGGTCGCCGGCCTGGAGGATTCGGCCGGCAGCAAGGTCATGCCCAGCGGAGGTGCCCAGATGGGGTTCGGCGGGACAGCACCGCGCCCGGGTGCTCCGCTGCTGCCGTGGCTTGGCGCCGCCGCGGCCGGGCTGCTGGCCGCGGCCGGAGGGACCATCCGGCTGCGCCATCGCAGGCGCCCGGCGCTGCATGCGCGGTGACCTGACCACGCCGTCCGGCCGGCACATCTCGCCCATCCGCGTGGTACGCCGGCCGGTCGCCGCGGTTGTGCTTGCCTGCGGCCTGCTCGCGGCCGGGGCTGGCGTCGCCGGGCTGGCCGCGGCAAGCCAGAGCGGCCGGCCGGCCGTCCCCCTGGGCAGGGCGAAACTTGTCCCCGTGCCGCTTGGCCGGCAGGCACCAGCGCCGCAGCCATTCCGCCGGAAGGTGGCCCGGCCTACCCGCCTGATCATCCCGTCCATCGGAGTCCGCACCAAGCTCATCCGCCTGGGGCTGACCTCGTCCGGCGCGCTGCAGCCCCCGGCAACGACGGCCGTGGCCGGCTGGTACACCGGCAGCCCGCGGCCGGGCGCAACCGGCGCCGCCGTCATCGGCGGCCACATCGACTCCCAGCAGGGGCCAGGCATCTTCTTCCGGCTCCGCGTCCTGCACCGCGGCAGCCGGGTGTACGTACGCCGGGCCAATGGCACGCTGGCCGTGTTCAAGGTAACCGCGGTGCGCAGCTACCTGAAGACGCGGTTCCCTACCGAAGCCGTCTACGGGCCGGCTCCGGGTGCACAATTGCGGCTGATCACCTGCGGCGGAACGTTCGACTACGGCACGGGCCACTATCTGAGCAATGTGGTCGTCTTCGCCACGCTGGTACCCCGGGGCGCCCGCTGACCTGCCGGGCGCCCAGGGCGCCCGCTGATCAGGCAGGCGTCGGCCGGCTGTCCAGGGCAGCCAGGAACGCGGTGATCGCGGCGGCGACCTCGGGCGCACCGCGGCGGGGAAGGTGGTGGCCGACCTGGTTCAGCAGCTGCACGCGGGCATCGGGCAGGACCGCCGCTAGCTGACGGGTAGTCCTGACCGGGATGAGGGTGTCGCTGGGGTCGGCGAGCAGCAGTACTGGCTGCAGAATGCCCGCAAGTGAAGCGGTAAGGTCGCCGAGTTCACCTGCCAGCGCACGCTGCTCGGTGAGGAAGGTGCGCCACAAAGGCCCGTTCTCGTGGTGGGCGTTGCCCCAGATCTGCCAGTTCACGTGCTCGTCCGCGGCAATGGGCAGCCGGCGCCGCCAGGCGATGCCGGCCAGCCTGGCGCGGGCCAGCCACGGCGTCAGCCACCAGGCAGCGAGCGCGCATGCCTCGCCGGCCACTGGCGCGGCCAGCAGCCGGTCCCAGCCGGTCAGGCAGCCCGGGCCGACGCTGGCCAGCAGCACCAGTGCCTCGACGCGCTGGGGTGCCAGCTTGGCCACCGCGAGGGCGACGCCGCCGCCGTAGGAATGACCTGCCAGCACTGCCCGCTCGATGCCCCGTGCGTCCAGCTCCGCCAGGACCGCGCGCGCGTTGTATGCGAAGCCGCCGGCAGCCTGGCGGCTGGCCCCGTACCCGGGCCGGTCGAACGCCACGATGCGCAGCTCGGGCGGCAGCTGGTCAGCCAGCTGCTGCCAGTCCGAATGCGAGCCCGGCTGCCCGTGCAGCACTACGATCTCGTGTCCGCCCACACCAGTGACTCTAACCTTGGCCCACAGCGGCGATCCGCTCCCGCGAGCCCGCTGCTCCGGAGCATCTGCTTGACACACCGTCACCCTAGACTTAACCTGCATGTTAATTAACAAGGTGGTTAAACGTGAAGGCAGCAGACCAGCTGAGCGTGATCTTCGGGGCGCTGGCGGACCCGACCCGGCGGGAAATCCTGTCGCGGCTCGCGGACGGCGACGCCACCGTGACCGAGCTGGCCGAGCCGTTCGCCATCAGCATGCCGGCTATCTCCCGGCACCTGAAGGTGCTGGAGCGGGCCGGGCTGATCTCCCGCGGCCGTTCCGGCCAGTGGCAGCCGCGCGCGCTGGAAGCGGCCCCGCTGAAGGAGGCGACCGACTGGATGGAGCGGTACCGGCAGTTCTGGGACGCCAGCTTCGACCGGCTCGACGCGCACCTGCGCCGGGTCAGGCAGGAACCAGACCACGACAACGCAGCAGCCGAGAGGACAGGACAGTGACACCGGACACGACAGCGACGCCGGACACGACAGCGACACCAGACAGGACAGGGGCGCCGGACAAGACGGTGGCGCCGGACAAGACGGCTGCACCGGCGGCAGCCAGCCGGGAACTGGTCATCTCGCGTGTTTTCGACGCGCCGCGCGAACTCGTCTACCGGGCCTTCACCGACCCCGGCCAGCTGGCGCAATGGTTCGGCCCGGTGGGCTACTCGGTGCCGCGGGACAGCATCGAGATCGACCCGCGGGCCGGCGGCCGTGAGCGGTTCGTCATGGTGTGCGATGACGACCCGGGCCGCCGTATCACGATCGACTACACCTTCAGCGAGGTCATCGAGAATGAGCTGCTCGCGGACTTCTGCGAAGAGGGCATCCCCGGCACTGACGGCATCATCCGGCTGACCTCGAGGCTGGAGTTCCACGACGAGGAAGGCGGCAAGACCCGGCTCGAGCTGCGGGCAGGCCCCTTCACCGGCCATGACGACGACGACACCCGGGTTGGCTGGGAGAGCTCCTTCACCAAGCTGGACGCACTGCTGAAGGCCGCGTGACGACGCAATGCACCCGTACCTGAGGCAGGCCATCTCGGCCGAGCGCGTAGCGGATTGGCACAGGGCGGCGGCTGCCTGGCGGCTGGCCCGCCATGCACGCCTGACCTCACGGCGGGCAGCTGGCCCCGGCGCGGGGCCTGCGCCAATTGGCCGGCCTGCCGGGCTTCAGCGAGCCTGGATGGAACGGTACCGGCAGCACTGGGACGCGCGTTTCGGCCGGCTCGACGCGCATCTGCTCCGGGTCAGGCATGAACCAGATCATTGAACCCGCCACCTCGAAGCCGGCCGCATTACTTCTCCGGCAGCTTGCCTACCCGGCTAGCCGTCGCGCTTCGCCGCCCGGAAATGCTTCGCCGCCCGGAAGTGGAGGAACAGGGGTATCCGGGTCCACCGTCGTTCCGCCGGGTGGCCGGGCAGGATGCCATCGCCAGGAAGCGGCTCGCGGATCGCCTCGATGAGGAGGCCCGCGGCCTCCAGCGCCCGGCCGTACGCCGCCAGCGGCCTGTGCTCACTGTGGAAGGTCATCTGGATGCCGCCGCGGTCGACGACGTAGGACAGCCGCGCCGGGTCCAGGTAGGAACCAGAGATCACGAACGGGGCGTCCGGGCCGGAGCCCTGGAACGAGCCGGCGGAGTTGAGGGGGTGGACGATGGACGCGCACAGCCGGCCACCGCGTTCCAGCACCCGGCCGACCTCCGCTACGGCGGCGGCCATGTCGTCGATGTCATGCAAGGTCATGTAGGCCACGACCAGGTCGAAGGCCTCGTCGCTGAAGGGCAGCCTGGCGGCGTCGGCGACCAGGGCCGGCTGGCTGGCCTCGTGCGCCGCCGCGAGGTGAATCATCGCCGGCGAGGCGTCGATCCCCACCACCTGGTGACCAAGCGAGCCCAGGTGCCGGCTCAGGCGGCCCTCCCCGCACCCGAGGTCGAGCGTCCGGCGCCCGGGCGGGGGCAGCAGCTCGGTCAGCGCGGGGAGGTTGACGTCCAGGTGTGAATGGTCATGGCCCGGCGTGCGCGCGAACCTGGCCCAGTTCGCCGCCTCGGACTCCCACCCCTGCCGCATGCTCACCCGGCAGAGCCTGCCCCGCCCCGGCCGGCCGCACACGTTCCGGCAGCAGCAGCGGACTGGCATCTTCCTGAGGCGGCTCGCTCGCGCCGCAACTCCATTATCCCGAACGATCCGCGTCGTATATCGCGCCACTTCCTTCGGGATAATCGCGCCAGATCCTTCGGGAGAGCAGTCATGGGCAGCTGGCTCGCTAGGAGACGTGGCGGCGGATCCACCAGAAGCAGAACCCGGCAAGCAGGAGGGCGAGCGCGAGGAAGATCGCCGTCTCGTCCCACTGGAAGGCCCAGAAGCGGCTGGCTGGCTGGTAGGCCACCAGCTGCCGGTAGCCGAGCTGGGCGAGCCGGGTGAAACAGGGCGGGGTGGCGCCCCGGTTCCCTGCGCAGGCCGCTACCTGGGGGATGCTGGCGACCACGTGGCCGCCCCCGTTGATGGTCTGCTCGGAGACGATCCAGGCGCCCGGTGAGTTCACGCCCACGGCCACGGTGATGGGGCCGCCCAGCGGGCCATTGGCGTGCTGCGTGTAAGTATTGAGGTTCCCTTGCGTGATCACCGAGAGCACGCGGACGGGCGCGAGGAGATGGGGCCGGACCCACAGGGTCACGGCGACCCGGGCGGCGACGAAGGCCGCGACAGTGGTCGCCATGGCCGGCACGGTCCGGCGGATGAGCAGCCCGGCGGTCACCCCGAGGGCGAAGGCGAACGCGGCGTAGCCGATCGGGACGATGCCGCGCTCGCCGAAAACCGCCGGCCCGAGCAAGCTCTCGTTCGCGTGGTCGATCGGGCTGGACCACCAGGTCACCATGAGGCTGAACAGCCCGGCTGCGGCCATGGCGGCCAGGCCGATGATCCCGAGCTTGATGGCCAGCCATCGGGTGCGGGTGATGCTCTGGTTCCACGCCAGCCGCAGGGTGCCGGCCTCCAGCTCGCGGCTGACCAGCGGCGCACCCCAGAAGAGCCCGATCAGGCCGGGCACGGCGAGCACGACGAAGGCGCCGATGAGAGACAGGACGTGGTAGCTGCCCGCCTGCGTCAGGTTCAGGAAGTCGCCGCGCCTGGTCGTGCGGTACAGGGTGGCCAGGTGCGGGCCGGTGACCGCAAGGGTGACGGCCAGGGCGGCGAGAGCGGCCATCGCCACCCATGCCTGGGCGCGGAACTGCCGCCAGGTGAGCCAGGTCATCGCTGTACCTCCAGCGCGGGTCGGCGCCCAACCGTGGCGCCGGCCGCCATGTAGGCCAGCACCAGGTCCTCCATGCTGAGCTGCTCCACGGTCCAGGCGGGGTCGTGGATGGGCTCGCTGGTGCGGACGATCATGGTGCTCTGCCGGTCGGTGTGGCTGGCCTCGATGACCTGCTGGCCTGCCGGGAGCGTGGCCGGGTCACGGCGGGGGCCGGTGAGCCGGTGATGGGTGGCTAGCAGGTCATCGACCTCGCCCGCCAGCTGCACGCGGGCAGCGGCGAGCACGATGAGGTAGTCGCAGACCCGTTCCAGGTCGGCGACCAGGTGCGAGGAGAGCACGACGCTGGCCTCGTGCCCGGCGACGAACTCCATCAGGCTCTGCAGGAACTCGCGGCGGGCGAGCGGGTCGAGGCTGGCGACCGGCTCATCAAGGATCAGCAACTCGGGCCGTTTAGCGACCGCGAGGGTGAGGGCGAGCTGAGCGCGCTGGCCGCCGGACAGCTTCCCGGCCCGCTGGCCGGGGTCCAGGCCGAGCTGCTCGATCCGGCTGTCTGCCAGCTTGCTGTCCCAGCCCGGGTTGAGACGGGCGCCCAGTTGCAGGTGATCGGCGACGGACAGCGCGGCGTAGGTGGGCGTCTCCTGGGCCACGAAGCCGACCCTGGCCAGCTGCTGCGGGCTGGCGGCCGGCCGGCCGCCGAGGACCGTGATCGTGCCCGCTGTCGGCGTCAGCAGGCCGACGGCAAGGTGCAGCAGGGTGGTCTTCCCGGCACCGTTGGGGCCTACCAGGCCGGCCACCCGCCCGGGCGGGATGCTCAGGGTGCAGTCGGATAGCGCCCAGCGGCGCCGGTACCGCTTGCCCAGTCCGCTGGCATCCAGGACGGCGGTCACGCTACGTCCTGCGCAGTGCCGGCCCGAAACGTGTTCAGGAAAAGAGCCTCGATGCTCTCGTCGTCCAGCCCGGCCCGGCGCGCCTTGGCGAGCCAGCGCTGCAGGTCCTGGCGCAGCGGCCCGTGCGCGGCCAGCGAGGCGTCGCTCAGGGTGCCGGTCACGAACGTCCCGACCCCGGGCCGGGCAGCCACCAGGCCCTCGTACTCCAGTTCCCGGTAGGCCTTCAGCACCGTGTTGGGGTTGATCGCCAGCCCCGCTGCCACGTCCTTGACCGTCGGCAGCTGATCATCCACTCGCAGCAGGCCCAGCCGCAGGGCCTGGCGCACCTGGTGGATCAGCTGCAGGTACGGCGCGACACCCGAGCGGGCATCCAGGTGGAACTCGATCATGCCGCCTCACTTCATCTAGGTAACTAGCACAATAGCTAACTATCTAGCTGGCCTGTCAAGCTGTCCTCTCCAGGCGCGTCGGCGGTGGCGGCGCGATCAGGACCGGAAGCCGCTGTTCGGGTGAATTGCGCGGCAGCGGCATGGTTTGGGTTATCATCCAGAGGCTTTTGGTCCCCTGACCTGCTGCGACGACTCGGGTATCTGGCGAGCGGCGGAACGGGCGCAGGAACGCCGGGACGGTGCTAGCCCCTCGGCCGCAACGCAATGGACGAGGCAGGTGCGAGCCGACCGTGCAGGTGTTCGACGCGAACTGGATGCAGATCGAGGAATACCTGAGCCGGGACGACCGGATCGTGCTGCCCACGGGCTCGACCGAGCAGCACGGCTACCTCTCGCTGGGGACCGACGCCATCCTGGCCGAGCGGGTGGCGGCCGAGGCAGCCCAGCCGCTCGGCGTGCCGGTCCTGCCGGTGCTCCCGTTCGGGATGGCTCCCTATTTCGCTGCCTTCCCTGGCAGCATGAGCCTGCGGGTCACCACCTACATCGAAGTGCTGCGGGACCTGCTCGACGGCCTCGCTGCCCAGGGCTTCGCCCGCATCGCCATCGTCAACGGGCACGGCGGCAACTCGCCGGTCACCGGGTTCATCCGCGAGTGGATCTGCCAGCCGCGCCCGCGGCGGGTACAGGTGCTGTTTCACAGCTGGTACAACGCGCCGCAGACCGCGGCCGCCGCCAGCCAGTATGACCATGATCAGATGCACGGAGGATGGGTGGAGAACTTTCCCTGGACCCGGGTGGCGGGAGCCAGCATGCCGGCTGAGCCGATACCAGTTGTTCCCCGGGAGATCTTCGGGCAGCTCGACCCCGGGCAGGTCCGGGCCGCCGCGCCGGACGGCATGCTGGGCGGCGCCTACGCGCGCCCGGACGAGGACATGAAGGTCGTCTGGGATGCCGGGGTCGCCGAGGTCCGGGCGCTGCTGGAGAACGGCTGGGCCCGGTGACGGCGGCGACGACGGGGACAACGGTGACGGCGGGGGGACAACGGTGACGGCCGGACTGGCTGGCAAGACCGCGGTCGTGACGGGGACGGCGCACGGCATCGGCGTCGCCATCGCCGACGCGCTGCGCACCGACGGCGCGGAGGTCCACGGCGTCGACAAGGACGCCGTCGACCTGACCAAGTCCGAGGCGGTCCGGGAGTTTTTCGCCGGGCTCGGCGCCGTCGACATCCTGGTCAACAACGCCGGAGGGGTCGTCGGGCAGGTCGGCCGCCCGCTGGAGGACGTGCCCGACGACGACTGGCACGCGGTGATCGACGCCAACCTGACGACCGCGTTCTTCTGCACGCGCGCGGTGGTGCCGGGCATGAAGGAGCGCCGCTGGGGCCGGATCATCAACATCTCCTCGGCAGCCGGCCTGTCCGTCAGCCGGACCGGGATCCAGGCCTACGCCAGCGCGAAGGCGGGCCAGATCGGCTTCACCCGGCAGATGGCCCACGAACTCGGTCCGTTCGGCATCACGGTGAACTGCATCGCCCCGGGCTTCATCCTGTCCAACCCGACGACGCAGAAGCAGTGGGAGAGCTACGGCGAGGACGGTCAGCGGCAGCTCATGGCGGACATCGCGCTGCGGAGGCTGGGGAAACCCGAGGACATCGCCAACGGCGCGGCGTTCTTCGCCGCCGAGCGATCCTCCTGGATCACCGGGCAGACGATCGCGATCGACGGCGGCAGTGCTGGCCTTTGACCCCGGCGACGCCGGTTACCTGCGGGAGCTGAGCGAGTTCGTCGCGGTGCCGAGCGTCAGCCGGGACGCGAGCGGCGACACGATGCTCGTCGCGGCGCGGTGGCTTGCCGGGCAGCTCGCATTCGCCAGCGGTCGGGTGACCGGCACCGACGGCCACCCCGTGGTCCGGGGCGAGTGGCTCGGCGCCGACGGGGCGCCGACCATCCTGGTCTACGGGCACTACGACGTGCAGCCGACCGGCGACCTGGCCGAGTGGATCACCCCCCCATTTGAGCTGCACGCCGACGGCGACATCATCCGGGGGCGCGGCTCGTCGGACGACAAGGGCCCCGTCTACATTGTGCTGAAGACCGCGCAGGCGTTCCTGGCCCAGGAGGGCTGCCTCCCGCTCAACGTGAAGTTTCTCTTCGAGGGCGAGGAGGAGATCGGCAGCCCGCACCTGCCGGCCTTCGTCAGTGCTCATGCCGCGGAGCTGGCGGCCGATCTGGTGATCTCCGCGGACGGGGCCATGTGGCGGCCGGACGAGCCATCGCTGTCGCTGGCATCCAAGGGCCTCGTCACGATGGACATCACCGTCGAGGGCGCTAACGGGGACTTGCACTCGGGCCGGTACGGCGGGACGGTCGCCAACCCGCTGCATGCGCTCAGCGAGATCCTGGCGAGCCTGCACCGCCCGGACGGGACCGTCGCCGTTGACGGCTTCTACGACGGCGTCCCCGCGCTCAGCGCGCAGCGCCGCCGCGAGATCGCCGCGGTGCCCTTCGATGACGAGGAATACCTCACGCACCTCGGGCTACGCGAGGCACACGGCGAAGCCGGATTCAGCACGCTCGAGCGTCTCTGGGAGCGGCCAACACTGGAGATTAACGGGGTATCGGGCGGCGGCAAGTACACCGTGATACCTCATGCCGCGGTGGCTCATGTGTCGTGTCGCCTGGTACCCGGCCAGGATCCGGACCAGGTGATCGACGCCATCGTGGCCCATGTCGGCGCGCTGACGGTGCCCGGCGTGCACGCGGCTGTCAACGCCGACGAGGCCCGGGTGCCGGCCTACACCATCGCGGCCGATCACCCGGCCATCCGGGCGGCCGCCGCCGCGCTTGAGGAGGTCTACCCGGGCGAGCAGGTGCTGCTGGCCTGCATCGCCGGCACGCTTCCGGCGACCGACCTGTTCGAGCGGGTGCTCGGGGCCAAGACGCTGTTCTTCTCGTTCTCGACCGCTGATGAGAAGCTGCACGCCCCGAACGAGTTCCTGCGCATCCGCCGGCTGCGGGAGGGGATGCGGGCCTGGGAGCACTTGTGGCGTCTGCTCGGCTCGGGGACGCACCGTCTTCGCCCCGTTCTTGCCGATGGAGGCCGGCCGGAAGATGACTGACTTGCCGGCTAATGGCCAGCGGCGCACGCCGCCTGGCGGCCCGGGCGCTGAGGATCCCGCCGGGCCCGCCGCGGGGAGCGCCGCGGGGAGCGCCGCCGGGCGCGAGGCAGCGGGGCGGCTGGCCCGGCTCAGTGACGAGTTCTTCGAAGTCGTGCACACGACCGACCCGCTGGCCGCCACGCAGCTCGGCGTACCCGGCTTCGACGCGCTGGTCCCTGATCCCAGCCGCGACGGCGCGGCCCTTGGGGTGGCGCGGATCGCGTCCATCGAGTCGCGCCTGGGCGACATCGACGCCGGCCTGCTCGATGACTCCGGCCAGGTCAACCACGCCGTCCTTCAGCATCTCGCCTGGGGCGCCCGGTCCGACCTGGAGCACGGCCTGTGGGAGGCGAACGCGTCGGCGGGCGGCTATGTCTCCCCCCAGGCCATGGCATTCCAGGCCGTGCCGGCCGCGCTGCTCAATGATGGCGACGCGGTCGACGGCTACCTCCAGCGGCTCCGCGGGCTGGGCGGGTACTTCGACGCCATCACCCGCCGCTACGCCGAGGCGATGCGGGACGGGCGCGTCCCCACCCAGGTCGGGGTACGCCAGGCCGTCGGGCAGCTGGACGGCCACCTGGGCAAGGACATCGCCGCCGACACGCTGGTCGCCGTGGCCCTGCCCGCCGAGGTCGACGGCGCGGCGATCCGCCATGCGGCGGCCAGCATCGTCGCCGACGGGGTACGGCCCGCGATGCGGCGGCTCGCGGCCTCCCTGCAGCAGGACATGCTGCCGGCGGCCCGCCCGGACGAGCAGGTCGGCATCCGTTTCGTGCCCGGTGGCGCCGAAGGGTACCGGGCGGCCGTGCGGCGGCACACGACCACCGGGCTGTCGCCCGAGGAGATCCACCAGATCGGCCTGGATACCCTCGCGGCCCTGCAGGCCGAGTGGGCCGAGCTGGGCGGCCGCGTCCTGCGAACCACCGATGTCCCGTCGATCCTGGACCGGCTGCGGGAGGACCGGCGGCTCCGGTTCACCGACTCCGCGCAGATCGTGCGCACCGTCACCGACGCCCTGCGGCGCGCCGAGGAGGCCAGGAACGACTGGTTTCCGCCGTTTGACATCCCGGGGGGCTGCATCATCGAGGAGATCGACCCGGTGGAGGCCGGCAACGCGCCGCTGGCCTACTACCGGCCCCCGGCGGCCGGCGGGCTGCGTCCCGGCGCGCACTGCATCCTGACCGACAAGCCCGCGGAGCGCTTCGCCTACGAGTACGAGGCGCTCGCCTTTCACGAGAGCACGCCGGGTCACCACCTGCAGATTGCCTCGGCGCAGACGCTGGCAGGGCTGCCCGCCTACCGCCGTTTCCTCGACGCCGAGGTCTGCGGCTACGTCGAGGGCTGGGGCCTGTACTGCGAGCGGCTGGCGGACGAGATGGGCCTGTACACCTCGGACCTGCAGCGGCTGGGCATGCTCTCCTTCGACGCGCTGCGCGCCTGCCGGCTCGTCGTCGACACCGGCATGCACTACTACGGCTGGCCTCGCTCGAAGGCGGTGGACTTCATGTGGCGCAACACGGCAACCACCCGGGCCAACGTGGTGAACGAGATCGACCGCTACATCGCCTGGCCCGGCCAGGCGCTTGCCTACATGATCGGCCGCCGCGAGATCCGGCGGCTGAGGGCTCGCGCCGAGCGCCAGCTGGGCGCGCGGTTCGACATCCGGGCGTTTCACGGAACCGTCCTGTCCAACGGCGCCGTCCCGCTCGGGGTGCTTGACCAGCTCGTGACGCGATGGGCGCAGCAGGTGCCGGCCTGACGCCGCGGCCCGGCATCCAGTCGCAGCGCGCCAGCGACGCAGCCAGCCCGGGCCGTTTCCGTGATCCCGAAGGATTCGCGTCCCATATGGCGCCGGATCCTTCGGGATCATGGAAGGCAGCCAGCGCCCAGTCCGGACCTGACGAGGAGTAACCCATGTTCGTGAACATCAACGGCAACGACCTCAACGTCGAAGTCCTCGGCCCTGACCATGCCCCCGTGCTGATCGCGCACCACGGCGGCGGCGGCATCGGCTCGCTGGCCGAGCCGAAGGCGACCTTCGGCCCGCTCGCCGACGAGATGCGCGTCGTGGTCTTCGACGCCAGGGGCTGCGGCCTGAGCGGGGGAAAGCCGCCGTTCTCGCATGCCCAGTGGGCGGCGGACGTCGACGGGCTCAGGCAGTGGCTCGGGGTGGACGAGATCGTCGTGGCCGGCGGCTCCTACGGCGGCTTCATCGCCATGGAGTACGCCATCGCGTATCCCGGCCGGGCCCGGGCGATGATCCTGCGGGATACCTCGCCGGACCGCTCCAACCTGGACCGGGCTTACGAGAACGCGCGCGCCCAGACGCGGATCGAGATCGACTGGGACAACTTCGACCGGTACTGGAGCGGCCGGATCCGCGACGACGAGGACCTGAAGGCCCGCTGGGCCGAGATCATCCCGTTGTACGACTTCGAGTACGACCCGGTCCGGTCGGCCGAGCGCGTCGAGGCCGGCATCTACCGGCACGAGGCGCACAACTGGTGTTTTACCCGCAACATGCCCGGCTATGACCTCAGGCCGCAACTGCCAGGGGTGCGCTGCCCGACCCTGGTGACGGTGGGGCGTGCGGACTGGGTCACGCCGGTGTCGTCGGCCGAGACCATCGCGTCGCTCATCCCGGCCTCGCGCCTGGTGATTTTCGAGAAATCTGGCCATTCGCCCCAGATCGAGGAATTCGACAAGTTCCAGGCAGTGATCCGCGACTTCGTGCACGACGTGATCGGGCAGGGCACCAGCGGACCAGCAGCGCGGTGATGGCCCACGATCCCGAAGGATTTGGCGCCATAATAATCGATAGGCCCCCAGCGGTATTGCGGCTTGGCCTGCTCTGCACCCGTACGGCGCCGACGCCGGACGCCTCGTGCTCATGGGGCACTGTCCGCGTCTTATGGGATGGGGCGACCCCTAAGTTGGGAGGGGGATCCCGGTGCTTGCCTGCGTCTCCACCCGTAGCATGGCAATCAATGCGGACACGGCGGCACAACCTCGCCGGATTCGACGCCTCCAGGCAGGGCGGAGCGGGTCGAGATGCCTACCCAAAGAGAGGTGGACATGAACAGCCCGGATGATCTGAACCAAAAGCCCGCAGCCGAGGAAGTAACCGAAGAAGAGTACGTAGAGGATCTTGAGGCGCCAGCCCAAGCTCAGGAGGATGTCGTCGGCGGCGTAGAGTGCAATGATTTTTGGTCCTGCTGGGTAAGCCTGAAATAAACCTGCATAGTAACTAGGCAGGCCCGTTCCGGTTGGCATTGACATNNTGATCTGATCGAAAGCGGTTCAAGAAAGCTGCGCGATCTGCTATCGGCGGCGAGCCGGATCGCCGCTGATGCTCGCTTCACCGTCACCGGCAAGGTTGATGTCCTCGGCGGCCGTCGGCTGGGCGTCGGGCATGATGGGGTGATGGCGGGTTCCAGCGTTTCACCTGCACTGCCGGTCATTGATGTGGCACCCCTGGTCGGAGGGGCGCCGGGCGCGGCGTGTGCCGGGGTGGCGGGCCAGATCCAGGCGGCTTGCCGTGAGCGCGGCTTCTTCTACGTGACCGGCCATGGCGTGCCGGCGGAGCTGCTCGGACGGCTGGAGGCGGCCAGTGCCGAGTTCTTCGCCCTGCCGCTGGAGGACAAGCTGGAGATCGCCATGGAGCATGGCGGCCGGGCGTGGCGGGGGTTCTTCCCGGTGGGCGCCGAGCTTACGTCGGGGCAGCCTGATCTGAAGGAAGGACTGTACTTCGGCGCCGAACTCGCGGCCGATGATCCGCGGGTGCGGGCTGGCATTCCGCTGCACGGCCGCAACTTGTTCCCGCGGCAGGTCCCGGAGCTGCGCCCGCTGGTGCTGTCCTACCTGGAGGCCCTGACCGTCCTGGGCCAGGCGGTGCTGCGGGGCGTGGCGCTGAGCCTGGGCCTGGACGCCGGTTACTTCGCTGCCAGTTGCACCGCCGATCCGACGATCTTGTTCCGGATCTTCAGCTATCCGCCGCCGCTGCCGGCCGACGGCTGGGGAGTAGGCGAGCACACCGACTACGGGCTGCTGACCTTGCTCGCCCAGGACCGCAGTGGCGGCCTGCAGATCGCCGCGCCGGAGGGCTGGATCGACGCCCCGCCGATCGCGGGAACGTTCGTCTGCAACATCGGCGACATGCTGGAGCGGCTCACCGGGGGCTGGTATCGCTCGACGCCGCACCGGGTCCGTAACCTCAGCGGCCGCAGCCGGCTCTCGTTCCCGTTCTTCCTCGATCCTGGCTTCACCGCCGAGGTGCCGCCGCTGCCAGCGCGGGCTGCCGCCGGCGATGACGGGCGACGGCGGTGGGACGGTCAGGATCTTCGTGCCTTCACCGGCAGTTACGGCGACTATCTCCTCGGCAAGGTGTCGAAGGTATTCCCGCAACTGCAGCGCGACGTGCTGTGACGAGTGTCCTGGCCGCGTCTCACCCGGCCGAGCCGCCAGCGATCTGATAGGACCACAGCTCGCTGCTGACGCCGACGGGGCTCGATGCCTCGCCGCCGCTCCGCTCGGCCGCGGAGCGGTGCCCATGCCCGAACGCGGGTGAGTGCAGCCACGCCGCAAAGGAAGCCTCGTCCCGCCACCGTGTCACGACGAGCCAGGTAGTGCGCTCGTCAGCCGGCTTGAGCAGCTCGAATCCCTCGAAGCCGTCCTGGCTGTCGACCGCGCCTGCCCGGGCAGCGAACCGCCGGGCAAGCTCATCGCCGCTATCGGGCGCTACTGTAATCGCGTTGATCTTCACGACGGTCATGTCCTCGATGATGCCAGTTCATCCTTGGCACCCAGCCGCGGGCCAGCCGTCGTGCCTGCATGGGTTTTGAAGAAGTCGCATCGGGCAGGGCTGGCTGGCGGAGCATCGATCCAGCGGTTCCACCCATCACCGGAGGAGATTCCGTGAGCGCAGTACCTCTCGTCATGCTGAACAACGGCCAGAAGATCCCACAGTTCGGCTTCGGTGTCTTTCAGGTCAAGCCGGAAGACACCGCCGGGGCCGTGGCTACGGCCCTGCAGTCGGGGTACCGGCACATCGATACCGCCCAGATGTACGGCAATGAGAAGGAGGTCGGCGAGGCCATCGGCAAGTCCGGCCTTGACCGCGCCGACGTGTTCGTTACCAGCAAGCTGAACAATGGCTTCCACCGCCCGGATGACGCCCGTAAGGCGTTCGACGACTCGCTGGACGCGCTCGGCTTCGACTACATAGACCTGTTCCTGATCCACTGGCCGCTGCCCACCAGGTACGACGGCGATTACGTGTCGACCTGGAACACCCTGGAGGAGTTCTACCGCGACGGACGAGCCCGCTCGATCGGCGTCTCGAACTTTCAGCCGCACCACCTGCGGCGGCTGCACACCGAATGCGAGATCCCCCCGGCGGTCAA
>PMSW01000089.1 GCA_003168215.1 Actinomycetota bacterium
CCGGCCGGGCAGGCTGGGCAGGCCCTTGGCCCGATCGGCCGGGCGACCGGACCGGCCGATCTGGGCACTGCCCCGGCCGCCAGCGCGGGTATCCGCGGCGTCATCGCGGCGGTGCTGCTCGCCGTCGGCGTCGCCTGCGGGGTCGCCGGGCTCTTCCCCGGCTATATCGGGGGGGCGAGCCTCGCCCAGGAGCCGGCCGAACTCTGGCCGCACGCGATCTACTTCGCTGCCTGGACCGCGAGCGCACTGCTCATCTTGCCCGGCGGTACTCGCCTGCGAGCGGGAGCGCTGCTCGGGATAGGGACGAGCATCGTCACGTTCGGCCTCTTCTTCGCGGACGCCGGAACGGCGATCGCCGGAGGTGCGCATCTCATCGGCGCCGGCCTCGTGCTCGGGCTGGCCGGCTGGCTCGCTTGCGCGGCCGGCTCCGCGGCCGCCTTCGGACTCCGGCCGGCCGGCGCGCCGGGCAGGCCGGCTGGCAACGAGATAGGCCCCCTGCTGGCATTGACGCTCGCCGCGCTCGGCGCGGCGGTCGCCTTCGCCCCCTCGTGGGACAGCTATACGCTGCGGGCCTCGGACGGGCTGACGCAGTCCCTGACTGCGGGCAACGCCTTCGCGAACCCGGCACTGGTGATTGCCGGGGACGTCGCCGTGATGGTCGCCCTCGTCGCGGTTGTTGTCGCGGCGGCGCTGTGGCGGCCGGTCCTGCAGGGAGCAGCGTTGCTCGCCGGTGCCATCATCCCGATGGCAGCGCAGGCGATCTCGGCGCTCGTCGCGCTCGGCGAGGCCACCACGCCGGCGCTGTTCGGGATCCCGTCGGCGCAGGCCGCGCAGGCTGGGCTCACGATCAGCTCCGGTGTCACGCCGGCATTCTGGATCTACTGCGCCTTCATCGTCGCGCTGGTCGTGCTGTGCGTGCGGATGCTCATGCCGCCCCGCTCGGCCGCGCTTGACGCCACCCCGCTCGCCACCAGCACACTCAGCTGAGCGCCCGGACCTCATTCCTGGCTGCCGATGACTTACCGCGCGGGCATCAGCGTGCCGAACTGGCCGGGCCTTTCCCTTGGACCCGCCAGTGACAATGACGCGGCGGCCCACCTGCCCAGGATCCCTCTATGCTGCGCCGGCCGGCTGCCCGCGGCCGGCTAACTGGCCGCCGGCGCACCAGCCGCNNGCCGCCGGCTCATCAGCCGCCGAGTCATCAGCCGCCGGGTCACCTGCCTGCGGACTGGGACGGTTCTGGCCGTCGGACTGTGCCTCGGCCAGCCCGAGCAGGCTCTGGCGGGGCGGGCAGAACACGTCGACTTCGAAGCAGCGGCTGTCCGTCGTCCACGCCGCGTGCGGCACCCAGGCCGGAACGACCGCCACATCTCCCTTGCGCATCGTGCGCACGTCTCCGTCCAGGTCGAAGGTAAGCTCCCCGTCCAGCACGATGACGATCTGCTCCTCTTCGTGCACGTGCCGCGGCGCCGTGACGCCAGGCTCGAAGGTGACAAAGTTCGTCATCGTGCGCTGCCCGAGAACCGGACGGAAACCCAGCCCGGGCAGGAACTCCGCCGGTGTCAGCGTGTCTATGTTCACGTACCGGCCGGCCCCGGCAGGCTCACCGCGGGCCTCCGTCGTGAAGTGGCTGGCGGCGTCACCGAAAGACCCGGCGGCAGCGCCGAGAGACCCGGCGAGGGCGACCAGCGGACTGGCGCCACCGGCGGGAGCATCTGGGCCCTGCTGAGGCGGGCCCGCAACGTCGCTCATTGTCCCTCCAGTGCGGTCCGGAGAACCTCGCCGATCCGGCGGACGCCCTCATCAATGAGGTGGTCGGCGACCCGGCTGTACGCCAGCCGGATCTGCGTAGCGCCGGCATCGCCGGGGTAGAACGGCCGGCCAGGCACGTACGCGACCTTGCGAGCCCGGGCCGCCGCCGAGAGCGCTACCGTGTCCACGCCAGCAGGCGCCGTCAGCCAGATATAGAACCCGCCCTCCGGCTTCGTCCACGTCGTGCCGTCCGGCATATGAGCGGTCAGCGCCCCGGCCATCAGGCCGGCCCGGCGGGCGTACAGCGCCCGCGACTTGACGATCTGCCGGTCCAGGTGCCCGCCGCGCCCGTACTCCTCGAGCATCCGCTGGCCGAGGGCGCCGGAGCACTGGTCGGAGTTCTGCTTGGCGATGACGAGCCGGCTGATGATCTCCTCCGGCCCGGCAGCCCAGCCCAGCCGTACCCCGGGGAAGAGGATCTTCGAGAACGTGCCGGCCTGGAGCACTACGTCGGGCGCCAGCGACCACAGGCTCGGCGGCGGCGGGGGGCCGAAGCCGAGCTCCCGGTAGGCGACATCCTCGAGGATCAGGAAGCCGTACCGCCGGGCCAGGCTGACCAGCTCCTGCCGCCGCTGCTCGCTCAGCGAGAGCCCGGTCGGATTCTGGTAGTCCGGGATCGTGTAGAGGATCTTCGGCCGCAGGCCCGCGGCCAGCATGCCGGCCAGCACATCGACGCGCATCCCGTCGCCGTCCACCGGCACGCCCCGCACGTCCGCCTCGTACCCGCGGAACGCCATGATCCCGCCGAGATAGGTGGGCGCCTCCACCACGACGACATCGCCCGGGTCCACGTAGCTCTTGGCCAGCAGCTCCATGCAGTCGATGCCGCCGCTGGTGATCATCAGCCCGCCGGGGCCCGGTGGCGAGCCTTCCAGCGACTCCATCCGCCCGGACACGTAATCGCGAACCCCGGCGAGTCCCTCGGTCGCCGAGTACTGGAGGGCAACAGCCGCGTCCTCGGTGATCAGCCTGGCCGCGATCCCGGCCAGGACCGGAGCCGGGAAGGTCGCCGGATCGGGGAACCCGCCGGAGAACGTGATGACATCGGTTGGGCCGGCCAGGGCAAGGATCGCCGTGATCTCGCCACCGCCCAGCGCGTGCGCCCGCCGGGCGAGACCGGCATTCCAGTCGTGCTTGATGGCTGCAGTCATCTGCCTGTTCCGTCTCTTGACACTGAGCCTTACAAATGTAGACGCCCTCGACCTGGCGCTGCTGCGCGCGCTTGCGGTGGACGCGCGCCAGTCCCAGCGGGCCCTCGGCCGGGCCATCGAGATGTTCCCGCCCGCGGTGGCCGGCCGGCTCGCCCGGCTGGAGCGCAGCGGCGCGATCCGCGGCTACCGACACTGGCGGCGCTGCCGCGTCTTCACGGCCTCTCGCCGTCCAGCAGCTGGGCGATGTGCTTTCCTGGCCTGTCGGCCAGGTCCGCCAGCTGGATGCGGCAGGAGAACCCGTCGGCGAGCAGGGCCGCATCCGGGCCTGCCGAGCGCGCCGCCGGCAGCAGGGCGCCTGCGGCGATAGCCGCGGACACGTCGTAATGCCCTCGCTCCACCCCGAAATTGCCCGCCAGCCCGCAGCAGCCAGCCACCCGGGTGACCTGCGCACCGGTGCGCTGCAGCAGTGCGGCGTCGGCGTCCCAGCCCATGATCGCGGACTGATGGCAGTGCGGCTGGGCGACTACCGGCAGCCCGTCCAGGCGGGGTGGCTGCCAGTCAGGGGCGGCTGCCAGGACCTCGGCCAGGGTCCGGACGGAGGCGGCTACAGCCGCCGCGGCCGGTGAGTCCAGGATCTCGATGGCGTCCGAGCGCAGCGTGGCCGTGCAGGAGGGCTCCAGGCCCACGATGGGGATGCCGGCTGCGGCGGCCGGGAGCAGCTCCCCGATGGTGCGCCGCAGGATGCGGCGCGCAGCGCCCAGCTGGCCGGTCGAGATCCAGGTGATTGCGCAGCACGTGGCCCGGCGCGGCAGCGAGACGCTGAAACCCGCGTCCTCGAGCACCCGGGTCGCGGCCGCGCCGATCTCCGGCGCGAAATAGTTGGTGAAGGTATCGGCCAGCAGCAGCACCGGCCGACCAGCGGGCCTGCTGGTGCGCGAGTGAGCTCGGTGCCAGGCACGGAACGAGGTCGCCGCGAACGCCGGCAGCTGGCGGCGCTGATCCATGCCGGCCGCCCAGCGCGTACCGCGAGCCACCACGGGCACCGAGAGCGCGGCATTCGCGGCGCCGGGCGCAAGCGACGCCAGCCGGGCCCAGCGCGGCAGCTGGCCGAGCGCGTAGTGGGATCGCGGGCGCAGGCGGCGCCGGTAGGCCTGATGCAGGACCTCCGCCTTGTAGGCGGCCATGTCCACCCCGGCCGGGCACTCTGCTGCGCAGGCCTTGCAGGACAAGCACAGATCGAGGGCGGCGCGCACCTCAGGAGCCCGCCACCCCCCGGTCACCAGGGAGCCGTTGACCATTTCCTGAAGGACGCGAGCCCGCCCCCTGGTGGAATCCTCCTCATCCCTGGTCGCCAGGTACGAGGGGCACATGACGCCGCCCGTTGCCGTTGAGTCCGCCCGGCACTTCCCCACGCCCGTGCAACGGTGCACGGCGGCGGCGAAGTCACCGCGGTCGTGACGGTAGGCCAGCGCAAGTGACTCGCGGACCGGCCGGAACGGGCCGCGCCGCAGATCGGACGCGCCGACCTGCAGATCAGACGCGCCGGCCTGCAGATCGGCAGCGCTGGCCCGCAGATCGGCAGCCAGCGGACGCGGCCGCACCAGGATGCCGGGATTGAGCAGCTCACCGGGATCGAAGACCGCCTTGACACGGCTGAACAGCTCCAGCACCGCGGGCGAGTACATGATCGGCAGCAGCTCGCTGCGGGCACGACCGTCACCGTGCTCCCCGGACAGCGACCCGCCATAGCGGGTGACCAGCCGGGCAGCGTCGAGCAGGAAGCCCCGGAGCACCTCGCCGCCGCCGGGCACCGCCAGCGGAAAATCCAGCCGCAGGTGCAGGCAGCCATCGCCAAAGTGCCCGTACGGGATCCCGGTCAGCTCGTACTGGCGGAGCAGCTCCTCCAGGTCACGCAGGTAGGGGCCGAGCGATGCGGGCGGGACAGCCGAATCCTCCCAGCCGGGATAAGCAGGCTCACCGTCCGGCGTGCGCCCGGCGAGCCCGGCGCCGTCCTCCCTGATCCGCCACAGCGCGCTGGCGTGCCCGGGATCAGAGACGACGGCGCTGTCCAGGGCACCGGCGTCCGGCAATACCCGGGCAGCACTGGCCGCCGCGCCGGCGGCGGTGTCAGCGGCGAACTCGACGAATAGCCAGCCTGACCCGCGCGGCAGGCCCGGCACCGCGGCCGGCCCTCGGGCGGCCCGCACCACGTCGACGATGCGTGAGTCCAGGCCCTCACAGGCGGTAGGCAGATGGCCCAGGATGCCGGGCACGGCGTCCGCCGCGGCGGCCATGTCCGGATATCCCAGCACGGCGAGCACGCGGTGCCGCGGCTCCTCGACAAGGCGCACGGTAGCGCCTACCACCACGGCGAGAGTCCCTTCGCTGCCGACCAGCGCGCGCCGGACGTCGAACCCGTGCTCGGGCAGCAGGTGCTCAAGCGCGTAGCCGGAGACCTGGCGGCCGAAGCGGCCCAGCTCTGTCCGGATCGCGGCCAGCCCGGATCTGGCCACTTCGTGCAGCGCGGCCAGTTCGGCCGGAGCGCCCGCGCCGGGCTTGCCGCCAGGCTCGCCGAGGCGGAGCTGCTGACCGGCCGCGGTCAGCACGTCGAGGGCAAGCACATTGTCCGAGGTCCGCCCGTAACGCAGCGCCCGCGAGCCGCACGCGTTATTACCGATCATCCCGCCGATCGTGCACCGGGTGTGGCTGGACGGGTCGGGCCCGAACCGGAGCCCGAGCGGGGCAGCGGCGCGCTGCAGACGCGCCTGGACCACA
Source organism: Actinomycetota bacterium (assembly GCA_003168215.1). GTDB lineage: Bacteria > Actinomycetota > Actinomycetes > Streptosporangiales > Streptosporangiaceae > Palsa-506. Next base: position 5,739 of record PMSW01000089.1, read on the forward strand.
CCCGGCTGAACGGCCGCCGCCCGGGCACCGGCATCCACGCTGAGCACCTGGTTCAGGTACCTGCTGAAGTCCAGCACAACGCCGGTCCCCACCGCGTTGCCGGCGATGGACGTGCCGGCGCCGCGGCAGGTAACCGGGGCACCGAGCGCGCGGCACGCCTCAAGCGTGGCCGCCACTTCATCGGCGTGCCGCGGGCGGACGACAGCCGCCGGGACAACGCGGTAGGCCGACGCGTCCGAGGAGTAGGTGGCCCGGTCCAGGGAGCTCCCGCTGACGTCGCCCACTCCGGCCCGGCTGATGGCCGCCACCAGCTCAGCCGAGGAAACGCCGGCGGCGCCCGCCATCGCCGCGCGGCTCCGGGGACGCGCGGCTCCGGGGACGCCAGGCGGCGGCATGGCGGTCAGGGCGCGGGCCGCAGCGACGTGATGTACTCGCGGTTCCCGTCATAGGTGCCGCGCCAGGCCTGAGGCATGACCTCGGGCGGCGGCGGGAGCGCCGCCCGGCCGGCGATGCCGAACCGGGACGGGACCTTCACGGTCGCGGTTCCGCCGCCGGGGCATGACGGCAGCGGCGCGGTGAAGGAATGGATCACCTCGAACGTGTGCCCGTGGCCGCACCGGAGCTCATAGATGGACATCGCTACCACAGCTCCATCGACCGGGCGAAGATCCCGGCCACGTCGTCCTCGGTGACCGCCTTGGGCGAGGTGGCGAGCAGGCGCTGCTGCTTCATCGTGCCCTCGACGAGGCCGGGAATGTCCCCGGTGCGGAAACCGACCGCAGCGACCCCGTTCGGTATCTCGATGTCCTTCATCAGGTCGATGAGGACCGACGGGAGGAACTCGGCGGCGTCCGCGGGCTGGTCGGCGCCGGGGGCCAGCATCCGCGCGGCCTGGATATGCCGCTGCGGCGAGGCCTCGAAGGTGAACCGGAACGCCTCCGGCGCGGTCAGCGCGACGGACATGCCATGCGGCACCATCGGCTCTTGCGCCGGGTAGTCCTTGGGGTGGAAATCGCGCACCCGGCCCGCGATCGGGTAGGCGTTCGCGTGCGGAATGTGCACCCCGGCATTGCCGAATCCCATCCCGGCGAACGTCGCCGCGATCGCCATGTCCGCGCGGGCCTGGACGTCGTCACCGTGGCGGACCGCGGTGCGGAAGGAGGTCGCGAGCAGTCGCATCGCCTTCTCCGACCACATATCCGAGATCGGGTTCGACCCGCAGTACGGCACTCGCTGCTCGGGGCGCTTGCGCTCGTTGCTGGTGTACCACCGGGCGGTGTAGCTCTCCAGCGCGTGACACAGGATGTCCATGCCTGCCGAGGCGGTCACCCCGGCCGGCTGGGTCAGCGTCAGCAGCGGATCGACCACGGCCAGGGTCGGCCGGAGCCGGGCGTGGCTGATGCCCGTCTTCACCCGCAGGGACAGCACATCCAGCACGCAGATGGTCGTGGACTCCGCCCCCGTGCCCGTGGTGGTAGGCACGGCGATCAGCGGACTGAGCGGGTTGACCGGGGCGATGCCCTTCCCCACCGGGACATTGATGTAGTCCATCAGCTCGCCGGGATTGGTCAGCAGCAGGTTGATGGCCTTCGCCGTGTCGATGCTCGACCCGCCGCCGACGGCCACGAACGCATCCCACGGCCCGCTGTCCCTCGCGTGGGCGATCGCGGCGGCCATGCTCTCGTCGGTCGGCTCCACGTGCACGCCGCTGAACACCTGGGCCTCGATGCCGAACTGGGCCATCTGGCTGGCAACCCGCTCCGGGATGCCGGTCGCCGCCACCCCGGAGTCGGTCACCACCAGCGCGCGCCTGACGCCGTACTGGCTCAGGTCGAAGCCGATCTCATCGGAAGCGCCCGGCCCGAACTTCAGCTGCGGCGCTCCGTAAGTGAAGATCGCCTCCGGGTTAGCGGGGGTGGTCGTGCTCACGCTGCGCCTCCTCAGGCGTAGAACCCGTCCGGGGCACGCCGACGGCGGCCTCATCGACGAAGGAACGGATGAGCGCAAGTTCGCTGGCCCGTCCGGCCAGCGATTCAGCCAGGTTCTGCTGCGGAGGGCTGGGCTGCGGAGGGCTGGTGTCGCTCACCACAGGGAGCCCTCCTGCCAGGCGCACTCGGCTGTGCCGACAATCCTACTTCCGATTGCCTTCCGACGGCGTCGCGTCAGGTCCAGCGTCAAGCGCGCTGCTCTTCAGGAACAGCAGCGCGGTGTCCAGCGTGGCTTCCAGGTGCGCGCTGCTGCCGGTGGACATCAGGATGGTCACTCCGCCCTGGACGGCCGCGACGATCGCTGCGGCGGTGCGCTCGGCGTTCAGTTCGCCGGCGATCTGGCCGCGCTGCTGCATGCTGGCGATGCCCGCCTGCAGGTCGTCCTGCCACTGGCCGATGAGCCGCCCGGTCACGGCCTGCGCCGCGGGAGTGCCGCGGCCCAGTTCGGTGATCAGCACGCCGAGCGGGCAGTGGACGCCTTGCTGCTGGTAGCGGTGCACGACTGCGTCACGCCAGGCTTGCCACGCGTGCCACGTGGTCAGACGGCTGAGGTGCGGTTGCTGGTCTTCCAGTACTCGCCAGGCCTCGCGATCGGCCACGGCGAGCAGCAGTTGCTCCCTGCCGCCGGGGAAGTAGTGGAAGAGATGGCCTTTGCTGGTCGCGGTCCGGCCGCACACATCGTCCAGTGTCGTGGCCGCGACTCCGCGATCGCGGATCTCGGCTGCGGCGCCATCGATGATGCGCTGTCGTGTCGCGGTTCCCTTGGCAGTCAGCACCCCAATCCCTTCTTCTGGACTTGCTAGTCCATTTTTAGTTCGGTGATAGTGGCGTGGCCGGCTGAACGAAGGGACACGAGCAGTGCAAGCAATAGTCGTTGACGAACTTGGCGGTCCCGAGGTGCTCCGGCTGAGGGGGCGGCCGTCTCCGGTGCCCGGGCCGGGAGAGATTCTCGTGGACATCAGCGCCGCTGGCGTGAACTTCATGGACACCGGAGCCCGCCAGGTGGGACCCGGGGCCGGCGGGGTGCCGTTCGTCCCTGGTGTCGAGGCCGCCGGGAGGGTCAGCGGACTCGGCGCGGGCGTGACATGCTTCGCGATCGGCGACCGGGTGGCCTGGGTGTACGCCTACGGCACGTACGCCGAGCAGATCGCCCTGCCAGCGGCAAGCGCGGTGCCGATCCCCGGCTCGGTAGCGGACGAGGTGGCAGCAAGCGTCATGATGCAGGGCCTGACGGCTCATCACTTCGTGACCGAAGCCGCTCCGGTGCAGCCGGGCGACGTGACGCTGGTGCACGCAGCGGCCGGCGGCCTGGCCCAGATTCTCACCCAGCTGATCAAGCTGCGAGGCGGCATCGTCATCGGCCTGGTGTCTCGCGAGGACAAGGCCGGCGCAGCCCGGGCAGCGGGCGCTGACCACGTGCTGGTGTCAGCCGGTGACCAGTTCATCACCGGGGTCCTGGACCTGACAGGCGGCGAGGGCGTGCACGCGGTCTACGACGGTGGCGGCGAGTCGACATTCCGTGCGTCCATGAGAGTGACGCGCCGGCACGGCACCGTCCTGTATTACGGTGCCTTCATCGGCAAGGTACCCGTCGTCAGCATGCGCGAGCTGCCGAACAGCATCAAGATCTGCTACCCGGTATTCCGGGATCACATCCCGGTACGCGAGGCCTTGCTCGCCCACTCGGCCGAGATCTTCACCCTGATCGAGACCGGACAGCTCAAGGTCAGCATCGGCAAGCGCTATCCGCTGGCCGATGCCGCCCAGGCCCACCTCGACATCGAGTTCCGGGCGACAACGGGCAAGCCGCTGCTCCTGCCCTAGCGATCCTGGCCGCTGGCCGGCCAGGCCGGCGTCAGGAAACCGCCAGGCTGCCGTCGCACGCTTGCGCCAAGCCGATGAGCACCCTCGGGCTGATCTCGTGCAACGCGGCAAGAACGGCGCCGACCCCCTCATCGTGCGGCACGTCCACCATGAACTCTCCGGCCGCCATCTCGTGACCGCGATTCGTGGATACGCTCAGCAGGCGGGCCGAGCAGCCGTCCAGGGATGCTGCGAGCACGGCTGTCTTCGGCAGCTCGCCCTGCAGGTCGATCCGGAATCTCCACACGCACATTGCCGGCCTCCGAGCCTCCGCAGCATGACTGCCCTGCTGCCGACAGTGCCAGTCGCTCATTGCCGTCGTGATTCCGGTTTGTGTCTTTGCTGTGAAATGAATTCATGAGTCGCTGCCGGCCGCTTCCGGTAGTCGTCCAGCCAGCCGAAGGAATCCTCGGCCCGGCCGGCCGACGGGAGGTACTCCAGGCCGACCGCGCCCTGATAACCCTTGCGGTCGAGGTGGTCGAGGACGAACTGGTAGTTGATCTCTCCGGTGCCCGGCTCGTGCCTGCCGGGCACGTCGGCGATCTGGACATGGCTGATCAGGTGCCAGTACTCATCCAGGGTCGCGGTGATGTTGCCCTCCGTCCGCTGCATGTGGTACGCGTCGTACTGCAGCCGGACGTTGGGACGTGCCACCTCCCGGACGAACGTGGCCGCAGCCGCGGTCGTGGTCAGCAGGTACGGCCCGTTGTCCATCGGGTTGAGGGCCTCGATCATGACCTCACAGCCGGCCTGGGCTGCCTGGTCGGCGGCCCAGGCCACGTTGTCCCGCGCGCAGGCCAGCTGCGCTGTGCGGGAGTAGCGCCGCTGCCGGAGGCCGACCGGCAGATTCAGCCGTTCGCACCCGCAGGACCGCGCGATCCGCAGCGCGGCCGGCACATTGGCGCGCAGCTGCTCCTGGCGGCGGAGATCGGCGGCGAGGCCCCGGTCCCCGGCCGCCATGTCGCCCGTATCGAAGTTCAGCAGCGCGAGCCGCAGGTTCCAGCGGGACGTCAGCCCCGGCAGCGACTCCGCGGCCTCCGTGCCCGGCCACCACAGCTCGACAGCGCCGAACCCGGCCCGGGCAGCCCGCTCGAACCGGTCCGCCAGCGGCAGATCCGCCCACAGCATCGACAGGTTCGGGGCGAAAAGCAACGCTAGCTGACCAGGCCAGCGCATTGCCCGGTGCCGACTCCCGGAGGATGAGCCGGGTTCCGATTTCCCGTTCCAGTCGGGGCAGGCTTGTTGCCGGAGCAAATCAGCTTGCCGTAGAACATATTCTGGGAGATCGTGTCACTGGACCCTTTTGCAGAATTGACGTTGCCGGACACCGTTATCGACCCTGGCTTGCTCCCATTTCCGACAGTATTCCCCACGACGGCTATGACCGGGGCATGATTATCCTTAATAGTCAGCGCGCCGAAGATGTCGCTTCCGCCTGAATCGCCACAGTCAGTACCACCGATCTCCACGCCCCCGAATTCTCCGCTTTCCGTGCCCGTAATCTGGACATTTCCTTCGATATCGCTTTCGCAGATCTGGATGAACTGGCCATCCGTGCTCGTGACCTTCCCGCCGATCTGAGTCACATCATCGGTAATGAGGGAGTCACCGGAGTAGACCGTTACGTTTCCAGTCACGTGGACATCGACAAGGTCGCAGAGGCCATTCTTGCCCTTGACTATCAGGTTGCCCTTGATCGTGCTGCCCGAAGCAGGACTGGTGTTGGCGCAATTAGTCGTGCTCGCCGCCCAGGCGGCAGGAACTCCCGCCCCCAGCAGTAATGCACCGCAACTGACAAGAGTCAGCGCCGAGACGGTGACCGTCAGCCGCACGCGATGACGCACCATGGGAGTCTCCCTCTGCAGCCCAGGTCACCGTAGCCGCCGCCGATGAGCTGCCTCGCCGCCCGGGCCTCGGATGCTAGCCACTCATCCGCAGTAAACCACCCCGGCGCCGGGAATGACATCCCCGGTATTCGCTGCAATCTGGAACTACGCCCATGGACTGCCGGACTGCAAGCCACGCCGGCCCGTTCGGCCCGTTCGGCNNGTTCGGCCCGTTCGGCCCGTTCCGCATTACCCGACGCTCCGGTAACCTGCAGCAGAGTTCGCGGATCGGCCAGTGCCTGCCAGCAGCCTCTGCCGGAGGCTGGCACACCGCCGGGCCGCCATGGAAGGCGGCGGGGACTCGTCGTTGACAAGGGCGGGCGACGGTGAGCACTGATCCGGACACGAGTCCCGTCTCGGGGCCGGCCGGGCTCCGCCTGCATCGCTGGAACGACCGGGCCGTGGTCGGCGTGGCGATCGCCGGCTTCGCTTCGGGGTTCGGGCAGTTCGGCGTGGTGGCCGCCCTCGGAAACGTTGCCCGGGGGTTCGGCCAGGTGACCCACGGCGCAGCCCTCGCCGACCAGGCCGGGCTGTCGGGTACCGAACTGGGCATCGGGCTGGCCATCATGCGGCTGGCGTCGCTGGGCGGCCTGCCCATCACCGCCCTGGCCGACCGGTTCGGCCGCCGGATGATGCTGCTCGTCACCGTCGGCGCGGGGCTGTCCCTGACCGTGCTGGCCGCGGTCAGCCCCACCTACTGGTGGTTCGTGGCCATCTTCGCCTGCGGGCGGCCCCTGCTGAGCGCCAGCAATGGCCTGGCGCAGGTCACCGCGGCGGAGCAGACCGCCTCGGCGGACCGGGCCAAGGCGGTGGCGCTCGTCGCCGCCGGGTACGGCGTCGGCGCCGGGGTTATCGCCATCGTGCACAGCCTGGCGTCGAGCGCGCTCGGGTTCCGGGGGGTGTTCGTGCTGGCGCTGGTCCCCCTGGCGCTGCTGCCGCTGCTGCGGCGCTGGCTCGAGGAGCCCGACCGGTTCGCCGTCGCCGCGGCCGGATCCGAGCATCCGATCCCCGTGATCGGTGCCGTGGCCAGGCCGTTCCGGCGCCGCCTGCTGGTGATCGTGGTATTGGCTTTCGCGGTATCGGTGATTACCGGGCCGGCCAACACCTTCATCTTCCTGTTCGCGCAGAACTTCCTGCACCAGCGGGGCATCGTGACGGCCGGCATGGTGGCGGGCGGCGGCGCCGCCGGGCTGGCCGGGCTGCTGGCCGGACGGTGGCTGGCGGACCGGGTAGGCCGGCGCCTGACCGGCGCGCTGGCGATGGTCGCGGTGGCCCTGTTCGCCGCCCTGGCCTATACCGGCTCCAGCGCGGCGCTGCTGACCGGCTACATCCTCGGGATATTCGCCGGCTCGGTCTTCGCCCCCGCGGCCGGGGCGCTGGTCAACGAGCTTTTCCCGACGGCGGTACGGGCCTCGGTGTCAGGCTGGTGGCTGGCGGCTGGCGTGCTGGGGGCGGTGACCGGCCTGGTCGTCTTTGGCGCGGTGGCCGGCGCCGGCGGCCGGTTCGGAGTGGCCGGGCTGGTCACCTTCTTGCCCGCGGCAGCGGCCATGCTGCTCTTCGGGGTCCTCCCCGAAACCCGCGGGCGTGAACCGGAGGATCTGTGGCCCGGCTCGTGAGCGGGCCAGCGGCGGATCAGTCCCTGAGCTTGCGGAGAATCCGGGCGAGGTGGACGCGGTCTGCCTCGCTGAGCCGGCCAAAGGCCCGTTCGGCCTCGGTTCCGCGGAGCGCGCGGATCGCGTCGAAGACGCTAGCGCCGTGCTCGGTCACCTCGACCAGGGTGGCGCGCCGATCGTCGGGGTCGGCCCGCCGCTCGACCAGGCCCCGGGTTTCGAGGGCGTCGACGACCTCGGTGGCCGAGCGCGCCGCGATGTGCAGATGATCCGATAGCTCCGAGAGCCGCATCACCCCGTGGTACATCAGCACGCGCAGAGCCCGCAGGTGGGAGGGGGTAATGTCCCAGGGGGCCAGGGTCTCCTGCGAGGTGTCGCGCAACTGGCGCGCGACCGACCTGAAGGCTTCCGACAGCGTCTCGTCACCGCCGGCGTCGGGCCGGCCGGTCGTGTCGCGGTCCCGGGTCATGGGAGGTCCTTGGTCATGGGAATAGCGTACCAGCAACTCCTGTTGTAACCTCATATTGAGGCAACCTCATCAATTGCCTTTCCCGGGGGTTTCGCGCATCCGAGCGTGGGCCCCGCCCCGACAGAATCGAGCAACCTCTTGACGTCCCCACACGCGAATCGAGACATCAGTAACACTGGCCGGACCCGCGGCACGAAGACGGTCACGGCCGCGGAGAGGGCGCAGGCACGCGAGGTGTCGCTGCGCCGCATCGGGCGGCTGTTCACCCCTTACCGATGGCAGCTGGCGATCGTCACGGCCATCATCGCCGCCTCCTCCGTCGTCGGAGTGGCCTCGCCGTTCCTGCTCCGCGCGGTCATCGACACCGCGCTGCCGGACAGGAACGTGCGGCTGCTGGCCTGGCTGGTGGCCGGCATGGTCGCCGTCGCCGCCATCACCTCGGCCTTCGGGGTGATCCAGACCTGGATCAGCACCAAGGTCGGCCAGCAGGTCATGCACGGGCTGCGCACCAGCGTCTTCTCCCACTTGCAGCGGCAGTCGATCGGCTTCTTCACCCGCACGCGTACCGGCGAGGTCCAGTCCCGCATCACCAACGACATCGGCGGGATGGAATCCGTGGTGACCTCGACCGCGACTTCCATCGCCGCCAACTTCACCACCGCGATAGCCACCGCCGCCGCCATGATCGCCTTGTCATGGCGGCTGTCGGTCATCTCGCTGGTCGTCATGCCGCCGTCGATCTACCTGACCCGCAAGGTCGCCCGGATGCGCCGGGCCATCACCACGCAGCAGCAACGCGAACTGGCCGACCTCAACGTCACGATCGAGGAAGGACTGTCGATCAACGCCATCCAGCTGGCCAAGACGATGGGCACCGGGCCGTCACTGGTACAGCGGTTCACTGCCTCCTCGGCCCGCCTGATCGACCTGGAGCTGCGCTCCCAGCTGGCCGGGCGCTGGCGGATGGCCTCGCTGAGCGTCATCTTCGCCGCGATCCCCGCGATCATCTACCTCGCCGCCGGCCTGCCGGTCACCGCCGGCGCGATGACCATCGGCACCCTGATCGCGTTCACCACCCTGCAGAACAACCTGTTCCGGCCGCTGACCGGCCTGCTCAGCACTAGCGTGTCGGTGATCAGCTCGCTGGCGCTGTTCGCGCGGATCTTCGAGTACCTCGACCTGCCCGTCGACGTCGACGACCCGGCAAGCCCGGTCGAGATCGACCCGGCCCGGGTCGCCGGGCACGTCCGCTTCACCGGCGTCAGCTTCAGCTACCCCGGCGCCGACCGGCCCGCCCTGGCCGGCATCGACCTGGACGTGCCGGCCGGCAGCACGCTGGCCCTGGTCGGCGAGACCGGATCCGGCAAGACCACCCTGGCCGCGCTGATCGCCCGCCTCTACGACCCCACCAGCGGCAGTGTCAGCGTCGACGGCATCGACATCCGCGACATGAAACTCACCGACCTCGCCGCGATCGTGGGCGTCGTCAGCCAGGAAACCTACCTGCTGCACACCACGGTGCGGGAGAACCTGCGCTACGCCAGGCCCGAGGCCACCAACGCGGAGATCGAGGACGCCGCCCGTGCCGCCCAGATCCACGACCTGATCGCCGGGCTGCCCGACGGCTACGACACCATGGTCGGCTCCCGCGGGCATCGTTTCTCCGGTGGCGAGAAGCAGCGCATTGCCATCGCGCGGACCCTGCTGCGCGACCCCCGCGTCCTCGTGCTGGACGAGGCCACCAGTGCCCTGGACACCGAAACAGAACGCGCCGTCCAGAAGGCGTTCGACACCCTTGCCCGGGGCCGCACCACCATCACCATTGCGCACCGGCTCTCCACCGTGCGCAACGCCGGCCAGATCGTCGTCCTGGATCACGGCCGCATCGCCGAGGCCGGCACGCACACCAGCCTGGTGGCCGGCCACGGCCGCTACGCCAGCCTCGCCGCATAAGCCCGAGCACGCTCGGCGGAGCCGGATCGCGACGATACCGTCCACCTGGAAACCGGCTGTGACCTGTGGGTTCATCATGAACCTGCCGCCGAGGAACCCGCGCGCGCCGCCAGGCGAGCCCCGGTGATTACCCGGACCAGGAGCCGGCACGCCCCGGGCGTAGGTTAACGGCGTGACTCCATCGCTTCGCAGCGGGAGGCGGCCGGCGGCGGCCCGGCCCGCCGGGAACCGTGACCGCTGACGCCGGCGGCGGGCAACTGCCCGAGGCGGCCGGCCCTCCGCCAGGCGGGGGGCGGCTGCGGTCCGGCCAGCTCGGCACGTGGGACCTGACCGTCTCCACCATCGCGAACATCGGGCCGGGGATCGATTTCTATTTCGCGTTCGGGGTGATCACGGTGACCGCCGGCGTCGCTGCCCCGCTGACGATCGTGGCCGCCGGGGTCGCTGTCGTGTTCCTGGCGACGACGGTGGCGGAGTTCACCCGGGCGGAGCCGTCAGCGGGCAGCTTCATCACCTATGTCGAGACCGCGCTGGGGCCCAGGGCCGGGGTGGTCACGGCGCTGCTGGTGACCGTCGGCTACACCGTCGCGATGACCGGGGTGTTTACCATGTCGGGCGGATTGCTGGCAATGACGCTCGCGCACTACACCTCCCTGGACGTGCCCTGGGGGCCGCTGACGGTGGTACTGACCGCCGCCGCGATCTGGGTGACCGCCAAGGGCGTCAAGCTTTCCACCGCCGCGGTGGGCGTAGCGCTCGTCGCCCAGGTCGCGGTCATGCTGGTGGTCTGCGCGGTGGCCCTGTTCGATCAGCGCGGCGAGCTGTCGGCGGTGCCGTTCTCCTGGGCTCACCTGACCGGCGGCCTGACCGGCNNCCGAAGCGGGCCGTTCCCCGTGCCCTGTACATCTCGATCGCGATCGGCGCCGTGCTGTTCGTTGTCTTCGCGTACGCCACCGTGACCGGCTTCGGCTACCACATCTCGTCCATCGGGCGGTCCTCGGTGCCGTTCCTCACCGTTGCCGACCACGATCTGGGCCGGTGGGCCGTGCTGGCCTGGATCGCCGGAATCGTCTCGGTGCTCGCCGCGCTGGTGTCCGGCGCGTCCTCCCAGGCGCGGATGCTCTTCGACGCCGGACGGTCCGGGCTGCTGCCCGCACGGCTCGGCCGCCTGCGCGCAACGACCGGCACGCCGCTCAACGCGCTCATCGTGATGGCCGTCACCGGCCTTGCCATCATCGGCGCCTGGTGGATCACCCACCTGCTCAGCGGGCACACCGCGGCAATGAACCCCGTCGGGCTCTACGCCGAGTGCTCCACCATGGGCACCATCGTGATCCTGGTCGTCTACCTCCTGACTAACCTCTCCCTCCCGGTGTTCATGTGGCGCCGCCACCGCGCCATGTTCTCCGCCGCCCGGCACGTGGCCGTCCCGGCGCTGGGATCAGCCGTCCTGATCGTCCCGTTCATCGAGCTATGCGAACCAGGCCAGCCCTCCCCCTACAGCACCTTCCCGTTCATCGCCCTCGCCCTAGTCGCCGTCGCAGCCGCAATCAGCGGCCTCGTCATCCACCGCCACCCGTCCACCGGGTCGGGTGAGGCCACCCCGGTACCGGGAGCCTGAACAGGCAACCTGCCCGCACGGCTACGAGGCCTGCCGAATGGGCCGGGATGATGTCCTTCGCCGTGCCCGGCCCGTGCCAGGATGACGCCATGATGAGTGCACGCGCGGGGCAGCCCGCTGCCGCTGAGGATCTCGTGGATGTGGCGAAGCTGGTCACCGCCTATTACGCGCTGCATCCTGACCCCGGCGAGGCCGCCCAGCGGGTGTCGTTCGGCACCTCCGGCCACCGCGGTTCCGCGCTGACGGCGACGTTCAACGAAGACCACATCGTCGCCGCCACCCAGGCGATCTGCGAGTACCGGGCCGCCAGCGGCATCGACGGGCCGCTCTACCTGGGTGTCGATACGCACGCACTTTCCGAGCCGGCCCAGGTCAGCGCCCTTGAGGTGCTCGCCGCTAACGACGTCCGGGTACTGCTGGACGCCCGCGGCGGGTATACGCCGACCCCGGCGGTGTCGCGGGCGATCCTCGCGCACAACGCATCAGGGCACGGGCCGCGCGCCGACGGGATCGTGGTGACCCCATCGCATAACCCGCCCTCGGACGGCGGATTCAAGTACAACCCGCCGGATGGCGGGCCGGCCGGCACCGACATCACCGTGCAGATCCAGGACCGGGCGAACGCCCTGCTGGCCGGCGGGCTCACCGGCGTGCGCCGGATCCCCTATGCGCGCGCGATCGCGGCAGACGCCACCGGGCGATTTGACTTCGTCGACGCCTACGTGTCGGCCCTGGGGCAGGTGGTCGACCTCGCCGCGATCAGGGCCGCCGGGGTCCGCATCGGCGCCGACCCGCTCGGCGGGGCCAGTGTCGGCTACTGGGGCGTGATCGGCGAGCGCTACGGCCTGGACCTCACCGTCGTCAACCCCGGCGTGGACGCCACGTTCCGGTTCATGACCCTGGACTGGGACGGCAAGATCCGCATGGACTGCTCGTCGCCGTCCGCCATGGCCAGCCTGATCGCCCGCCAGCACGAGTTCACGATCGCGACCGGGAACGACACCGATGCCGACCGGCACGGCATCGTCACGCCCGACGCGGGGCTGCTCAATCCCAACCATTACCTCGCCGTCGCCATCGAATACCTGTACTCCCACCGCGACGGCTGGCCAGCAGCCGCGGCAGTCGGCAAGACCCTGGTGAGCTCCTCGATGATCGACCGGGTCACCGGCGGCCTGGGCCGCGCGCTGCTGGAGGTGCCGGTCGGGTTCAAGTGGTTCGTGCCCGGACTGCTGGATGGATCGGTCGGATTCGGTGGCGAGGAAAGCGCCGGGGCCTCGTTCCTGCAGCGTGACGGTTCGGTATGGACGACCGACAAGGACGGAATCATCCTGGCCCTGCTCGCCTCGGAGATCACTGCCGTGACCCGCCGCTCGCCATCGGAGCTGTACCGTGACCTCACCGCCCGGTANNCCCGGCAACGGCGCTCCGATCGGCGGGCTCAAGGTCATCAGCGCATCCGGCTGGTTCGCCGCCCGCCCGTCGGGCACCGAGGACGTCTACAAGCTCTACGCCGAGTCCTTCCGCGGTCCGGGCCACCTCGCCGCGATCCAGGAAGAGGCGCAAGCGATCATCGCCGCAGCCCTCGGCTGAGCAAGCTCCGGCCCGCGTCCGGAACAAGGCCGCCGGGCGTACCGCGCTGCTAGTCCCGGCTGGCCAGAGCGCCGCGGCGGCCGATGATGTTCATGGCGTCAAGCCGGAGGACGTCCTCGTTGTTCTGGCTGATCAGCTGTCCATGGGTGCGGACCAGCCCGCGGTCGGGCTTGGATCGCGACGGGCGCACCTGCAGGACAGTGGCGCGCAGGCGCACCGAGTCGCCGGGCCGCAGCGGCGCTGGCCAGCGAAGCTCGTCGATGCCCGGCGAGGCGAGGCTTGCTACCCGGGAAAGGTAATGGGCGACCAGCAGCCGGGTGAAGATGCCNNCGGCTGCGGGTCGAAGGCCCGGGCGAAATCGAGTATCTCGGCCTCGGTCACCTGGACGTACCCGTACTCGTACACCGCTCCGGGCGTGTAGTCCTCGAAGTAGCGGTCATCCATGGGCGCGGCGAAGTCGTGCTCGCTCAGGGTCCTGGTGGCTACTGCCGGGGTCGGCGGCTGGCTCATGGACGGTGAGTCTCGCTCACCGGCGGCAGCGCCGCAAGACAGCGGCCCACGGTGGCCCTTAGTCCGGGGGCTGGCCAGTAGTCCGGGGGCTGGCCAGGCAGAGCCCGCGGTGGCGCACCGGCGCATCCCATGTGCTCAGGGAAATGTAGACGTAGACTCGCAGGAAACCCCCAGGGGTGCGGGTTTGGGGTCGGCCGCCCGGCAGCCGACGCGGGCCCCGGCCCGGCCGTGACGTGGCACAGACGACCCGGCGCAGCAAGGAGGCAACCCTGCATTCCGACGAGCACAGGGCACTGGAACTCATCGCCGCCAGGCTGCGCGCCGCCGAGCCGCATCTTGCCGCGATGTTCAGCATCTTCAACCGGCTGAGCGCGCAGGCAGGCGATCCGCCTGACGAGGACCTGATCGGGCCGGCTGGCCGTCACGGGGCCGCCGGCTCCCCGCACGCCGCGCAAGGGGAGCTCGCTTCGTCGCTGCGGGGGATGCTGATCCCGGCGGCGCTGATGATGATGCTTGTCGTGGTCTTCACCGTCATCCTGTCCGGCGGCAGCAGCTGCGCGCCGCTGGACCGGGCCGCGGTCTTCGCTTACCAGACGGCCAAGGTCTCGGCTTGCGAGCAGGCCCAGACGACAAAAGCAACCAGCAGCCGCTAGGGCTAGCTCGCGCTTCGTCCTCGTATGCGCGCGCTTCCGTGGATGAACTGGTCAATCTTCGCCATCACGCCGGGGTCAGGGCCGGAGCCCGGCAGGCTCGGGACCTAGCAGGGTGAGCGCCAGCGCGACGAGTGACACACCGGTGACGGCCACGGCGATCAGCAGCAGGCGCCGAGAGCGGCCAGGTCCCGCCGCTGGCGCGCCGGCCAGCCTGCCTAGCTTCCAGATCAGTGCGCTCAGGGCCAGGATCGGGATCCCCGCGTAAGGACGGCTCTTGAGGATCGCTCCGCCCAGTGCCGCGAACGAGATCGCGGTCCGGGTCCAGGAGAGTTCAGTCCTGTCCCGAGCCAGCCCGGGATCGGTGTCCTCGATATCTTCAGCGGGCGTCATCAGTTCCTGCCCACCCCGGACAGCAGCGCGAGCGCCGCAGCGACCAGCCCGACGATCGCGATGGTCATCGCAAGGATCACGGGCAGCCGCGAGCGGTTCATGGGCTCTCCGCGGCGGAGTGCGCGCTGGTTGCCGGTCCATTCGAAGTAGCTGACCACGGCCACGGCGGAGCCGAGAAGAATCAAGGGGGTGCCGATGATGTGCCGGCCCCAGGGAACACCGGGGAACGGCGGCAGCAGCTGGACAATCGCCAGCCCGGCGACCACCAGGGCGAGGGCGGTGCGGCTCCAGGCCAGGAAGGTCCGCTCGTTGGCGAGGGTAAAGCGGGCATCCGGCTCAGCGCTGTCCGCGGAATTCGCGGGACCGGCTGGGTCCTCGTGTCGGCTGGCGTCCGTGCTCCCCTCCTCACCGTCCCCGGCACCTGCACCTGCGCGCAGTCCTGCCTGCCCGGAGTCAGGCACGACCATCATGAGCCGAGCGCGGGCTTGGAGGCCGCAGTGAGTCAATGATGCAGGAAACGCCGGCGGTGTGCTGCAGGACGGTCCCCCGCCGGCGCTGGAAGGCGCAAGACGCTGCGTCGCTCAGGCCAGCCGCTAGCGGCGGCGGCCGGGGCTCACCCGTTGCAGCCGCCACCACGTGAGGCCGATGAGCACTGCAGCGAGCACGACCTGCATGGCCATGTCCAGAAGCCAGGTATGCGGGGTATGGTTCCACAGCGGGTCCGGCTTGGCCTCGAGGCCGGGCGGCGCGACCTGATTCAGATTCGACGTGGATGCCGCCGCGCCGAAACCCCACCGGGATGGCGAGAGCCAGGAGAACTGCTGAAGGCCGGCCTTCCCGTTCAGCGGGAATACGCCGCCGCTCAGCACGACCTGGACCAAGACAGCCACTACCAGCAGCGGCATGGTCTTGTCCGACGAATTGACCAGTGCCGAGATCAGCAGTCCCACTGCCATCGACGCGACCGCGAGCACAGCCATGGCCGCCGCGAGTTCCACCAGCGGAAGGGACCTCAGGAAGGCTCCGCCCGGCGGCAGCGGGCGGCCGACCACGCCGATGAGCACGAGCACAACCGCCTGCAAGGCGCTGATCAGTCCCAGCACGACGAGCTTGGACCATAGGTAAACGCCGGCGGACAGCCCGGCCGCTCGCTCCCGGGTATAGATCGCCCGTTCCTTCACCAGCTCCCTGACCGCGTTCGCCACGCCGGTGAGGCAGGCGGCCATGACGAGGATCAGCAGAACCTGCTGAGCGTTGCCGTTGTTACGCCCGGCCAGTCCGGCAGGGTCAGGAACCGCCCGGATCAGGGCACCGAGAATGATCGGCAGCAGCGCCAGGACCGCGACGTAGTTGCGGTCGGAGGCGATGACAGCCACATATCGCCTGACCAGGGTGGACAGCTGGGCCAGCCGGTTCTGGGACCGTTGCGGCGGCGGCACAGCCCGGCTGGCTGCCGCGGCTGGCTGCCCGGGCTGGCCCGCCGTGATGTACTGGGCGCAGAACGCCGAGCGGCGGTATTCCCCGGCCCAGTCCCGGTCTGGCTCGGCTTCGAAGGCCCGGAATACCTGAGCCCAGCCGGGTTTGCCGAAATGCCGCAGGCCGTCGTCCGGCGGACCGAAGTAGGCGACCTTGCCGCCGGGCACCAGCACCAGCAGCCGGTCGCAGACATTAAGGTTCGCGACGCTGTGCGTCACCACGATGACCGTCCGCCCGTCGCGGGCGAGGCCGGCCATCATCTCCATCACCGCCATGTCCAGACCCGGGTCCAGGCCGGACGTCGGCTCGTCCAGGAACAGCAGCGAGGGCTTTGTCAGCAGTTCCAGGGCGACGTTAACGCGCTTTTGCTGGCCGCCGGAAAGCGACGACGCGCGGGTATCCGCATGCACGGTCAGCGACAGCTCTTCCAGCACTTCGCCGATCCGGTGCTCCCGCTCCGCCGGGCTGGTGTCCCGCGGGAACCGCAGTTCGGCCGCGTACCGCAGCGCGCGGCGCGCGGACAGCTGGGTATGCAGGATGTTCTCCTGCGGAACCAGCCCGATCCGGTGCCGCAGCTCGGCGTAGTGGTCATAAAGATCACGGCCGTCGTAGAGCACCGCGCCCTCGGTGGCAGGCCGCATGCCGGTCAGCGCCCCGAGCAGCGTCGACTTGCCCGCGCCGCTGGGCCCGATGACGCCAAGCAGGCAGCGCTCGCCCAGCGGAAAGCTGACGTCGTCCAGGATTACCTTGCCGCCAGGCAGCCGGACTGTCAGGCCGCGGGCGCTGAGCGAGATGTCGCCGGTGTCGATGAACTGCAGTAGCTCACCGCCAACGAGCCGGAAGGCGGCAACGCCGATGCCGATAACGTCACTTTCCGTCACCGCCGCGGTGGTGATCCGCTGGCCGCAAACGAACGTGCCGTTGTGGCTGCCCAGATCGACGATCTCGTAGCCGCCGCGCGCCGTCTTCCGCAGCTCGGCGTGGTACCGGGACACGCTGAGGTCCGGGACGACCATGTCGTTGTCGGCCGCGCGGCCGATGCGGAGCCCAAGGTCCGGCAGCCGCATGATCGCGGTCGGCGCCCGCTCTTCCGCTGCCGGCTGCGAGGCTGGCTGCAGCATTACCGCGGACACTGACACTGTTGCGCCGCCGTCTGGCACACCGGCGCGGGCGTCTGGGGCAGCGGCGCCGGCGTCTGGGGCAGGCGCGATCGAGCAGGAAACAACCGGGCCGGAGTCCGGGTCACCAAGCCGGACCTCGCAGGAACCGGTGATCTCGACTTGCCGCACACGCTCCGAACCGACGAACGTCCCGTTCTTGCTGCCCGCATCCTCCAGCAGCCACTGGTCGCCCGCCAGCCGCAGGATCGCGTGCTGCCAGGAGACCTTGGGGTCATCCACCACGACGTCCGAATGCGGATCGCGGCCCACCCGGTAGCTTGACCCCGCCCGCAGCGTGCGATCCGATTCCCCGGTTCGCACCACAAGCACCGGAGCGGCACCGGCGGAAACAGCGCGCTCAACCGTCATTCCCTCAATATAGGGGGACCTGCTGTGCTGGAAAATGCCTCGTGGCCGGCCTTCATCCTGCTTGGCGGCCCGGGCCAGGCCGTAGGTCATCACTTGAGCATCATCGGACCTGTGCGCGGCACATCGCCATGTTTGTGCTCGCTCCCCCGGCGTGAGCGTGATCGCCGCATGACATGCCGCACGCGGTGCCGAGAAGAAGCAGATCGCCGCCCCTGACCCGGTATTTGAGCCCGGCCGGATTCGCTGCGCCAGCGCACTGACATGCGGCGAGGACGCTCGTTCTGGCGCTGGAGATGAGCGGGCATATTGCCGCGCTGCCGGGCCAATTGACTACGCCGCGTCAGTCCACCGCCGTGCCCGTGCTGGGGTCGGCGCCAGCGGGACAGCTCGCCTGAGCTGCTCAGGGCCTGTGCAGCTGCAGCACGCGTGAGACGATGGAGAGGTAACGAACGCGAGCGGGACGGCGCATGTGCGCGGCCGGGTGACCGCGCCCGGTTCGGCAGAAGGACGGTGATGGCAATGTACTTCCTCATCCGCCGCCTGGTCAGGTACATCCAGCGCCGCAAGCAGGAGCGGGAGCAGGGCGTCCCCTGACCCCCGGCCCGGTACGTCACTGCACGGCCGGCTCCCGTCACTTCGGGTGGCGGAAAGGCACGTTAACCGTGATGGAATCGGGAAACCAGTGGGCTCCGCCCTGGGCAGGCGGCCTTCCGCAATCTGCCTGCAGGTATCTCATCGCCGTGCCAATGCCGAACAGCTGGTCGCGCGGGGGGAAGCCATAACTGTCGCGGATGACATAGGTCAGTCTTCCCGTGTACCTGCGGTTGGTCATCGTGCCCGTGCCGCGGACGTCCAGGCCCTGGGTACCGCGGAAACCCAGGTAGAGGTCCTGCGAAGAGGTGGAGAGGCCAAAGCGGATTGGCCGCAGCGCAGAGCCCGTCAGCCGTATCTGTGACGTCCCCGCCCTGAGCTGGCTCAGAACGGCCGCCTGGATGTGCCGGTTCAGGTTATGGAAGGCGCCGCTGGCTCGTGCCTCCCGCGAGATCAGGGTGCCTGCGCCGAAATGCATCGCCGTTCCGGTGCCCGTGAGGAAATGGGCGAGGAGCACGGCCGATACCGGTGCCCCGGTGAAAGTAAAGCCAACGGCGGTGGCCTGTCCCAGGGCCTCGTCGCGGCGGAACTTCTGCGGCCGGCAGACGGCGGCGGGGTCCTGGGCGTGCGTGTCCTGGCTCGGGCTGGGCTGCACGGGGACAGAGCCGCTGACCGTGAAGCCAGGTCTCGCCGGTTCCGGCGGCTTAGTGGCTGGCCGTGTCCCGGATCCGGCCGCCGGACGGCGCGGCACGACCGCCGCAGGCGCGGAACCCGCGGCCGCGCAGCCGCCAGCTACCAGCGCTGACGCGACGATCGCGGCGATCTGCCACTGGCAGCTACCTCCGGTGGGCCGGCCAGGCCGCATCGAGGGACTCACGGAAGCCCTCCGTGCTCCTCAGCGTCATGATCAATTCCTTGGCACCCTTTACACAGCCGGGCGGCGGCGCGAGCCGCCAGGACCAGCGTCTCATCCAGCAGCAGCGTCCACGGTACGTGCCATCGGCCATGACCTGCGCGACCGCGGTCAGCGGATGCGAAGCGGGAGCGTGCGCGGACCGCGGATCTGGCCCGCGGACCACGTTACCGCCGAGGGATCTTCAAGAGTGAACCAGGGGATCCGCTCGAGCCAGACTTCGAGGGCGACCCGAAGCTCCATGCGCGCCAGGTGCGAACCCACGCAGCGATGGATGCCGAGCCCGAACGCGGCGTGCCGGTTGACCTGGCGGTCGATGACGATCTCGCCTGCTCGGTCGAACTGCGCCGGGTCACGGTTGGCCGCCGGGAACGACAACAGGATCCAGTCATCGGCCTTCATGTCGACGCCGCGCCAGTGCATGTCGTGCTGCACCAGCCGCGCCATGGTGACCGGCGCGTAGGCCCTGAGGAACTCCTCCATCGCGGTCGCCAGCAGCCTGGGCTCGGCGACGAGCCGCCTGCGATCCTCCGGGGTCTTGGCCAGGTGCCACAACGAGGCACCGATCGCGCTCCACGTCGTGTCGATGCCGGCGATGAGCAGCAGGGCCATCGTGCCCGCAACATGCGACGGGTCGAGCTTGCGACCGCGGAGCTCGGCGTCGATCAGGTAAGTCGTCAGGTCCTCACGCCGGTTATCGAGGTGGTCGCGGATCTGCGCGTCCAGGTAGTCGAATAGCGCCTCCATCCGCGTCATGCGCTCCTCCGGCGGCAGGTTGATGCCCTCCAGCGTGTTCTCGACGAACTCACGGAACCGCGGTCCGTCCTGCGGGGGAAAGCCGAGCATGTCAGCGATGACGCGCATCGGGATGTGCTGCGCGTAGTCGCGGGCGGCGTCGGCGACGTCCCGTCCCTCGAATCCGTCGATGAGTGAGTGACACAACGCCCTGGTCGCCGGCTCCTGCCCGCTGACCGCGGTCCTGGTGAACGCAGGGAGCAGCAGCTTGCGCGCGTCATGGTGGAACGGCGGGTCTGAGGAGATCGGCGGCGAGCCGCCGGCCGGCGCCAGTTCGCTGGGCGGTCGGAAGTTGCTCATGATGATCGACCGCGAGGAGAAGCGCTCGGTGTCGTAGGCGATTGCCGCGACGTCCTCGTAGCGCGTCGGCAGCCACCCGCCGCCGAACCGCTCGGTGCGCGCGATCGGGCAACGCTGCCGCAGGTCGGCCTGGATCGGGTAGGGGTCGGCGAACCAGCCTGGCTCGAGATGGGAGAAGTCAGTCGCCCAGTCTGAGACCGGGCCCGTGATGATCTCGCTGCGCGTGCCGAGGGGCCGGTCCGCCGGCGTCTCGCGGGAGTCTGCGGTGAAGCGGTCATCGACGGTCATGTCCGATGCTCCTCCAGCACGGCGATCGCGCGTTCGGGGCAGTTGGAGCCAGCCAGGCGAGCGTCGTGCTCGCTGTCCCGCGATACCACGCCGTCGCCGAGGACCGTCCCGTAGCCCTCGTCGTCTTCGCCGAACAGGCCGGGGGCGAGGTCATAGCAGCGGCCGTGCCCTTGGCAGCGCTCGGAGTCGATATGCACCTTCACTGCGGGTTCCTGTTCTGTGCTGCGATGCCGGTTCGGACGAGGGCGGAGGCGCCGCTATTTCGTGTTATCGAAGTTCTCCTACATCCCCGATTATGACAACGTGCTCGACCGTGCGGTGATGCTGGACCGTCGGCCCGGCCGAGACCCGGGTAGCGGGCCGCCAGGTGCCCACGCTGACCTCGCCGCCCGCCAGCCGCGGTCGTGCTTTCTCAGACGTACGCGAGTACGCGGTCAAGTGGCCGGGGAACCCGGGTCAGGTCAAGCGCCCCCGCGAGCAGGCGCGCGTACTGGCTTTTCCGGCCGGACCGGGTCCCCATGAACCGGTGAAGCTGCCTCTCGGGGCTGCGCCGCTGCTGTGCGGGCTGTTTCTGGAAGATGCGGAATGACCGGATCTCGCCTTGAGCCTGGATTATTTGCTCGACCGCGGCGGTGCCGAGGGCACGGATCAGCTCATCCTCCAGGTCGGCGGTGCACACGTAGAAACCGTGT
The DNA here is from genome assembly GCA_003168215.1 of Actinomycetota bacterium. Taxonomy (GTDB): domain Bacteria; phylum Actinomycetota; class Actinomycetes; order Streptosporangiales; family Streptosporangiaceae; genus Palsa-506. The sequence continues at coordinate 26,859 of PMSW01000089.1, forward strand.
GCTTCCCTATCGGCGCGGGACATGCCGGAACCGAGACCGGCCCGCTCCAGAGCGCGCCGGAAGTAGCCTTCTTCGGCGGCGTCGCACAGGCCAGCCAGCCTGACGCCGAGCCCGCGGGGTCCGAGCAGCTCCACGAAGCGGCCGACATTCGTCGCTCCTGCCATCCGCACGATGGAGATGCCTTCAGCAGCCAGAGCCCGGCCGCGGCGCTCAGCCAGCGTTTCGAGCGCTGCCTGGTCGCTCATCCCTTCGACAAGTATGACCGCCCGCGACGTGGCGCAAGTGGTCAGATCGAAGCTCATGATCCCCGCATTCCATCGGCTTCAGGCGACCCGCCGGCCGCCTACCAGCTGAGGTTCCCGGCCTGCTCATGCCCCGGCGAAATCCGCAGTGAATGCCACCATACCGGCCTGGTGAGGCGGTAAACGGACAGCGACTAGCAGCTGGCTGGACGTGCACCTGGCAGCGACTAGCAGGTGGCTGGACGTGCACCTGGTTGCCCGGAAGTGCGTCCGGGACCTCAACGGGGCGAGCCGGATATTGGGGCGGGCGGCGGGGAGGGCTGCGAGCCAGCCCCGTCCCAGGCGGCAAGTTCGGGTCGAGGCCGCGCTCCCGCACGTCGGCGACCTGGTACTGAAATACGCGCCCTGACTATCAGCCGCTCACCCGCACATCCTGCGGTTGCATCGGGGTGGCCGGCGTCGACAGCCATGATTCCTCCGGCTGTCTCCGGACGGACAGGGCTCGCGGGCTTCCGGGCAGTGCTGATGATGGCACGCGGTGCCGGCCTGCAGTCGACCAATCCGAGGAGTCCTGCGAGGCGTGGCCGCAGGCACCGCTCGACTCAGCCGGCCGCGGCTTCCGTTAGCCTGAGGCCGTGAAGGCGCTGCTCCTGGAGAATGTTCACCCCGAGGCCTTCCGGCTGCTCGAAGAGGCCGGATTGGAGGTAACTGGGCTGCCTTCCGCCCATGACGAGGCTGAACTGGCTACCGCGCTGCCGGGTGTCGCGTTGCTTGGCATCCGGTCCAAGACCCGGCTCAGCGCCGCGGGATTCGCCGCGGCCCCGGACCTGATCGCGGTCGGGGCATTCTGCATCGGCACCGATCAGATCGACCTGGCGGCCGCCTCAGCGCTCGGTGTTGCCGTGTTCAACGCGCCTTATTCAAACACGCGCAGTGTGGTCGAGCTGACCCTCGCCGAGATCGTCGCACTGACCCGCCGGCTCACTGAGAAGGACCGCGGGATGCACGCGGGCGTGTGGGACAAGTCGGCCCGCGGCGCCCACGAGGTCCGCGGTCGCACGCTGGGAATCGTCGGGTACGGAAATATCGGCGCGCAACTATCGGTCGTCGGTGAGGCGCTCGGAATGCGGGTCGTCTTCCATGACACCGCCGACAAGCTCGCGCTCGGAAACGCACGGCGCTGCGTCAGCCTTGACGAACTCCTCGAGATCTCCGAGATCGTGACCTTGCACGTGGACGGCCGCCCGTCTAACAGCTCACTGTTCGGCGAAAAGGAATTCAGCCGGATGCGGCCGGGGGCACTGTTCCTGAACCTGTGCCGGGGCTTCGTGGTCGACCACGAGGCGCTGCGCAGGCATCTGCTGTCCGGCCGCCTAGCCGGAGCGGCCGTCGACGTCTTCCTGGACGAGCCGCGGTCGTCCGGAGATAAGTTTGAGTCGGTGCTGCGCGGCCTGCCGAACGTGATCCTCACCCCGCACATCGGCGGGTCGACAGAAGAGGCCCAGGCGGACATCGGCGCTTTCGTCGGCGGCAAGCTCGCCGATTTCATCGCCGAGGGAACGACGTCACTGTCGGTGAACCTGCCGCAGGTAGCACTGCCGCCGGCCGCGGGTACCCACCGGCTGGCGCACTTGCACCGGAATGTGCCCGGCGTGATGGCGGAAATCAACTCGGTGCTGGCCGCGCACAACGTGAACGTCGAAGCTCAGCTGCTCGGCACTCGCGGCGACCTCGGATATGCGCTGACCGATATCGGGATCGACTATCCGGAGGCGGTTGTGGCCAGGCTGCGGGAAATGGGCCCGACCATCCGGCTGCGGGTCCTTTCTTGATCTTGGAGGCCGTACGCGGACCGGGCACGGCAAGTGTCAAAGGAGCGAAGAAGGAGCGTTCTCACTGGTCAGACAGGCCCTGGCCCGTGCCGGTTCCGGCCTTAGCCGGCCGGGCCAGCGGGTACGGGCTCATCGGGGCGTGAGACGCTGATCGAGCCCTCGGTAGGGGTGTCGGTGCCTGGGCCTACTCTGGGCTGGGAGAGCCTCGAGCTGACGGAGGTAGCCATGACATCCCTGCAGAACCGACCTCGGACCGCCCTGCTCGTCATCGACGTGCAGAACGGCGTCGTCGGGAACGCCTACGAGCGCGACCGCGTGATCGCCAACATCCAGGCCCTCGTGGGCAAGGCCCGGGCACAGGACGTCCCGGTGCTCTGGGTGCAGCACTCCAGCGACGAGCTGCCGGAGGGCTCCGAGGGCTGGCAGTACGTCCCCGAGCTTGAGCGGCTGGACACCGAGCCCCTGATCCACAAGACGTACGGGGACTCGTTCGAGGCCACGGACCTGGAGGAACTGCTGGCCGAGCGGGGGGTCGGACGGCTGGTGGTCACCGGCGCGCAGACGGAGGAGTGCATCCGCTCGACCCTGCACGGTGCGCTGGTGCGCGGCTACGACGCGACGCTCGTCTCCGACGCGCATACCACCGAGGACATGCGCGAGTGGGGTTTCCCGGTTACCCCGGAGAAGTCGATCGCGTACACCAACGCGTACTGGAGCTGGGCGGCGGCGCCCGGCCGCAAGGGCAGCGTGACACCCACCGCCGAAGTCGACTTCCCGGCGGTCTGAGTGCGGTGCCGGAGGCCCGCGGCCCGCTCCGGCTGTCCCGGGTGGCAACGCGCTGACCATGTACTACGGCGACAGGCTCACCCTCAGCTAGTGGAGATGTGCTGGCCGTCATCCTCGGCGTCTGCCCCCGGTGCTGCCAGCGCGTCGCCCTCGGCCGCCGTCGGCGCCTAGCAAAGTACTACTGGGAAGCTGGCGGGTTAGTAGGGAGTGTTGGCCGCGGCGAACCACACCTGCTGGTTGGTTCCGTTGCCTTTCCAGGCCGTGTAAAGCGTGTACGCGCCGACTGCCAGCGCCGGGGCAGCGCTGGTGAGGGCCTGCGGCTCAAGCTCCTGGGGAGTGAAGCCCGCATTGTCGAAGGACGCCTCGTAGCCGATCTGGTTGCTGGTCGCATCCTTCCAGGCGACGTAGAGGGTGCCCGTGTCGCCGCCCATGAACGCCAGCGCGGGGGAGGTGCTGGTGGCCGCCCCGGGGAGGGTGTTGACCGGCCCGCTGCAGGCCCCCGCCCCGGTCCCGAGGCAGTAGATGTAGTCGATCGCGTCGCTGCTCGTGGTCCAGGCGATGATCCACAGCCCTCCAGCGATCGGGTCGGCGACCAGCGCTGG
>PMSW01000166.1 GCA_003168215.1 Actinomycetota bacterium
CATGACCGGTCGACTCGACGGGCTGCCGGGCCACGCTCCCGACCCTGCCTTGGACTCACAACGATCTGCCGGCGCGGCAGTCGCCGGCAGGCCGACTGAACACGGGTCTGTACCGGACGATGCCGCGTCGAGGTGTCTCCCGCCGGCTGCCCCCGGAGCCCTCACGGCCGGACATCGGGCTCACGGTCATCGATCGCTCCCTGGGCCGCACGGCCACGGAGTAGCGATTTCAGGCCTCGGTCGTGTCCGTTGAAGGTTAGCGGCGCTAACGAAACGAGGGAGCCAAACGGGGAGCCAACGTCCACCGACACCAGGCCACACCAGGCCACGTCCAGCCACGGACCTCACTGGTGGATGCCACACCAGGCCACGTCCAGCGACTGTAATAACTCGCCTTACAAGCGAGGGGCCGCAGGTTCGAACCCTGCTGCGCCCACCAGTTTTTGCAGGTCAACGGCACTTCTTAGTCCTGTGGTGATCGTTAAGGAGGTAGCGGGGAGCCAAACAGGGAGCCAAGGGCGGCAGATGATCTTGTTCGTGGTCGGGCGGTGCGGAGTTTCCGTGCGGCGGGAAGCCCCCGTCTTGGCCCGTGAGCTGATCCCCGGCGGGCGTGCCTGGCAGAGATCTCCGGCCCCCGTTGAGTCACCCGGCCCGGACGCCAAACCCGTCAAGACCAGCGTCGCGAGTCGGCAGGCCGGAGCCGAGGATTGCGTGGGCTGATGACCGGATCTGTTCTGGCCGGAGCCGGCTGAGGCGCATGATGCCGCTACGGTATGTGAGTAGTTTGGGCAGCGCCCTATGCGCTCACGCGGAGACATATCGATTCGGCACGTCGGACAGCGTGTATGGGCCGGACGGAGAAGAGGGCGCAGATCTTTAGTTACTGAGCATTGTCCTGCGGGCCGCGCTACCTAAAGATGTTCGGCCGCCACCTTGGGAGTGGCCTGACCGGCTGCGGCGGCGGACAGGTTCCTGGGGCGCACCGGCCGGGCGCTTGGTGCTGCGGCCAGGAGGGTCGCTTCGATGTTGGGCCAGGGCATGCCTGGTGGCAGCAGGATGGTGACGATGTCGGCGGCGCGGTCCCAGGGCTGGAGTTGCTCGCGGACCTGATCGCAGGTTCCGTAGGCGGCGAGCTGGTCGAGGATGACCTGGGCGCTGGGTGGCATGGTCCCTCCTCGTGGGCTGGGACGCGGGTTCGCGGCGATGATCGCTTGGACCTCGGCGGCGTAGCCCTGGCCGGACATGGACCGGGCGTAGACCTCGCCCATGGCGCCCAGGTACCAGGCGGTGCAGGCTGCGGCGATGTCGCGGGCCGCGCCGGCGTTCTCGTCAGCGGTGGTGATAGGCCCAGCCGCCACCGTGAGGGGTCGCGCGTGTGGGGCGGCGGCGTCGCGCAGTTGCTTGAGCTGGGCCGTCCAGCCGGGGAGGCGGTCCCGGGCCACCAGCGCGGGAATCCAGCCGTCGCCGAGCTCCGCGGCGACCCGGGTGGTGTGATGGCCCAGCGCGGCGACCCAGATGGGCAGGTCGGGGGCGGGCGGCTGGCCTAGGCGCAGCGGGCGCGCGGCCGGGACGTGGCTGGGCTGGGCGGCCTGCCCGGCCAGCAGCGCTCGGACCTTGGTCACGGTGTCGCGCAGCTTGTCGGCGGGGTGCTCGAATGCGGTGTCGTGGAACCCCTCCGCCAGCGCTTTGGTGCTGGCGCCCAGGCCCAGCAGGTAACGCCCGCCGCAGACCTGGTACAAAGTGGCGGCGGTCATCGCTAGCGTGGCCGGAGTGCGTCCCCAGACCGACAGGACGCCAGAGGCGAGGTGGATCCGGGCAGTGCGCAGCGCGATCTCAGTCAGCACCGGGGTCGAGTCCAGTCCCCAGCCCTCGGGCACCGCGAAGATCTCATACCCCAGCTCGTCGGCGAGCACCGCGGTCCGGACGATGACATCCCGCCGGGCCTCCATCGGCGTGAGCCCGACGCCGCGCCGTCGCGAGGTCACGACGCTCCCTCAGCGGCCAGCGCCAGAACCGGGCGCGGCAGGGTCAGCCACACGGCCCTGGCCGCGGCGAGCACCTGGCCGCCGGGCCCGAGCAGCGCCGACCCGGCGGTGAGCTTGCGGCCGTCACGCTCGCCCGGCCAGGCGATCACCCGGTACTGGTCGCCGGCCGCAGGCAGCACCGCCAGGCTGGCCGTCATCCGGCCGAGCAGGATCGCAGTGTCCTGGGCCAGGTCGGCGGCCTCGGCGGCGGCGATCCCGCTGGGACAATCCAGCGCCGCCCAGACCACCTCCGGCCGGACCCTTCCGCTGGCGTCGGTGACCGAGGGATCCGGTGTCCACGGCGCCGCCCACAACGGCCTGCCAGCCACAGGTCCGGGGAAGATCCGCAGCCCGTCCCCTAGCTGGCGCCCCGTCCCGCAGACAAAGCAGGCAGGGAAGACAGGATCGGAGTAGTAGCGCGCGCGGCCGGCCGCCGTGCGAGCTTCCGCCATTGAGACCGGGCCCGGTATCTCCAGCGCCGGGCTGCCCGGCGAGGAGGCTGCCTCGGCTATAAGGGTGCGGCCGTGGTGGATGCGGACCGAGCTTTCGCCGCCCCGTTCCACGGCCATGGGCGTGGCCAGCGGAGGTGGCCGGCGCAGCGTGACTGTCACCTGGCCATCGAGGTACGCGGCGATGCGTCCGCAGACATAGCCGCCGTTGCCGCTGCCCGGGGGGCCGCAGAAGCGGGACGGGATAGTCAGCGCGGGCATCGTGGCCGGCTGCGGGCGCTCGGCGGCCGCCAGAGGGCGGGTTGGCCTGGTGGCGTGTGTCATACCTCGACGCTAAGACCGCCCGGCCTGGGGCGGCTATCGGGTGAACTACCGGCAATTTCCGCGTTCCCCCCGGCCGGGGCGGCCGTCCCCCGTAAATGCGTCGGGTGAACTACCGAGCCGCTGAGGTGCGGAGCCGGTGCTCGGTCACCCACGCCGCGATCTGGGCACGCGAGTGCACCTGCAGCTTGCGCCGGATGTTCTCCACGTGCGCCTCGGCGGTCCGCGGCGCGACCGACAGCCTCCGGGCGATGACATGATTGGTCAGCCCCTCGGCGACGAGCCCGGCCACCTCGAGCTCACGGCCGGTCAGCCGCGGCCCCGCGCTCGCGGGCTCGCACAAGAAGCCGAGCGCCGCATCCAGGACCGCTGGCCAGTCGCCGTGGTAGAACAGGTGGCTCGAACCCGGCAGCGGGATCAGCGTCGCCCCCGGGATCAGCGCGGCGACTTCCCGCCCCAGCTCGAACCTGGTGCCCTTGTCCGCCTCGCGGTGCAGCACCGCCGTGCGCGCCCGGATCGCCGGCAGCAGCGCCCTGATGTCGGTGTGGTAGTAGACCTCCAGCATCTCAGCCGCCACGGCGGCCGAAGCGCTGGCCCGCTGGAACCGGGTGAATCCCGCCAGCTCCTCGGCGGTGGGATCGGTGACAAAGGCCCCGGCCAGCGCCTTCAGCCCCAGGCCCCAATGGGCCCGCACCAACGCCACGACCGAGTCCCGGACCTCGGCAGGCGCCAGATCGCTGCCGCTGGCGCACATCCCGTATAGCACCAGCGCGTCGACCCGGTCCGGGTACCGCGCCGCGATCGCGGCGGCCAGCTGACCGCCCTGCGAGGCCCCGAACAGGCCGAAACGGTCGGCGCCCACCGCGCCGGCCACCGCCAGCGCCGCGGCAACCTGCCCATCGAACGACAGATCTATCCCGTCCCTGTCGGACAGGCCGCACCCGGGCCTGTCGTAGCGGATCACGGTGAACCGGTCCGCCAGCCGCTCGACGAAACTGCCGAAGGCAAACAGCTCCAGCTGCCCGCGCAGATGGGAAACCCAGCCCGAGTCGAACAACAGCGGCGGCCCAGCGCCCGACGTCGAGTACGCGACGCGCCCCGCAGGCGTGCTGCAGTACATGATCCTCGGCCTCACCGGTCCAGGGTGACACCCCCAGCCGGCGCAGTAAAGGAGCAGCAAAGCACAGGCACCACGATGACGATCCCGGCGCTGCAGCAGCCGATCGCCCTCACGCACCGGCCAGCAACCGCAGGCCCGGCAGCGCCTGGAACCGCGCCACGCGCGGCTCGCGGTAGGCGCCGGTGCCACTCGGCGTCTTTTTGTACGAGACACACGAAGCCCGCGAATAAGCCAGTATCACGCGAGCTGGCAGTTACGCCGCTCCGGCGCGTCCTTCTTGGCACCTATGCCCCAACTCTGAGCTTCCGCTTCCATCTTCGGCCGCTGGACGACTGGCGCGGCCCGCAAGACAACGTCACCATCCAGGCGCACCGCAGCCAATTCAGCTCTGCCATGCCTGCATCGGCCGTCGGCGAAGGGGTCTCAATTTCAGGCTGCGTGTTCTCGCGGTTCACGCGGTTCCTTCGCGCGACGGGTGTCTAGCGCACCGTCGCGTCGTCCAGGCGACGATGAAGCATGGAGGCCAGGGTGAGCATGTCAAGAGCGTCCGTCCGCGAAGTGGCCCAGAGCACCCTTGGCGCGTGCGCGGCCGGATTTCTAAACGTGCTGAACAGGCCCTTCATGAGGGTACCGATTCCCGTCTGCTCCGATCGCTCCCACTCGGTCGCCAGGCTGTTGAATGCGATGCGCGGCCCCGATCCCAATGAGCAGGTCGCATCGACCAGCGGCGAGCCATCTCCTGAGACGCCAGCCCGGCTCCGGAGCTTGTCCGCCACACTCTTGGAGGCCTCGAGAACGGCATGAAAGTAGTTCTGCTGCAGCAGCTCAGCGCGGCAGAAGCGAAGCACGTCGGGATGCACGCATCGACGTGACAGCTCAACACGAAGATCATCAGCCCGCTGCTGCGCCTCAGCAAGCGTGGCCGCTGCCCGAACCGGCTTAATTTTCCCGTCCTCTCGGACCTGGAAGCCGGACAGCAGCAACCGCTCGTTGATCAGCGCGCGGGTCGTGCCGAAGTCGTCCTGGGACCCGAATCGAACGGGTGCCATGACTTCCGAGATCAGCCGCAGGAGCGGCTGGCCATCATGTTGACGGTTCTGCCGCGTCGCCACTGCATTGAACAGGCGCTTCCATTTCGTGTTCTGTTCGTCCCCAGGTGACTCGGGCACCTTGAGCGGAGCGATCAAGTTCGGGATCTGGGAGCCCGTCACCGCCTCCGCGAGCACCCTGCAGATCTGCTCCACAGCCGATGCAGAGAATGCCGGAACGACCGTAGAGGACTGCGCCATGCACGGCATTGTCTCGCCGCACGAGCCGTCGTGGCTCGCAGACGGAGGCATGCGCTTGCGCACCGCAACGTCGGCGGACCGCGCTTGCCGCCGGATCTCTGCCTGCCTATATCGACAGTCGCGTGGTCCGCCGCGCAACTAAAAAGATCATTAATTGCGGGGGTTACGGCTTCGTGACAGCTGGCCTGCCCTGCGGTATGCCGGGAGCATGAGATACGCCGATGGTGGCGGGCTGACTGCGGCTGAGCGGGCTCGCCGGGAGCAGGTGCGGGGCTGGCGGCGGCGGAGTTAATCGAGGCGGGGGCCAG
>PMSW01000001.1 GCA_003168215.1 Actinomycetota bacterium
CCGACGTCGACCGCAGGCGGGCGAGGAGATCGTCACGGTCGCTCAGTCGCCCGAGCGCTGACGTCAGATCCTTCTCCCGTCCGAAGGCACGCTGGAGCAGGCGGAACGCGAAGAGGGAAACTGCGATGCCGGCCAGGATGGCGAGGATGACGGCAGCGACCCCGATGACGAGTGCCTGACGCGCCGCCGAGGCTTCAGTCAGTCGCGCCGCATTCGCGCGCGCAGTCAGCAGTCGATCCAGCGCATTCAGGGGTATCGGTACGGCGGGCGCGGCTGCCTCCAGGCGATCGATCGCCGCATTCTCGCGGAACACGCTAGTGCCGGCGGCGGCGCGAAGCTGCGTGAAGGTGGAGTAGTAGCCCGCCTGTGCGGCGACGGCCGCCGTCAGGGACCGGGCCTCGGCGGCCGTAGCGGCGCTCCCGATCTGCACAGCTAGCTGCCGGAACTGAGCTCGGAACGTGTTCACCGCGAGGAGGGACGCGGGCGACTTGTGCGCGATGTACGAATCCAGCGCGTTGCGTTCTTCCCAGAAAATGGCCGTGAGATCCGCCGTGTGCTTCGCCTCCGTGCGCTGGTCGAGCGCGACAGTGGCCCGGGAAAGCGCCACCTCGTAGCGCCAGGTCGACAGGGCGCCCGCGCCCGCGATCACGGCGACGACCGCCACGCTCACCGCGGCGACGCGGCGGGCCGGCCCGGTCAGGCGTGCCGGTCCCGTGATCAGCTCTCTCGGCATCGCTAGCGCGCTTCCCATCCCCCGTGGTGCCAGCGAAACCTTGCGGTGCCGCCCTCTAGCAGGACATACCCGCTGACAGCGCAGCCATACCAGATGGCTACGTTCTGTAGCCAAATCCGGCGGATGCCGCCGGCGGTTCCCTGGCGTGGTGCTAGCACGGGGAAGATCCGCGTTACGGGGCGGCCTCCTCCATCCGGCGCTGGAGCTTGCTCATGCCGCGCAGCCACCGGTCGGTCTCGGTGGCCCGCCCGGCGTACATCTGCGCGACCTCCGGATGCGGCAGGATCAGGAACCGGCCGTCGGCGATCCCCGCCAGCACCGCGTCCGCCACGGCCTCGGGCTGGATGACCGTGTCGCCGAGCACGGCTTCCGCCGCGGCATCGGTGCCGTCCAGCATGCCGGTCCGCACCCCCAGCGGGCAGATCGCCTGGACGGTGAGGCCCCGGTGCGCGTACGTGACGGCCATCCACTCGGCGAAGCTGAGCGCCGCGTGCTTGGTCACCGAGTACGGCGCGGTGCCCGGCATGGTCAGCAGCCCGGCCGCGGACACCGTGCAGATCAGGTGCCCGCTGCCCCGCTCCAGCCACGGGCCGATCAGCAGCCGGGCAGCCCGGACGTGCGCCATCACATTGACTTCCCAGGACGCGTCCCAGTCCGCGTCCGGCGCCTCCGGGCCGCCGGTCCGCACGATCCCGGCGTTCGCGCAGTAGATGTCGATCTCGCCGAGTGCTTCCCTGGCGCCGGCGATCAGCGCGGCCACGCCGCCGGCGGACGCGGCGTCGCCGGGGACGGCAATCCCCCCGCACGAGGCGGCCACGGCAGCCGCGGCGGCCGCATCGATATCGTTGACCACCACCCTCGCGCCGCAGGCGGCGAACCTGCGGGCCAGCGCCGCGCCGATCCCGCTGCCGGCGCCAGTGACCACGATGCCGGCGTCATGTACTGAATTCATCAGGAGCCTCCGCGCTAGAGGCCCGCCGGGCGAGCGCGGCCAGCCGCCGGGGCGGGCGGGGCGGGCAGATCAGCGAGCCAGGCCAGCGACGCGCGGTGACCGTCCGGGGTGCCGAACCCGATCGAGGCGCTCTTCGCCCGCTTCAGGTACAGGTGCGCCGGGTGCTCCCAGGTGAAGCCGATGCCGCCGTGCAGTTGCACGGACTCCTGGCTGGCCTGGACCGCGATATCGCTGCAGGCCGCCTTCGCCAGTGCCACCGCCACTGCCGCGTCGGGGTCACCCGTCGCCAGGCAGGCGGCCGCGTACCTCGCCGCCGCCCGCGCCAGGGTCACGCCGACCCACAGGTCGGCCAGCCGGTGCTTGAGTGCCTGGAACGAGCCGACCGGGCGGGCGAACTGCCGCCGTTCCTTGACGTAGGCGACCGTCATCTCCAGGCACCGCTCGGCCAGGCCGAGCTGCTCGGACGCGAGCATCGCCGCGCCCGCGGTCAGCGCCGCGCTCACCGCGCGCCCGGCGGCCGCGCCGGCGGCGATCGGCCGGCCGGCCGCGCCGTCCAGCGTCAGGTCGCATAGCTGCCTGGTCATGTCCAGCGAGACGACGGGGGTCACCACGACGCCGGGATCCGCGGCGGACACCGCGTACAGCCCGTACGGCACGCCGTCCGCCGGGACCAGCAGGACGCCGGCCGGCAGCGCGTCGATCAGCCCGGTGACGGTCCCGCTGAGCCGGCCGGTACCGGCCGGGTCGCCGTCGCGCACCGCGCCGACCCGCACCGTCGCGGCGGGCAAGGCGCCGGGAGCGGCCGGGAACGGCACCGCGAGCGCGGCCGTCACGGTACCGGCCGCCAGGCCCGCCAGCAGCTCATCGTCACCGGCGGAAACCGCTGCTGCCGTCGCAACGATGGCACTGCCAAGATAGGGAACGGGGGCTACGGACCGCCCTATTTCCTCGGCGACAACTGCCGCCTCGCGGTATGTCGCGCCCGCACCGCCGCGGGATTCCGCGATGAGCAGGCCGGCGCAGCCGAGGTCGGCCGCGAGGGCCTTCCACAGCCCGGTGTCGTAAGTCTCCGGAGTCTCCGTCCTGGCGATGACCGCGGCTGGCCCGGCCTGGTCCCCCAGCAGGGCGCGGACGGCTGCCCGCAGCTCGCTCTCCGCCTCCCCGTACAGGAGGCCGGGCAGCCCGGCTGACGCCGCGGGCTCGGCAGGCTGCGTATTCTGCGGGCTCTGCGTGTTCTGCGTCGCCTGGGTCATCGCGGCAAGTCCTTCCATGGCACGTCCTTGTCCAGCCGTATCTCCGGCGGAAGCCGCAGTACCCGCTCGGCGATGATGTTGCGCAGGATCTCCGAGGTGCCGCCCTCGATGGAATTCCCCCTGGCGCGCAGGTAGCGGTAGCCGGGGTCCCGGTCGTAGAAGCGGGCCTCGGCCTCCTCCGGCCTGCGCATGGTCCAGTCGCGGTACCGCAGCCCGGCTTCGCCCGCCAGCTCGACCTCGAATGCCGAGATCTCCTGGTTCAGCCGGGCGAAGACCAGCTTGGCGGCCGATCCCTCCGGGCCGGGCTGGCCCACGGCGAGCTGCTGGCGGAGCCGCTCGCCCGCCAGCCGGGCGACCTCGGCGTCCGCCCACAGCCGCAGCAGCCGGTCGTGCAG
>PMSW01000053.1 GCA_003168215.1 Actinomycetota bacterium
AGGGCCAGGTCGAGGGCCTTCTCGAGGCTGAGTGCCATGCCCTGGGCGTAGGCCCGCTCCAGCTGCTCGTCGCCCAGGTGCGCACGCGCTTGGTCGAGGCTGTCCTGGCGGCGGCGCTTGTCGAACTCCTCCCACGGAATGCTCATCCGGTCCTGAATCGCCTGCGCGGCGCCGTGCAGCGTAGCTGCCCGGTCCCAGTCGCCTGCATCGCCGGCCAGGCACGCCATGTAAAGGCCGGCGCCGGCTATGCCTTTGCTGTCCCCGGTACGGCGGCCGTGCCGCACGGCGGCCTCGAGCATGGACCTGGCGCCGTCGAGGTCTCCCTCCGCGCGCAAGACCAGGCCCATGATCGCCATCACGATCGTGTCTTGGTATCCGATCTGCTGCTCGGCTTGCGCCGCGGCTTCCAGGTGAGCCCGGGCGGCGGGGATGTCCCCAGTGTCCAGGGCAGCGAGGCCGGCGTTGCTGTGCAGGGCGGAGTTAGTGAGATGGTCGCCGGATCGTTCGGTGCAGGCGATCGCTTCGGCGAACAGTTGCCCGGACCTGGCCGGGTCGATGGTCAGGAGATACAGGAGCAAGCTCCTGGCCAGCAGGACGTCGTCGCCGAGCCTGCGGGCGCGCTCGACAGCCTCCTGCCCGAAAGGGCGCCCTATGTCCGGCTCGCCGGCCCAGAAATATGCGTCGCACAGTGCCGCAAGGGAGCTGATGAGCAGCCGGTCGTCGCCCAGCTGCCGTGCGACCTGGACCGCCTGTTCAGCAAGGTGCCGCGCCGTGGCGATGTCAATCCAGCAAGCGGCCCACGTGGCGGGGACCAGCGCNNGGGCGGCCGGCCGCATGCCCGGCGGCGCGCCGCATGTTGGCCTGATCGGCGTCCAGCCGGGCCAGCCAGCTGCCCTGCTCCGGCCCGGTCAGGTGAGCAGCGGCCGCCCCGGCGACGGCCAGGAAATGCGCGCAGTGCATCCACGCGACCGCCGCCACCTCTTGGCCGCCGGCCTCGGCCAGCCGCTCAGCGGCGAACAGCCGGATCGTCTCCAGCAGCCGGTACCGCAAGGCCATTGAGGTCGGCTCGGCCACGACCAGGCTCTTGTCCACCAGCGACCCGAGCAGGCCGGACACATCGAGAGCGTCGATGTCGCCGAACCCGCACACCGCCTCGGCGGCGTCCAGGTCGAAGCTGCCGGCGAACACCGACAGGCGCCCCAGCAGCACCCGCTCGGCGGCAGTCAGCAGCGAGAAGGACCAGCCGACCGTCGCCCGCAGCGTCTGCTGCCGTTCCAGCGCGGTGCGGCTGCCCCCGGTCAGCAGCCGGAACCGCTGATCCAGCCGGTCATGCAGCTCGGCCAGCGACATCGACCGCAGCCGGGCCGCGGCCAGCTCGATGGCCAGCGGCATCCCGTCCAGCCGCCGGCACACCGACACCGCCAGCGGCCCGCCCTCCTCATCAACGGGCAAGGCGATGCCCTGCGCCCGTGCCCGCTCTGCCAACAGCGCCACCGCATCAGAAGACCCGGGCGTTCCGGAGCCGGGATCGCCGGGCCCGGGCAGCGACAGCGACGGCACCCGGTAGATGGTCTCCCCGCCGATACCCAGCGGCTCGCGGCTGGTGGCCAGCAGATGCACCCGCGGGCAGCGCCGCACGATCGCCTCCGCGGCCTTGGCGCAGCCGCCGATCAGATGCTCGCAGTTGTCCAGCACGATCAGCACGGCCTGCGGCGCCAGGGCATCCAGCAGGACCTCCAGCACCGGACGGCCTGGATTGACGGCCAGCCGCAGCGCCTGCGAGATGGCCGGCGCCACCGCGTCCTGGTCGGTGNNNCCCGGACCTCGGAGACCTCCCGCTCGCGGCCGATGAACGTCGACAGCTGGGCGGGCAGATTGTTCGGCAGCGCCGGGCTGCCCAGCGAGCGCAACGGCGGGAACTCTGCTTGCAGACCCACTGCGCACAGCTGGAAGATCCGCTCCGGGCGGCCCAGGTCCTTCAGCCGGTGGCTGCCCAGATCGGCCAGTGCCGCGCCCGGCGGCAGCCCGTCCCGCACCAGCACCGCCGCCGCCTCCGACACCAGTACCTGGCCCCCCCAGGCCACCGCGGCCACCCGGGCGGCCCGGTGAACCTCCAGCCCCACCAGCCCGCTAGCCGTCCGCGCCGCCTCACCGCAATGCACACCCATCCGCACCCGCACCTGCTCCCCGCCCGGCCACGCATGGGCGTCAATCGCCTGCTGCATCTCCAGCACTGCCGCCACGCACCCCCGCGGCGAGGTGAACACCGCGAAGAACGCATCCCCCTGCGTGTCCACCTCCTTGCCCTCATGCGCGGCCAGCGCCGACCGGATCAGCGCGTGATGACCGGCCAGTATCCGCGCGTAATCGTCTTCTCCCAGCCGCCCGAGCAGCGCAGTCGAGCCCTCAATGTCGGTGAACAAGAACGTGAGGGTCTCCACGGCCACAGCCTAGAAGGCCGGCCAGGCGGCGGCAGCTGGCACGCGCCATCACGCCAGGCCGCACACCCGGAAGGCTTACCGCTGGAGCATGAGAAGGCCAGTTTCCTGGTGCGGTGATTGCGGCGGACCAGCAGCCAGCGGCGGCCAGGGCGTCGCGTCCTCGATGCCGATGAGCGCCCAGCCTTGGTAGCGCCGGCCCTTTGGCGCCCCGGCCTGCGGAGTATCGTTGCCAGGAACGGCGAGCTGGTAGCGCCGCAGCCCCGGCCTGACGCATTATAAATGTAGCGCGCCTCCAGCCTTCCGGACTGCGGATCCTTTAGGATCTTCAATCGGAAGGAAAGGTATTTTGCCAGGAAAAACCAAGGACCATTCCCCGGAGTTCCACGAGGAAGCCGTCCGCCTGGTGGTCGAAACGTCAACGTAGCGAAGCCAGGGGGCCGCCACAGATGGCAGGACGAGTTGCGGGAAAAGTTGCCTTTATCACCGGCGCAGCCCGCGGTCAGGGACGCAGTCACGCGATCCGGCTCGCTGGGGAAGGCGCGGATATCATCGCCATCGACGTGTGCGACGATATTCCGACGGTGCCTTACGGCGGTGGCACCGATGCTGATCTCGCCGAAACGGTCAAGGCGGTGGAAGCGCTCGACCGCCGGATCATAGCCGCCCGAGCCGACGTGCGTGACTACGCGGCCGTGAAGGCGGCGCTGGACGTCGGCGTAGCCGAGTTCGGCAGGCTGGACATCGTGTCCGCGAATGCAGGTGTCTACTCCCACGCTGCCGCGGTGGAACTGACCGAGGAGCAATGGGGAACCTTGGTCGACATCAACCTCACTGGCGTGTGGCGGACCTGCAAGGCAGCGATCGGGCATCTCGTCGATGGCGGTCGGGGTGGTTCCATCGTCCTTACCAGTTCGGGTGCGGGACTCAAGGGCTTCCCCAACCTCGCGCACTACGTGTCCGCTAAGCACGGCGTCGTCGGGCTGATGCGTACCCTGGCTCTGGAGCTGGCGCCCCACTCGATCAGGGTCAACTCGCTCCACCCGGCCACGGTGGACACCCCAATGGTGCAGAACGACGCGATGTACCGGCTCTTCGCTCCCGATGCTGTCCATCCGTCACGCGAGGACTTCGCCGCAGCGGCGGCGCCCATGAACGCGCTGCCCGTCCCGTGGATCGAACCAATCGACGTGTCGAACGCGCTGCTGTTCCTCGCTTCAGACGAGGCCCGCTACATCACTGGAGTGGCTCTACCAGTGGACGCCGGGATGACGATCATGTAGTGGTCGCGGCGAGGGGGCGGCCGACGATCCGCGCGGGGCCGCCATCGCCGGATGTGATGCACAGCGGGAACGCGAAGACCTCATAGTGTCCGGGGTTGGCCAGCTCCAGGTTGAGGTTCTCAGCGATGAGGACGCCTGAGCCCAGCAGCCTCCGGTGGACCGGGAAGCTGAACCCTGGCGGCCTGCGGCTGGCCGGGAGGTCGGGTGACATCGTGTCTGTCGCAAGCAGCTTGATTCCGCTGCGGACCATCCACTCGGCTGCTTCCTCGTCGACGTGCGGATAGTCACGGTAAGCCTGCTCATCGTCGGCCGCGTAGTGACGGCCCCAGCCGGTTCGGATCAGCAGCATGTCGCCAGGCGATGGCTTCGGGCCGCCAGCCACGATATCGCCCTGCGTGATGGGCTGGCCCGCAGCCCTATGAACCTGGCTCAGGACCGCCGGGCCGGAAAAGGCCTCCAGCGGCAGGTCGTCCATGGCCGGGCCGTGTGGGTCGAAATGCCGGGGCGCATCTACGTGCGTTCCTGCGTGGCTGGCCAGCTCAAATTCCGTCAGCAGGATCGGCACTCCGCCGGGGGCGTGGCTGGCCTGCCGCTGCCGGAAGAGCGGTTTGCGGAGGTCACCCCCCACGATCATCCCGTCGCGATAGACGTGAGAGAAATCAATCAGGGTCAACGCAGCCTGCCTGTTCAGCCGTCATCGCCGCGAGGCGTTTCGGCTTGGTCCGGCCTCGGCATCCGCAAAATGACGTAGACCTCGTCCTGAATGATGTGCAAGGGGAATCGGCGCAGTCGGCGGCTGGTGATTCCTCCCACCGCGGTGCCGTCATTCAGGAAGAACTCCCAGCCGTGCCAAGGGCACCGCATGGCTTTCCGAGTTTCATCGTAGGATATGTTCTCCGGGCTGGTCGCGGTCATCAGCCCGGTGACGGTGCCGTAGCAAATCCCGCCGCCCATGTGCGGGCAGCGGTTCGCGATCGCGTAGACGCCCTGCTCTGTCCGGATGACCCCGACATCGCGGCCATCTACCTGGACTATCTTGCAGACATCCAGCTCGAATTCTGCCAGGCTGCCCACATGGTGCATATCGGGGCTGATGGCTTCAGAGGCGGGCACTGAACATTTCCCGGGCATTCTTGGATGTGATTGCTTCGCGTGATTTCTTCGGCAGCAGCCGCCGGGACACTATATGCGGGTCATCGTTGTCGTAGTGCGGATAGTCCGAACTGAACATAAGCGTTTTCTCTGCGTCGATGAGGTCAAGAAAAGGCCACAGGTCTTCGGGGTTACTGAGATCATCGAATGGCTGCGTTGTGAATTTTACTGCGTCGTGGATGTACTCACTTGGCGGCTTCTTCACCCAGGGCACGTCCGACCGGAAGTTGCGCCATTCCTGGTCAAGGCGCCACATGAACGGGCCGAGCCATGAGAATCCCCATTCGACGAAAGCGATCCGCAGCTCCGGGAAACGGTCGAAGACGCCTTCGAACACCAGGCTGGCCAGGTTGGCCTGCGCCACTTGCGGGACCAGAGCATGCCGTTCCGCGTATGTGCGTGGTATCCCGCCTGCAATGGTCGGCGCCCCCAAGTAACTGCCTTCCGCACCGGTGGGATGGACCACGATGGGCATTCCGCATTCCTGCGCCGCCTCGTAGATCGGGTAATAGTGCTTGTTGCCCATCATCGTGTCCAGCAACGGCAACGACACGGCCACGACGCTCGCCGCGTCCCGCCACCGGCGGACTTCCGCAGCGGCGTGCTCGGTGTCATGCGGGGAGGCCGTGACGCAGATGCGGTACCGGGAGTCAACGCTCGGCCAGTGTTCCACGACATACCGGTTGATCGCCTCGGTGAACACATCCGCGCGGGTGGCGTCCGTCCAGGCCGAGACGGCCGAGGCCTGGATAGGTATGAGCAGGGCCGCGGCCAGATCGTACCGGTCGAGCAAGTCCGAGGCGACGTAGTCGGGATCGGAACCGGGGAGCCCGCCGCCCGGGGGAACCGCGTCCTTCCGCAATGACCCTCCAGCGGGATGCGGGTAGCGATGCACCGACCGGCCGCTTAGTTCAACGTTCTGTGACCGGAACCGCTCCTGCCAGGCCTGAGGCATGTAGGCCACCACATCGGCGAGCTTGTTGACATACGGATGGACGTCACAATCGATGATCGTCGCCGGCATGTTCTGTCCTGTCTCTTCTGGCGGTTGCTAGCCGAGTAACCCTGGGCGCCCAGAGGGCGGTCCGGTGGGCCGCCGGCCGGCCGGACCGNNCGGACCAGCGCGCGCTGGTCCGGCCGGCCGACGGCGGCACGTGGTGCTCAAGCCCGGCCGGTCAGGATGACGGTGCCGGGACGTAGGTGTACTTCACCTTGCTGCCGACGAGCACCGCTATATCGGTGCCATGGATCGGCAGGTTCTGTGATGTGTAGTGAACCGTCTCGGCTCCCTGGAAGGTCATCGATCGGATCGTGTTGGAGAGCAGCGTGGTGTCGGTCACGGTGCCGGCCTTCTTCATCGCGGCGACGACGTTGAGCACCGCGTCGTAGAACCAGATGGCAATCTGGGACACGTCGGCAGACGGCTGCTGATGCAGGTACTTCACCCAGGTCTTCTGGTACATCGCGGCACCCGGGGTGGTGGGATCGGCGGCTTGCTGGTCGGCGGCCATACTGCCCCACTTAAGCGGGAACGTGCCGCCGCTCGACTTGGCAATTACCAAGGGTACGTCTTCCGGGGTCTGGTCTACTCCGATGACCGCTTTTGCCGCGCTGAGCTGGACCGCGGCCTGCGCGATGGGCAGTCCCCATTCGGCCGAGTAGCCATCGAGGATTGCCACCGGATGGGATGCCTTGGCCCGGTCGACCACGCTGCGGAAGTCCGTCGTGGTCGGCGGGAACAGATATCCCTTCGCCTGGTAGCCGTGGCTCTTCAGTATCTGCGTGAACTGTGGTATGACGCCTTGGCCTGCTGTGTCGTCCGGATAGAGGATGGCGACCGTGCCGGAGTCGATGTTCAGCTGGTGCAGCAGCGGGATCAGGCTCCCTTCCCATTCCGGGTTGGGAGTGATCACGCCGAACACGGACGTATAGCCAGGATGGCCGATCAGCTCCTGGTCGACCGCGCCGCCGGCGAAGTCAAGGACGTCGCTGTTCTTCAGCACGCCGAGAACCTGCAGCGATGTGGCGTCGGTGTCCGGTCCGAAGAGGAACTTGACGCCCTGCTGCATGAGGGTGCGGGTCGCTGCGACGGAGGTCGTAGGATCTGACTGGCCGTCCTCGATCTCGGTCTTGATCGTGTACTTGTGCCCCTTGACGGTGAAGCCGCCCGCGCCATTGACCTGGTCCACGGCGAGCTGGAGTCCCAACTGGCAGTCCTTGCCGAAACTGGCCAGCTGGCCACTGAGGTCGAGCAGGGCGCCCATCGTTATCTGGGACGAACCGGATGACCCGCTGGCCCCCGATGACCCGCTCGAGCCGCAGCCCGCCGCCGTGACCGCCAGAGCGGCCACCGCCGCTGCCACGGCCACCGCCCGGTGGCGCGGGGCGCTGCCCTGACGCCGCAGGCCCGGGATTCCGCCTATGTTCACTTTTCCTCCTTGATGCATCAGGGTTGGTCCGCAAACCTCATGAGGTCGGCGGCGGCAGGTACGTCCACTGCGATCTTCCATTGCGGAACACGCCATAGTCCGAGCCGCGGATGATTACGTTCCGGGAGTTGTACCAGTCGGTTAGCGCGCCCTGATAGGGATGAGCGGGCGTGAAACTGTGCAGCGCTTTGGCGATCGCCGTGGTATTCGTGACCGTATTTGCGGTCTCCATGGCCTTCACGAGCATGCCGACCGGGTCATAGAACCAGATCACCGTTTGCGCCTCGGCCAGATTTGGGCTCAGGTGGAAATAGTTCTCCCAGAGGCGGACGAACTTTCCGAACTGGGCAGTGGTCGTCGGATCCATACTGCGTTCCGCAATCATTGATCCCCATACCAGCGGGAAGCTCTTGCCCTGCGACTTTGCGATGGTCTCCGGGACCTGGGCGGGGGTCTCACCCACGCCGATCACCGCCCCTGCGACTCCCAACTGCAAGGCCGTGGTTGTCAGCGGCAAGCCTTGCTGCACGCTATAGCCCTGCAGCAGGACTGCTGGGTGAGCAGCCTTGACCCTGGTCAGCACCGAGCGGAAATCCGTCGTGGTGGGCGGGTACAGGAACTGCTTCGGCTGGTAACCGGCCGCGCTCAGGATCTGCGCGAACTGCGGTGCGATGGTCTGGCCGACATCGGACGGATACACGATCGCGACCGTCCCGGACGCGATCCCCATCTTCTTCAGCAGCGGCAGCACCGCCGACTGCCACTGGGAGTTGGGCTGCAGCACGCTGAACTGCAAGGTATGCCCTGGGGTCCCGATGATCGCCTGGTCGGACGACCCGCCGGCGAACTCCATCACGCCAGTGTTAGCCGTCGCTTGGAGCACCTGAGACGACGTCACATCGGTGTCCGGGCCGAAGATGTATTTGTATCCTTCGGAGACGAAGTTGCGCGCCGCGGCCACGGATGCGGTGGGGTCTGACCTGCCGTCGACAACCTTGAGCGCGATCTTGTACTTATGCCCGCCGACGGAGATCCCGCCCGCCTGGTTGACTTCATGCACCGCAAGCTGGAGCGACTGCTGGCAGAATTGCCCGAATGTCTCCAGGTCGCCGCTGAGGTCGCAGATTCCGCCAAGTTTTACCGTGGTGCCCTGACTGGCCGAGGACCCTCCCGAGCTGCTTGCGCAAGCGGTCACTGCAACTATCAGTCCGATACAACCCAATATGCCGGTAAATCGGTGTTTTGATCGCCAGGTTTGCGCTGCTTTGCCCATGCCGGGCATACGCACCCTCCTCCTGGTATGATATAATGATCAAGAATCACAGATCAAAGATTGTGTGTCAAGTTACGGTCCTGTAACGGCTTACACGCTGCGTAACGGCATGAGCCGGTCAAGTCACCGCGGCTACCTTGCTTGCGCCACGGCCGGTTCGGCACCAGCGTGCTGCCGCACTGTGCTCCGGCCGTTCCCCGGGGATCGGGTGCAGCGAAGAGGTATCAGGAGGCGGACCGCCCCATGGATGAAAGCCAGATCAGCGCCTGGCTCCGCCGCTCCCGGCTCAGTCGGCTGCCGGCCATCCGCTTCGAGGTGCCTGGCGCCGACCCGGCGCTGCCATCCCGGTACCGCGTGGGCGAAGCGGCCGCCGTGGCCCTGGGGCTCTCCGCAGCCGCGGCGGCCGACATCCACCAGACCCGGGGCGGCCCGGCCCAACAGGTCTCGTCGGAAGTGCGCGCCGCCGCCCTGGCCATTACCTCGTATCAGCACAACCGGCTGGACGGAAAGCCGGTGCCGCGGCAGCCGCCAGGCGTCCCCACGAGCAGCATCTACCAGTGCGGGTCGGGTGGCTGGGTGCACCTCCAGGGGGGACTGCCGCATCTGCGTCAGGGCACCCTCGACCTGCTGGGGTGCGCTGACCACCTCTCGGCAATTGCCGAGACGCTGCGTCACTGGGACGCCGGCGAGCTTGAGGAGGCGCTTGCGGCCCGCGGCTTGTGCGGAGCGCGCGCCCGCACCTGGGATGAGTGGTCGCAGCACGAGCAGGGGGCCGTCGTCACCGCCGCCCCGCTGGTGGAGATCGTCCGGATCGGGGATGCCCCGCCAAAGCGCTCGGCCCGGACCGGGCGGCCGCTCGGCGGCATCCGGGTCCTGGACCTCACCCGGATCCTGGCCGGGCCGGTGTCCGGCAAGACCCTCGCTTCGCATGGCGCCGACGTCCTGCACGTTTCGACCCCGGCGCGGCCGAACATCCGGAACTGCGTGATCGACACCGGCTTCGGGAAGCACACCTGCGAGCTGGACCTCAACCAGCCTGCCGATGCCGGCCGCCTGCGAGATCTGGCTCACTCGTGCGACATCTTCGTCAACGGGTACCGGTCCGGAGCCCTGGAGAGCCGCGGGCTCGGAGCGGCCGAGCTGGCCGAGCGCGCGCCGGGCATCATCTACGTCTCGGTGAACTGCTACGGGAATGACGGGCCGTGGCGGGAGCGGCGTGGCTGGGAGCAGCTGGCGCAGACCGTCACCGGCATCGTGCTCACCGAGGGCGATGAGACACCGCGCCTGCTGCCGGGCGCACCCAACGACTACATCACCGGGTTCATGGCCGCCTACGGGGCCATGGCCGCGCTGCAGGCGCAGCTGACCGAGGGCGGCAGCTGGTGGGTGGGCGCTTCGCTGTGCCAGACGGCCGCCTGGATACAAGGTGCGGGCAACCTGCCGAGGCCGCCAACCGGCGTGCCCGAGCCACTGGCCGAGGACTGCTCGGTCATGGACTCAGGCTTCGGCAGGCTCCGCTACCTCCGGCCTAGCGTGGCGATGTCGGCGACCCAGCCGTACTGGGATCTGCCGCCTTCGCCGCTGGGCAGTCACGGCGCCGAATGGAGCCGCCGCTAGGTCCGCCACAACGCAAGCTCCGCTAGCCGCCGGGCTGTGTCGGCCGCCAGTACACCAGCCTCGCCCCGCCGGCATCGGCGAACTCGGCCGTGACCGGCATCCCGAGTTCAATATCACGGTCCGCCACGCCGACCAGGCGGCCGAGGAACCGCACCCCTGGCGCCACTTCGGTCACGCACAGGGTGTACGGGATCTCGCCGGCGAAGGCCGGGTGGAACGCGCGGTTCACCACCGCGTAGCTGTGCAGGGTGCCGGCGGCTGGGACCGGCGCCCAGCCGAACTCCACTACGCCGCAGACCGGGCACGCGCCGCGCGGCGGCCATCGCAGCGCGTGGCAGCTGGGGCACTGCGGTACCTGGAGCACCTGCCGTGCGACGCCTTCCCAGTAGCCGGCCAGCTCAGGCGCATCCACGGCTGGGACCGGCCTCGGCACGGCCGTCATCTCCCCATCACGGCGATAGCCCCGTCCCCGAAGTCTCCGTAGCCGGTGACCAGGCCGAGCCGGGCGCCGTCTACCTGCCGGGCGCCGCAGCTCCCGCGGAGCTGCCGGACCGCCTCGGTGACATGGTTCAGCCCTAGCACGTGCGCCTCAGACAGCAGCCCGCCGTGGGTGTTCACCGGGAGCTTGCCGCCCAGCGTGATGCCGCGCTCAGCGACCAGCTTCGGAGACTCCCCGCGCGGGCAGAAGCCCATCTCCTCCAGCTGCCGCAGAACCACGAACGTGAAGCAGTCGTAGAGTTCGCAGAAGTCCATGTCCTCGGGCCCTAGCCCGGCCGAATCGAACGCCCGGCCCGCCGCCTTGGCGATCCCGAGATCGAGCATGTCGGGGCGGTTGGTGATGTCGTCGGGGGAGTCCGGCCGGCCCTCGGCCACGGCTAGCACCCTGATTCCGCCCGCCGTGCGCCCGCTCTCCTCGACGATCAGCGCGGCCGCTCCGTCGGTCTCCAGGCAGCAGTCCAGGACCCGGAACGGGTCCGAGACGATCGGCGATGCCAGGTAGTCCTCGATGGCCAGCGGACGGTCCTTCATCACCGCCTTGTCGTTGAGCTGGGCATGCGACCGGCAGGCCAGCGAGACCGCTCCCAGGGCTGATAGGTCGATCTCGAACTCGCGAATCCAGCGATTAGCCTGGAGCGCGTAATACTGCAACGGCACAATGAGCCCGTACGGGTGCTCAAGCTGGCGCCGGAATTCTGGCGCCGGAAAGGCCTGGGCCAGCTTGTCCAGGAGGTCATCGCCGCCCGCGCCGAGCCGGCGGTCGCTGTACCCGCGCCATCCGCCGACGATCAGCACCCGTGTGGCCAGGCCGGAGACGATGGCGGCGACGGCGTGCCCGATGGCGGCCACCGAGCTTGCCCCGCCCAGCTCGGCGCGGCTGCTGAAGCGGAGATCGGTAATTCCCAGCCCGGTCACCACATCCTCGACCCGGAACTTCCGGCCACCGGGAATGACCAGGCCGTCGAGGGACTCCGGCGGGCACTCCCGGTCGAGGCAGGCGTTCCGCGCCGCCTTCAAGCAGAGCTGGAGCTCGGAGTGCGAGGTTCCTCGCGTGAAGGCGCTCTCCCCGACGCCGGTGATGCTCGCCCCGGCTTGCGGGGACGTCAACTCGCCCGCGCCTTGACCATCACCGGCAGGACGCCTTCCTGTACCACGGTGTCATCCTGCTTGATCACCCGGAACCGCCGCTCGAGGATGCCCCGTGAAGGGTTGCTGGTCAGCCTCTTGCCGATGATCTCGATCTCGACGTGCAGCGTGTCGCCAATGAAGATGGGGCCGATGTACTTCCAGTCCTTCACCCCCAGCGCGGCGATCGCCGTGTCCTCGAACATGGCCAGCCGCGCGGAGAGCCCGATCGCATAGGTGAAGCCGAGCGGACCGTGCGCGATCCGCTGCCCGAACGGGCCGTGGCGGCCGACCTCCGCGTCGGTATGGATCGGCGTGTAGTCGCCGGAGAGGGCCGAGTACATGACCACATCGGTCTCGGTCACCGTCCGGCCGACGGTCACTGCCACGTCTCCCACCTCGCAGTCCTCGTAGTACTTGCCCATCTTTCTCCCCTCTGGCCGGCTGCCGCGGGCAGCGGCTCCCCCACCCGGTCTGGCCGGTTGCCGCCGAGCGTTCGGTATCCGGTCAATCGGTGTCCGCCATGTAGTGCTGCGCGAGGCCGGGATCGTCCCATTGGCCCTGCGTTACGCTCGCGACGATACGGCCACCCCGCAGGATGTATCCCCGGGCGTTGAGACGCTCGGCCAGGGTCCGCCGCTGGTCGAGGACGAGCACGCCCAGGCCTTCCTGCTCGCGCAGCTCGGTCAGCGCAATGGCAAGCCGGCTGATGATCGTGGGTGCCAGTCCCATCGTCGGCTCGTCGAGGATCAGCAGCCTGGGCCTGGACATCAGCGCCCGGGCGATCGCCAGCATCTGCTGCTGGCCGCCGCTGAGCTGGCCCGCCCGGAGCAGCTTGCGCTCGACGAGCTCGGGGAACAGCCTGCCCAGATGATCGAGCGCCGTCGCCTCCGACGTCTCGGGCATCGTGTACCCGCCGAGCAGCAGGTTGTCCAGCACGGTCAGCCGGGTGAACAAGGCCCGCCCTTCTGGCACGAAGGCCAGGCCGCGGCGGACCACCTTGTCCGCCCGCATCCCGGTGAGCGTCACTCCGTCGCTGCTGACCTGGCCCCCGGCGGGCCGGACCAGGCCGGCAATGGTCCGGGCGAGCGTGGACTTCCCGGCGCCATTGGCCCCGACGATGCCGACGCACTCACCCGCGGCGATGGCGATGTTCACCGATCGGAGGGCCGGCTGGCCGGAGTAGTGCACGCTCAGGTCGGTGACGGTCAGCAGCCCATCAGTCGAGGTAGGCACTGATCACCTCCGGGGACTTCAGCACGTTCCGGTCACCGTCGGCGATCAGCTTTCCATTCGCCAGCACCACCATCCGCTCGCAGAGCGGCGAGATGAAGTCCATGTTGTGATCGACCAGGAAGATACCGATGCCCCTATCGATCAGGCCGCGCAGGGTGCTGTCGAGCTGGAGGCATTCCTCGTCGCTCAGCCCGGCGGCCGGCTCATCCAGTAGCAGCAGCCGGGGGCTGGACATCGTGGCTGCCGCCACGGCCACCCGCCGCGCCACTCCGAACGGGACACTGGCCGACAGGCGCCCGGCCCAGGCCGTGAGGCCGAACGCCTCGACCCCGGCGTCGACCCGCCGGGCCAACTCGGCCCCGGTCAGCCCGGCAGCCAGGCCGGCCACCGCGATGTTCTCCGCCACCGTGGCTCGGTCGAACAGCATGCGCTGCTGGAACGTCCTGGTCACGCCGAGCCGGACCATCCGCCGCGGGTCCAGGCCGTCGACCCGCTGGTCATTCCACCGGATGGTGCCCTCGTCGGCGCGCAGGAACCCGCTGATGATGTTGAACAGCGTGGTCTTCCCGCTGCCGTTCGGCCCGATCAGGGCGGTCGGCTGTGAGATGTCCAGTTTCAAGTCCACGCTGTCGAGGGCGCGTACGCCGCCGAACTGCTTGCAGATGCCGCGGATTTCCATGACCTCCGTGCTCATCGCACGCCCCGCAGGTTGGTTTCCGGTCCCTGATTGAGCGCGGGGGCGGCGACCGTGGCGCCGGTCTCGGCGCTCGGCGGTTTCTTCCGGGGCGGGAGGAGATGCCGGGCCAGTCGGGCCAGCCCCGCGGCGACGCCCTCCGGGCTCACCCGTATCAGCAGCACGAACAGCAGCCCGACAAGCCCGGTCCCGACCTCGGGATTGACCGGGATGACCTCGGGCAGCCCGACGTAGACCGCGGCGCCGATCAGCGGGCCAGCCATATAGCCTGACCCGCCGAGCAGTGCCATGAGCACGGCGGCGACACCGAGCTGGACGTCGAACAGCGAGGGTTGTATCGCTCCCACCGACGTTGCGTAGAGTGCCCCAGCAACCCCGGTGGGCAGCGCGGACGCGATGAAGATCGCTTGCTTCGTCCGGGTAACCGGCATGCCGACCGCCCGGGCCAGCGCCTCGTTGTCGCCGATGGCCGAGGCCTGACGGCCCAGGCCGGACCGGCGGATCAGCCACACGTAGCCGAACATCAGCAATGTCGCTACGCAGATGACCCCGAAAATCACGCTTTCAGAGCCGAGCTGCAACCCGAACAGCGTCCCAGTTGTGAAAAAGAACAGCCCGCCAGATCCACCGGCGATGCCGGTCAGGTTGTTGAACGCGAGCACGATGATCTCGCTGATCACAAAGGTGAGGATCGCAAAGTAATAGCCAGAGGCGCGGAAGACAAAGGTCGCGATGACCGCGGCTGCGACCAGGCAGCCGACGATGGAAGCGCCGAAGGCCGGCCAGAAGCTCCAGTGCTGCTCGGATTGCAGGCCCAGCATCAGGTAGGCCGCGATGCCCATGAGCGCCGCGTGCACCAGGGACATCTGCTTGATCGACGCGAAGACCATGTCTACCGACAGCACAAGCTGAGCGGTCACCAGCAGCGACGCGCTCACTGTCAGGAACCCGGGTGAGGTGAACCCGGGCAGGGCCACGGCGAGGACCACGACGATCACCGCGGCGGCCAGCCAGCGGGGCGCGGGGCTGGTCCGCCACCGGCTACCCATGACGAAGTCCCAGCAGTCCCTCGGGCCGCCAGAGCAGCATCAGCACGACCGCCGCGAACACGAAGCCGTCCGACCACTGCAGCGGCAGATAGCCCTGGGCCAGCGACTGGACCACCGCCACCACAATCCCGCCGATCAGTGTGCCCAGTACGTTGCCCATGCCGCCGAGGATCGCGATCACGAACGCGATCAGCAGGAAGTCCGCGCCCATGAAGGGCTGCACGGTCGAGTACGTGGTCACCAGGGCACCCGCGAGCCCGACCAGCGCGGTCGCCGTGACGAATACGATCATCGTCAGCCGAACTGTCGGGACGCCCATCAGCTGCGCGGCCTCGCGGTTCTCCGACGCGGCCCGGAGCGCCCGGCCGTCGCGGGCACGGGACAGCCAGGTGAGGAACACGCTGGTGACCACCACGACCGTGCCGAGCACCGCCAGGTTGCTGGTCCCGATGATCACTTGACCCGCGTGGATGGACCCCTGCAGTGGGGTCGGCACGCTCCTCGACGTGGTTCCCCAGATGAGGACCGCGGCCGCCTCCAGGATCAGGATCAGCCCCAGTGACACGACGAAGCCGTTTTCCGGCCGGGTAAGGGTCCACCGGAAAGCCACGCGTTCCAGGATCAGCCCGAAGAGCGCCATCGCAACGACAGCGATCACCGCGGCCAGGTAGAAGGAAATGCCGTGCTGCACGAGGGTATAGACGATGAAAGCGGCCACCATCAGGAGATCACCGACGGCGAAGTTCACGATGCCGGTGAGCCCGAAGACCATCGTGATGCTCAGCGCGATGAGGACGTAAATGGCGCCGACGGTAATGCCATCCACCAGGTTCTGCGCGAGATAGACCACCAGGGGCTCGCCTCCATCAGCTGCTCCCCGGGGGAACCCGCACCCCGGATTGGCCCTTCCAGCCGCGCCCGGCCCCAACCGCCTGCGCGGACACGACGATGTTACCCTATTAGATCAAAAATCAAAGGTCAAGCATTAATTTTGATTAATGGACAGAACGGAAGCCAGCACGGACTCGACATGATCCGCGGGCTGTGCCCAGGTGAACATCGATGCCTTCTGGCGGCCGAAGTACCGGTGCAGCGGATGATCCCGGATGAAGCCGATCCCGCCGTGCACCTGATGCGCGGATGCGATCACCCGCTCCAGGGCGACCGAGTTCCACAGCGCGAGCGCGTGCGCCTGGGCCAGCGCGTGCGCGGCGTCTTCGGCCTGCGCTAGCCCTGCCGCCGAGCGGTACAGCAGCCAGCGCGATTGCTCGACGTCGCTCGCCATGCCCGCGATGCGATGCCGGACAGCCTGGAACGTTCCGATCGGCCGGTCGAACTGACGGCGAGTCCGGGCGTGGCGCACGGTCATCTCCAGGGCCATCTCCGCGCAGCCGGTCAGCTCCGCCGCGTCGAGGATCAGCAGCAGGGCGTCCGCGCGAGCCTGGTCCCCGGGAGCCAGGCCCGGACTGACCTCGTCCTCCGCAAGCTGCGCCGCATCGACCTGGACGCGCCCTTGCCGGAGGCTGCCGACCCCGTCGACCGGCGTGACCGAGATACCGTCGCGCCGCAGCGGCAGCACCGCGAGCATTGGCTGGCCATCGAGCTCGGCCTGAGCCAGCAACTCCCCGGCGGGCGCCGCCTCGCGGACGATGCCGAGGTCACCGTCCGCCTGGTAGCCGTGCTCGCGCCTGGTGAGCTGCAGCGGCGGCGGCGACCCCGCCCCCAGCGGCCAGCACAGGGCGACGATCTGATCCGGCTGATCCGCCAGCCGACCGCGCCATGCCGCCAGACCCGGCACGCTGGCGGCCAGCCAGCGGGCGGCCATGCCAACCTGGAGCGCGATGGGCGGCTGGGCTCGGCCGACCTCGACTAGCAGGCAGACGGCCGCCTCGAGGTCGGTGTATTCCAGCGGACTGCCGAGAACCTCCAGCCAGCCCGCCGTGACTGCCGCATCCCAGAGCGGCTTGCTGGCGGCTTCCCGGTCATCGGCAGCCGCGCCGAGGTACCGGGCGATCAGGGACCGTGCGGTCGCGGCGAACTCGGCCGATTCCGCCCGGAGGGTCAGGTCCATCGCAGTCCTCCACTCGGATGGTCAGCCCGCCGACTGCGGGCCGAGAGCTTGCTTGCCGACCAGATCGCGCAGAACTTCGTTGGCGCCTCCGCCAAAGGTCGGCATGACGGCGGCTTCGCACCAGCGGTACAGCGAGCCGGCGAAGCCGGCCTGCTCGCCGCCCTCGATGCCCTGTGCGGTCGGCCCGACCGCCCGCAGCGCCAGCAGGGCCAGCCGCTGCCGTAGCTCGGTTCCGGCGATCTTCACCTGGGCGGATGCAGCCGACGCATCCGCTCCGGTGATCAGCAGCCACAGCGTGCGGGTAGAGAGCGCCTCCAGCGCCTGCAGCTCGGCGAACTGCTGCGCGAGCTCATGCCGCGCCCCGCCGTCCCGCCAGAACGGCGCCCCGGGCTCGGCGCGAAGGTAGTCAACCAGGTCGTCGAACACCGGCTGCAGGTGGCTGACGCTGAATGAGGCCAGCCGTTCCAGCGCCAGGGCGGATCGCAGGCAAGCCCAGCCCTGGCCCTCGCCGCCGACTAGGTTCGTGGCAGGCACCACCACGTCGTCAAGGAAGACCACGTTGGTGCGGAGGTCACCCATGCCCCACAGCGGCCGCTGCTCCAGGCCGGGACTGTCTACCGGCACCACGATCAGCGAGATGCCCGCGTGCTTCTCGGCCGAACGCGAGGTGCGCACGGCAACCAGGCACAGCTCACTGCGGTGCACGAAGCTCGAGTACAGCTTCTGTCCCCGCACAACGTACGTGCCGTCCCGCCGGGTTGCGGTGGTCTGCAGAGCAGCCAGGTCGGTGCCGGCCTCCGGCTCGGTGTATGCCAGCGAGAACTCCAGCTCGCCCCGGCTGACCAGGGGAAAGATCCAGCGCTTCATGTCCTCGGACGCGAACACGCGCAGCATCGGCACGACGATATTGAGGGCGCACTTTGGGTACGGCACTCCGTGGTAGGCAAACTCGCTCGCCACCACAAAGCGCTCTTCGTCGCCGCCGCCGGAGCCGCCGTACTCTTCCGCTATGCCGTAGCCCAGCCAGCCCTGCGCCGCCAGCTCGCGGCGGAACTTTTTTTGCTCGGCGTAGTCAAAGGCAGATTCCTGGAGCCGGTAACCGCGGCGGCCGTGCGGCCAGAGCCCGGGCAGCAGCGCGCGCATCTCGTCACGAAGCGCGGCGGCCTTCGGTGAGAACTCGAAGTTCATGACCGGTGCCCCCCCAATGGCTCGGCCGCACGGCTGCGGGCCACAAGCTGCTTGGCGATCATGTTCCGCTGAATTTCGTTGGTGCCTTCACCGACGATCATGAGCGGCGAGTCGCGGAAGTACCGTTCGATGTCGAACTCCGTTGAGTAGCCGTAGGCGCCGTGGATCCGCATCGCATCCATCGTGATCTCCATCGCGACTTCGGACGCGAACAGCTTCGCCATGCCGGCCTCCAGGTCGCAGCGCCCGCCACGGTCCAGCCGCTCGGCCGCGTCCAGCACGAGCAGTCGGGCCGCCGAGAGCTTCGTAGCCATGTCGGCCAGGTAGCCGCCGATGAACTGGTGCTCCCAGATGTACTTGCCGAAGGTCTTCCGGATTTGCGCGTACTCCAGTGAGTCTTCGAAGGCAGCCCGGGCGACCCCGACCGCGCGGGCCGCGACCTGTATCCGGCCCAGCTCAAGGCCCTTCATCATCTGGCCGAAGCCCTTGCCCCCAACCCCGCCGAGCAAGGCGGTCGACGGGAGGCGGACGTCACTGAACTGCAACTCGCTGGTCTCGACTCCCTTGTAGCCGAGCTTCCCCAGATCGCGGGAGACCTCGATGCCATGTCCCTGCTCGACCAGCATGACGCTGATCCCCGAGTGCGCGGGGATAGCGGACGTATCGGTCTTGCAGAGCACCGCGACGAGCTGTGCCCGCCGTCCGTTGGTGATCCAGGTCTTGGCGCCGGACAGGACGTAGCCATCATCGACCGCCTTGGCAACGGTCCGTATTCCGGCCATGTCCGAGCCACCTTCCGGCTCGGTCAGGGCCATCGCGGCGCGCATCTCCCCGGTGGCGAGCAGCGGGAGGTAGGCGGACTGCTGCTCAGGGGTGCCGAATCTCGCGATGATCTCGCAGACCACGGAATGGCCGCCCACCGCTCCAGCCAGGCTCATCCAGCCACGCGCCAGCTCCTCGGTGACGAGCGCGAAACACGGGGTGGAGACCTTTGAACCGCCGAATGACTCCGGCACCACCAGGCCGAAGATCCCCATCTCCTTCATCCGCTCGATGAGATCACCGGGGTATTCGTCCGATTGCTCGAGGTCGCGAGCGGCTGGGCGCACCTGCTCGTCGGCGAAGCGGCGGACTGTGGCCACGATCACCGTTTCCTCGTCGGTCAACTCGGGCATGTCTCCCCCGATCTGGTCTGGGTGCGGGCAGCCGTGGGCGGTGCGGTTTGTCTCAGCCCGGGTGGGGCTCGCCGGGGCCACGCACCGTTCAATGGCGGCACCGGCCGGCCCACGTCCGGACGGCCGGACGCTACGGATCCGGCTAGCTCGCCGATGAGGTGCCGGTAATGTTCGATGGCTTTCGCGAGGCGGATCCTGCCCGTCGCTGTCAGCTCGTCCCGATCAGCGGACAGTGAGTTCCCGGACGCGCCGAAGCCGGACCCGGAAAGGACCTTGGCCGGGGTCAGTCCTGCCTCGGTCAGCACCTGCCGTCCGGCCGGTGAATGCCATGCGCGCCGGGCAGGCCTGGTCCAGTCGGGTGTTAGCACCGACTCGGATCTCACCATATGCCCCTTTCGGATCTGCGTCGCGGCCTGTGCCCACGGTCCAGCCGATCCGGCCGGGGCACGCTCAGGAGGCCTGCAGGTTCCTCGTCCAGCCCTCCGACTCCAGGTGGCTGATCACCAGTAGGCCAGCGTCTGTGACGTGCAGCTCCATCAGCCGTTTCGCTTCCTCCGCATCCCGGGTTTCCAGCGCCGTCATGATCGTCGGATGCTGACCCACGGTCTCCTCTATCCAGCCTGGGACGGCTTCGTAGAAGCGCCGTGGCACGAACCGCGTGGCGGCGCGGAGGAACCATTCGAGCCGCTTGGAGTCCGCCGCCTTGTTGATGATCCGGTGAAACTGGAAGTTGGCCTCCTCGATTTCCTGCGTGAAGCCCGCGCTGGAACTCCACTCGTCGATCTGTGCCTCCAGCCTCTTCAACTCGGTCAGTTCCTCGGCGGTGATCAATTGCGCTGCCCGCTCCGCCAGCAGCCCGGCCAGGAAGGCGTGCACCTTGAACACATCCTCGATGTCCTGCAGGCCGATGTTCGCGACCCGGAACCCGCGTCGCGGGAGCACCTCGAGAAGACCCTCGTTGGCCAGGGTGATCAGCGCCTCGCGGACCGGCATGGTCGAGACCTGGAGCTGCTCGGCCAGCTCCTCAACGCCCATCCGGTTGCCGTGCGGGTAGGCCCCGGCCATTAGCGCGTCCCGCAGCGACCTGGCTACTTCCTCGCCCAGCTTCGGCCTGGCCTGAGGTTTCCGCAGGGCATTCATGCCAGATCACTGCCGGTCGTGGCCGCGCGCGCCGAGCGCACATCGCTCCTGGGTTGGTCACCCGCCCGGTCCCGCGGGCGTGAACTGGGGAAGTACAACATGTGGCTCGACCTCCTGAAACGTCACTTTTACCGGCAGCCCTACCTCGGTCTCGTCGGCCGCGCAGCCAATGATGTTTCCCATTACCGCACGCCTTCGCCTAGATCTACCAGAGCCACGACGTACGGCGTGAAAGCATTAATGCGGGCGCCGGTGCCCGCTCCACCACGGCGAAGGTACGGGCCCTCCCAGAGCCGGGCGACTCTATCCAGGAACCGGAGATCACCGGCGCCCTACCTGCATCGTCATCACGTCCTGGCACGGTCACCTGCCACGAATGGAAGCCGCCTTCACCGAGGCACAGCGCCCGGCTCGCGTCTAGGTCAGCCAGCATGTGATCGCTCTGAGCATTGTGTACTTCAGGCCAATTCATCCATATTCGGGTGATTTGATCTGATATTTTGTATTCGATAGTTGAATACGCCGTCATCGGGTCGCCCCTTCGGTCCTCGGCGACGGGCCCTGGCCGGAGAAGTACCGCGCCGGGTTGCCCACGAGCATCTGGTCAATCGCCTGCTCGGTGACGCCCGCGGCGAGGAGCTGCGGCAGGAAGACGTCGGTGAGGTGGTTGAACCCTGTTTTCTCGACCTGGTCCGCGAACTGCTGCAGGAATGGGGTGAGGCGTCCCATCCAATTCCCCACCCGGTCGTGGGAAAGGATGAGCCCGGACGCGTATCCGCGCTCGACCAGCGCTGCGATGCCGCCGATCCGTGCGGCATCGGTCATCCGGAACTCATAGCCGATCTGATCGAAACCGATGAAAGCACCGCGGTCGAGCAGGCTGCTGTGCGCGGCCAGGTCCATCACGTTGTCCATGTGACCGACGATCACCCGGCCGCTCGGCAGCCCTTCCGACTCGAAGATGTCCAGCTGCTCGTGACCGAGCTTTCCCTCCTCGGTGTGCGTCGTGACGTTCACGCCCGTCGCAACGGCGGCCCGGGCTATCGCTCGCAGCGCCCGCTCCTCGTTGGGCACGATCCGCTCCACCCTCGTCGCGGCCTTGATGATCCCGGCTTTGACCCCGGTGTCCCTGACCCCGTCCTCGATCTCGTGGATGAGTACCTCAGCCAGGTCGTCGATTTGCTTCATCCGCCAATAGGGATGTAGACCCACACCGCCGTGGTAGAAGCCTGTGGCGGCGACGATATGGATCTCTACCTGCTCCGCCAGCTGGCGCAGGAATGCCGGGTTCCGGCCCATCTCGATGGGGGTAACGTCCACTAGGCAGCCAAAGCCGCGTTCGTGCAGTTCGCGCAGCGATCCCGCGATGCGGCTCAGCAGAGCCGGGTAATCGGGCTCGTAGAGGCTGTCCTCTTCCCACCCCGGGTATCCGAGCAGCACGTGCTCATGCAGCAGCGTCCGGCCGAGAGCTTTAACGGGCACCTTGCCCAGGACTGTCTGAACATCGTGGTCATCCGGCACGGTCACTCATTTCTGTGAGCGCTAGCTCCCGGCTAGCTGCGCAGTTCGTGACACCATCAACGATACTAGATCAAAAATCCAGAGTCAAAGCCTTAGTTCGAACATGGGCGCACTTCCTCCGTGCTTCTTCGGTATCACCGTGCCGAAGTAGCGGTGCCGGGCGATCTCGGAGAGCGCGTCCCGCGGCAGTTCCCGCGACGCATACACCGCGAGACTGCGCAGGGCCAGCGTCGACGCCAGCCGGCGGGCCTCGCCGGCGAGCGTGCGCTGCGCGTCGGTCCACCAGGGAAACTCGGTGTTCACGGTGATCCGCCCTGGTCCGGCTGGACCGGCCCGGCCAGGTCCGAGCCACCCACCGGGCTGGCCACGATGACCGCGTCCAGGGCCACCAGGCCGCCGCCCTCACGTCGGAACGCGAGCGGGTTGATCTCGATCGATTCCGCCCATTCTGCGGTCGCGGCCACCAGCCGCTCCAACGCGCCGATGGCATCGGCCAGCGCCGGCATCAGCTCATCGCCGCGGTGGGCGGCCAGATACTGCCCCGCGCGCGTGCCGCGGATCAGGCTGCCGATGTCGTGCGGCGACAGCGGCAGCGTGCGGACACATACGTCACGGATGACCTCGGCAGCGGTCCCGCCCGAGCCCAGCATGATCACCTTCCCGAAGGACGGGTCGGTCCTGGCGCCGAGTATGAATTCGTGGGCGGCGGGAGTGAACGCCTCGACCAGCACCGGTGTGCCCGAAACCGGCCCGCCTAGTGCGAGCGTCCTGGCCCGGAGGGCGGCGAATTCCCGGCGCAGCTGGGCCGCGGAGCGGACGTCGAGGACCACCAGCCCGAGTTCCGACTTGTGGATCGCTCCCGGCAGCAGGCCCTTGAGCACCACCGGGTAGCCGACCTGCGCCGCGATCCGCTCGGCCTCCGCCCGCGACGACGCGACGCCGCCCGGCGGGGGATCGACGCCGAACTCCGCGAGGATGGATTTAGCCACGGCTTCGGACACGACACCCGATTCATCCAGGCCGCTCGGCCGGGGCAGCGGCTCGACCGGCTCGTCCCCCGGGACCCCGTCAGCCTGGCCCGATACGGTGTGAGCGGCACCCCAGCGCAAGTAGCGAGCCAGCGCAGGAACGGCTCGCGAAGGGTCCTCGAACACCGGCAGGCCGGCCTGCCGGAGACTGCGGTAAGGCTCTTCCAGGGCGAACATCCACACGACCATCGTCGGCTTGGCCGATGCCTGCGCGGCGGCGATGATGTCCGCCGCTATCCGGGAGCCGTTCAGGTGCTGGTAGGCGAATATCAGCAGGGCGACGTCGATTCCGGGATCATCGAGGACGGCGGCGAGGCACTCCCCGACCATCTGCGGGTGGCTGAGGATCTGGCCGGTCATGTCGATGGGATTGTGTGACGATCCGAAGGCCGGAAGGGTCTGCGCCAGCCTGCTCCTGGTCTGGTCGGAGAACTCCGGCACGCTGGCGCCCGTCTCGGCCAGGATGTCCGCGGCCCACACGCCCACCCCACCGGAGGTACTGATGAGTCCGACCCTCGATCCTGCCGGCACCGCGCGCATCTGGTTGGCCAGGTCGAGGAAATCGAGCATCTGCAGGGCGTCCTGCACCCGGACCACGCCTGTCTGGTCGAACGCGCCGGTGTAGACCTCGTCCGCCCCCGCCAGCGCCCCGGTGTGGGTGGTAACGGCCCGCTGCCCGACGTCGGTGTGGCCGGTCTTGAGGATGCAGATCGGCTTGGCCGCCCGGAGCGCCTCGCGGAGAATCGGCACCAGCCGGTTCCCGTCCTTGATTCCCTCCATATGCACACCCAGGGCGCGGACCTTGTCATCGGCGATGAGATCTGCGGTGATTTCGCTGATGCCCAGAAGCGGGGCGTTGCCGATCGACACGAAGTGCCGCAGCGGTAGCTGGCGGCCCATGGCCCAGCTGTACAGAAAGGTGCCGAAGGCTCCGCTTTGCGCAATGAACGAGATCGTGCCGTCGTGCGTGGCGGGCAGGTCGGCCAGCGGTGCCGCGAAGGTGGCCGGCAGGTTCATCCCGAGGTTCACGAAACCGACGGTGTTCGGCCCGCACAGCGTGATGTCCCACTTCCGCGCGGTGGCGACCAGCCGTTCCTCGAGTTCCTCGCCTTCCGCACCCACTTCGGAGAAGCCGCCGCTGAAAACCACCGCAGCCTTCACGCCCCGCTCGCCGCATTGCTCCAGGGCGTCCGGGCAGGCCGCCGCGGGCAGGCAGATAAGGGCGAGATCGATGTTCTCGGGGATGTCGTGAATGCTCGCCGCCACCGGCAGCCCGCGAATTTCCTTCCGGTTCGGGTTGACCACCGATATGGCGCCGGCGTACTCGTGTTTCAGCAGGAACAGCAGCGCCCGGCCGCCCACCTTCTCAGGATCGTCCGACGCGCCGATCACCACGACGCTCTTCGCCCGCAGCAGCGAGTCAAGCGTCTGCCCTTTTTCCCCGCCGTGGCTTGGCCGGTTGGTCACCGCGATATCTTCCCGGGCTCCCGGGCTGCTTGCCGGCCTGCCACGTCCAGGGCCGTCAGGCACTCCGCCGTCATCGACTCGATCATCTCGGCCACGGGCCGGACGCTGTTCATCATCCCGACGACCTGCCCGGCCGGCGTCCCCATCGCGTCGCCGACGTGGTGCTCGAGCGCGGCGCTGAGCGCCGGGCGCACCAGTATTCCCTGCAGCGGGGCTGGCAGAGGCGCCGGCGCCGCGTCCGATTCCCACAGGTCGTACCACTTGTTCCTCAGCATCCGCACCGGCTTGCCGGTGAGCGCGCCGGTCCGGACGGTGTCCCGGGATGACGCCGCCAGCAGCCGGTCACGGAGGACCGCGTCCAGCCCGTGCTCCTGGCTGAGCAGCCACATGGATCCGGTCCAGACACCCTCCGCGCCCAGGGCCAGGCTGGCGGCCATCTGCCTGCCGCTGGCGATGCCTCCTGCCGCGAGTACCGGCGTCGGCGACACGGCGTCGACCACCTGCGGCACCAGCACCATCGTCGTGATGTCGGAGACATGCCCGGCCGCCTCGGTGCCCTGGGCGACGATGACGTCGGCTCCCGCGGCCAACTGCCGCCGCGCCTGCCCGGGTGACCCGGTCATCCCGATGACCTTGATGTCCCGCTCGCGCAACGCCGAGAAGATGTCACCGGGCACTGGCCCGAGGGCCGTGGCGAAGGCGCAGATGCGGTGCGCAAGGGCCACCGACGCGAGTTCGGCCGCCCAGCGGTTGGTCAGGAGGTGCCCTTCGCCGTACAGCCGGCGGCCCTCGTCCGAGAGCGCGCCGATGCCCAGCTGAGTGACGATCTTGTCGACAAACTCCCGATGCGAGGCTGGGATCTGCCGCTCGATCTCGCCGACGTCCAGTTCCTCGGTGATTACCGGAAACAGGATGTCGATCCCGTACCGTCCGGGGACCTCGGTGTCCAGCCAGTCCAGCCGCCTGTCCAGTTCCTCGGACGAGCAGGTGCCAGTGCCCAGCACGCCCAGGCCGCCGGACCGGGAAACCGCCGCGACTACCCGCGGCTCGTTCGAAAAGGCGAAGATCGGATGCTGAATCCGGAACATCTCCGTGACGCGGTTGCTGAATCGTTCCGACACCATTCCCACCTCATAATGTCCCGACTGGAGCGGCACAACACCACCGCGCTTTCACGGCCAGACCACGGGGCGCGCTCACTTCACCGCCATCAGAACTTCATGTCGCCGCGAAGAAGCTGGGTCGCGATCGTCTTGCGCTGGATCTCGCTCGTGCCGTCGGGAATGCGCATGCTGCGTGACCATCGCAGGCCTTCCTCGAGCCGGATCTCGTTCGACAGCCCCGACGCGCCGAGGATCTGCATGCAGCGGTCGAACACCCGGCAGGCCATCTCGCTGCCGAACACCTTGACAATCGAGGTCTCCTTGATCGCTGCCCCGCCCCGGCCCGAATCGAGTTTCCATGCCAGGTGAGCCAGCATCGTCTTGAGCGCGTAGATGTCCGTCGCACAGTCGGCCAGCATTGCCTGGACCTGACCGTGCTCACCGATCCGGGTGCCGAAGGTGGTGCGGTGCGCGGCGTACTCCGCGGCGCGCTGCAGTGCCCATTCGGCCAGGCCGAGGCACTTTGCGCCGATCGCGATCCGGCCCTTGTTGATCGCCTGCAGGGCGAGCCGGAGGCCCTGTCCCACGTCGCCAAGTACCCACGCGTCCGGCACCTCGACGTCGTCGAACGTCAGCAGGCCAAGATCGCCGCCGATATGGCCGACGATGGGCAGCACGGTGTCCCGCGACACTCCAGCCTGGCGGGCGGGCACCCAGAAGGCGGTGACCCCCCCGGGCTTGCGCTGCCGGTGCAGCTCGGGGTTAGTGACGGCGAAGACCATGCAGTAGTCCGCATACGGCGCGTTGGTGATCCACTGCTTCGACCCGTTCAGCCGCCACCCGCCGGGAACGCGTTCCGCGCGCGTTCGCATGTTCCAGATGTCAGACCCGGCGTCAGCCTCGGTCAGGGCGAAGCACAGGGTCACCTCGCCGCACGCAATGTCGGCGAGATGCGCGGACCGCAATTCCTCCGACATTTCGTTGAGCACCGGCGACAGGCCGTTGGTCAGCACCGACGGGTACACCACGTCCTCGATCAAGGTGCGCCCAGGCCCTGCGTACTCGAAGAGCGCCTCGAAGACGAGGGCCATCGGCTCGAAACCCAGATCCTCGCCGCCCAGGCGGGGATCCCCGAACAATGTGTAAAGACCAGCCTCGGCGGATTTCCGCCGGATCTGCCGCTTTAGCTCAAGCACCTCCAGGCGCAGCTTGCCACGCTCGTCAAAGCGAAACCGTTCATTCTCGAGTAGCTCCCGGTTTTCATTCTCGAGCGGGACGACTTCCCGGTCACAGAAGGCCAGAGTTGTCTCGATCAGCTGCTGCCAGTCGGATGGAATGCTGAAGTCCGCCAATGCTCACCCAACATTCTGTCCCGCGACGAGCGGTCTCGTCGTACGCTCGCCAAGACGCTAGTAGATCAAAAATCAGATGTCAAGCATGCTCCGGGCTGAGGGCCGGGGGGCGGAGACTCCCTGTTTGTCCGGCTTGTCGCCCGCGCGACGCAGCAACCTGCCACTCGCTGGCTTGTGATTTTTGATCTGATAACGTGATCGAGCGACGTGACGAGCAGATGGGCGGCCGGGCATGAACGACCCGCAGATCATCGGGGGGTCCCAGCCGTCCTGGCCCCCGCCGTTCCAGCAGGCAGGCGCGTTCAGGCGAGAGTGGGAGCACTTGCAGCGCCTGGCCCTCGTCACGGGCCTCGACCATCAGCGAGTGATCATGCCCAGTCGCGGCTACGTCAGTGTCGGCGATCTCAACCTGCATTACGTCGAGTGGCTGAGCCCGCAGGCCGCCGTGAACGTGCTCTTCCTGCACGGCGGTGCACTGCAGGCACGCACATGGGACGCAGCGTGCATGTTCCTCCGGGACAGCTTCCGCTGCACAGCACTTGACCTGCGCGGCCACGGCGAAAGCGATTGGTCCCCTAGCCGGGACTACACCCTGACCCACCATGCCGAGGACATCGCCAGGTTCATCGCGGCCCGCCGCCTGGGACCGGTGGTCCTGGTCGGCCACTCGCTCGGCGGTCTCGCGGCGCTGCTAGTCGCGTCGGCCCACCCCGAGGCGATCGCTGGCCTGGTTCTGGTCGACATCGCCCCCACCATGAACAAGCAGGCGACCGGGAGGGTCCGCGACTTCATCCGGTCCCGGCAGGGGTTCAACTCGGCGGATGAACTGCTCGAGCATGTGCTCCGTTTCGCGCCCCGGCGGCGCAAGGACTTGCTGGCCGGGAGCCTGGTACACAACATCCAGGAACTTCCAGACGGGACGCTGGCCTGGAAATACGATCCTAGCCACTTCGCCGCCGAAGGGATTCGGCCAGCCGACGAGGAACT
The DNA here is from genome assembly GCA_003168215.1 of Actinomycetota bacterium. Classification (GTDB taxonomy): domain Bacteria; phylum Actinomycetota; class Actinomycetes; order Streptosporangiales; family Streptosporangiaceae; genus Palsa-506. The sequence continues at coordinate 27,827 of PMSW01000053.1, forward strand.
CTGGGCCTGCGTTGCGGCCATCTCATGCCCCATCTTGCTCGTGCGGGGCGAGCGCAGCCGGGTGGTCGCAGCCGAGACCGCTGAGCGCCTCGTATCGCAGGCCCGCGATGCCCGCGTCTGTACGGTCGAGCGGGCAGGTCATACCGTGCAAGGCGACGCGCCGCGAGATCTGGCCGACCTGATCCGGGACTTCGTCACTGACAAGATAGGGGGCACTGCGGGTAGCCCTCGGCCAGGGTGCGCGGCCGCCAGAGGGGCCGCTGCAGGTGCATGACCATGGCTCCGACCACGATCAGCAGCAGCTGAAGTGTCGGGCCCTGTGCCCCGCTTCGCGCGCGGTCACCGGCCGCTCGAGCGGTCGGTGACCGGCTCGGTCCGCCTCACCAACGCCGAAGCTTGGGAGGTGGTGGCGGGCGGCCAGACCGCGATTCTCACCACGCTGCGGGCCGACGGCTGGCCGATCAGCGTGCCGGTCTGGTTCGTGACGGCCGGGGACCGCATCTACGTGCGAACCTTCGGCGCCAAGGTCAGGCGGCTTCAGCGCGACTCACGGGCGAGCTTCGTCGTCGAGGGCGGGACGAGATGGTCGGACTTCGTGGCGGCCTACCTGACCTGCCGCGCCACCGTCCAGTCGATGACGTCGGCGCTCGACGAATGGTTCGAGGCCGAGATGGCCGCGAAGTACGGCGGGCGCTTCACCCGGTGGAAGCAGATGCCGCCGGCCAGCCAGGAGTTCTACGCACGCCGACCGCGCAGCCTGGTGACCTTGACGCCGGTCGGGCCGATCCGGGGGTGGGACAACCGCCGGGCGGCGGGTCGGCGGCCGGCCGCGGGCGAAGGCAGCGACTAGAGCAGCGACTAGATTAGGGCGGCCAGCTCAGCGAGCCGCTGCTCGCAGCCGGCCACGATCTGCCGATATCACCGGCCGGGCGCACGCCTCGGAACGCCCCCGCCACTGACCGATGAAGAACGACTCGACCTCGGCGAGCCCAGGTCGGGCGTCGCTGAGGTCGCAGGTACTGGCACGGGACCGCGGAGGGTCGGCTCGGGGTGCAGCACTGCCTCGGGTGCGACCGATGGCAGAGGCCCGGCCGCGACGCCTGCCTGGCCTGATCGGTACCGAGGTGGAGGCTCGCTTCCGCTCGGTGGGTCGAGCCACGCTCGTCGATTGGGCGCCGTCGCGGGTGTGTTGACTCTTGATTTTTGATCGGTGATACTCAAGTGAGCCTGGTGGGCCGCTTTCCGGACCGCCCGGGTCACCTCGGTGACCGAGGTTCCGACCAGTGTGACAAGGAGTCGGTGTGATCTCCATCCGCTATCCGGTCATCGCGTTCTCGAACTCCGCGCGGGTCGTCGCCGAGGTGTCCAAGGCCGGCGGGCTCGGCGTGCTGGGCACCGGGGTGGCATCGGCATGGAGATGATCATCGGCGCCCAGCGCGATCCGCAATTCGGCAGCGTGGTCATGTTCGGCTCGGCGGGTCGAACACCGAAGGGCGATCGGACGTGCGGTTCATGGCCAACCCGGTCACCCCTGCCGAGGCCGAGCTAGACGCCCTGGTGGTATCCGCCCCTCCCCCCGGGGAGCTGACCACCGGCGGCCGGACCGCACTTCCGCACGACGCACGACGACGCAAGGAGAATCGGGAATGCTGCACAGAACGACCTTCGACTGGTGGAGCCCGGAAGAAAGGGCGCTCGCCGTCGAGGTGAATGCGTTCGCGGACTCGATGCGAGAGCGCAACATGGCCGCAATGTGGTCGCATGACGTGCCTCGCGACACCATCGCCGAGTTGGGCCGGCGCGGCTACTTCGGCGCGGTGATACCCCAGGCCTACGGCGGCATGTCGCCCGGGACCGGCGATGCGACCCGACTGTCGATCATCATGGAGGCGCTCGGCCGCATCCCGGGCGCGACGATGGCCTTCGGCGTGGGCTGCGCCTTCCACATCGCCACCCACGGCACCGAGGACCAGAAGCAGCGCTGGCTGCCCGGTCTGGCGGCCGGGACAACCCTCGGCGCCGTTGCTGTCACCGAGCCGTACGCCGGGTCGGACGCCGGCGGGATCGCCACGTTCGCCCGGCCCACGCCGGGCGGCTACCTGCTCAACGGACGTAAGCGATACATCACGCATACTGGGCTGGCCGACGTCTACTTGGTGTACGCCGCGACTTCGACCGACCCGGCCTCGGTCAAGAAGCGCACTCACCTCTCGGCGTTCCTCGTGCCGGCCGACTCGCCCCGCCTGAACGTCGAGCGGCTCTACGACCTCGGCGGGAGCCAGTACCTGCGCAACGGGGTTCTGCACTTCGACGACGTGTTCCTCACCGAGGACGCGATGCTGGGCGCCCCGGGAGACGGGTGGTCCGTCATGACCGGGGGCCTGAACGTCGAACGCGTTGCCGTCGCCTGCAAGTGCATCGGCATGATGGGCGAGTCGCTGGCCACGTCGTGGCAGTGGCTGCGCCGGCGGTGGCAGTTCGGCACGAGCCTCGACCGGCTGGCCACCATCCGCGCGCGGATGGGCACGGCCCTGGCCGAGGGGATCTCGGTGCGCACCACGGCCTACCATGCCGCCCACCTTCTCGACACCGGCGCCGAAGGCTCAGGTCTCGAGGCGAGCGCAGCCAAGTTGCTGGCTGCCGAGACGGCCCTGCGCGGTGCGTCGACCGCCTTGGAGCTTATGGGCGCCGACGGTTACTCGCGCCACTACCCGGTCTTCCAGATCATGCAGGACCTGCGGCTGTACCAAGTCGGTGCCGGGAGCAACGACGTGCTCCGGGGGCTGATCTTCCGGCTCGGCGAGAAGCGCTTCGTCGAGATCCTCGCCGAGGAACCGATGGCCATCCTGCCGCCGACGCTCACGCCGATAACCGCCGAGCCGACATCGAACAGCCTGACTGACACCATCCTGCGGTTGCTGGCCGAGACCTACCGTCTGCACCCCGGGCTGCACATGACCCTCCCGGACCTGCGACGCCGGCTGCCGGCCGTCGATGTCGATTCCGCCGACTTCGCCGAAGCGGTCGACACGCTGGAGAGCAAGGAGTTCGTATCGGTCGCCCGGCGCGGAAGCGACGTGATCGGCCTGCGGCCGACCTACACCGGGCTGGACGCCGCGCACGACAGCGCTTACTTCCGGTTGATCCCCGACTGGGCGACGGACTTGCAATGACCGACCCTCGCCGCTCGCCATGGTGAGCTGCCGAAGCAGACAGGAGGACCCGCGTGGTCCAGTACAAGGTTCAGAGCGTTCGAGGTGACCTGGCGCGCGAGCAGCTCGGATCGGTGCTCATGCACGAGCACGTCTTTGTCGGCTACCCCGGGTGGGACGAGGACACACACTTCTTCGGACCCGACCCGGCCGCCGGATCGGCGGGCTAGCCGTGAGCACTATCGAGACCGAACGCCGCGGCAACGTCGCGCGGATTTGGCTCAACCGGCCCAAGCAGCACAACGCCCAGAACGAGGAGATGATCTACGCCCTCGATGCGGCGTTCGCCGAGGCGACGGCCGACGATGACGTGCGGGTGATCGTGCTGGCGGGCCGGGGGCGCAGCTTCTCCTCCGGGCACGATCTGAGCCGCACGGTCGGGGGGACGTCCGAAGCCGACATCGCCGAACTCCGCAAGACGACCGAGGGTCGGCTGCATCACGAACGCACCAGCTACTTTGACAAGTGCCTGGCGATCCGCAACTGCCCGAAGCCCACGATCGCGCAGGTCCACGGTCACTGCATCGCGGCCGGCCTGATGTTGGCCTGCATGTGCGATCTGATCATCGCCGGCGAATCGGCCAAGTTCTCCAATCCCGTCGTACGCATGGGCGCGATCGGAGTGGAGGTGTTCGTCGAACCGTGGGAGGTTGGCGTGCGCAAGGCCAAGGAGATGCTGTTCCTCGGCGACGTGCTCACAGCCGAAGACGCCAAGCACCTGGGACTGGCCAATCGCGTCTATCCCGACGAGGACCTCGATCGCGAGGTCGACCACCTGGCCGAGCGGATCAGCAAGCTCCCGCCCATGGCTGCGCGGCTGACCAAGGAGAGCTTCAACGCCACCCTGCAGACCATGGGGCAGCTCGCCTCCTGGCATTCACACTTTATGATCCATCAAGTCGGTCACGCAACGGACGAGTACCAGCAGATCATCTCGCCGGCGAACACCGGCGATCTCAAGGCATTCCTGGAGCGGCGCGATGCCGCGCACTGAATTCACCATTGTGACATCGAGGAACTCAGAAGGTGGTACGCCGTGAAAGACAAGCCTGCGATCGTCGGCGCCGCGACGGCCGGCGTCGACGCGCTGGAAGATCCGACAGACTACTGGGGCCTGGCCCAGGTGGTTTCCGCACGGGCCGTCAAGGACGCCGGGATGACGTTCCGGGACATCGACGGCGTCGTGTTCATTACGTCGGTGTGGCCGCCCGAACGCGTCCTGACCTCGGCGGCCTACCTCGCGCAGACCCTCGGCATTAAGCCGGCCTGGGCCAAGATGATCCCGTACGGCGGCACCCCGATCTCCGAGCACTTCATGTGGGCGAGCATGGCCATCCAGGCCGGCCTGGCCACCAACGTGCTCTGCGTGGCGTCGGAGAACCTCAATTCGCGGCTCACCCGCGGGGGAGTCGTCGAGGTCTTCGCGAAGACTGCCAACAACTCCGAGTGGGAGTACCCGTTCGGCCCGCTCCTGCCCTCGAACTTCGGCATGATCGCGCAGCGGCACATGCACGAGTACGGCACCACGTCCGAGCAGCTCGCCACCATCGCCGTCTCGGCCCGCAAGTGGGCCGCGCTCAACCCCGAGGCCGGGATGCGAACCCCGATCACCGTCGAGGACGTCACCTCCTCGAAGATGATCTCCTCCCCGATGCGCATGTTCGACATGTCCCTGGTGTCGGACGGGGCGGCGGCCGCCGTGGTGACGCTGCCCGAACGAGCCCACGACGGTCCCAACGTCCCGGTCAGGGTCATGGGATTCGGCGAGTGCGTCGACAGCCAGAACCTGATGTTCAACAAATATCTGACCAAGATGCCCGGCCTGCGCAAGGCGACCGACCAGGCCCTGGCGATGAGCGGCCTCGCTCGCGACGAGCTGGACATCGTGTACCCGTACGACCCGGCCACGATCTCGGTCGTGGTGGAGCTGGAGAACATGGGCTTCTGCGAGCCGGGCGAGGGCGGCGAGTTCGTCAGTGACGGCAAGATCGAGCCCGGGGGATCGTTCCCGATCAACACCCACGGCGGCCTGCTCGCCTGCGCCCACCCCGGCCCGTCCGCCTCGATGATCCAGATGGTCGAAGCGATCCGTCAGTTGCGGGGCGAGTGCGGCGATCGGCAGGTGCCTGACGCCAAGACCGCCCTGTGCCTTGGCGAGGGCGGCTTCTACGCATGGCAAGTAAACGTCTTGGGAAGGGAATAGGCGATGAGTGGCCGTAAACCAGTAATCACCAGCTCTGCCGCGCAGCATTTCTGGGACGAGTGCGCCAAAGGTCGCTACCTGCTGCAGCAGTGCACGAATTGCCAAACATTTCGGTATCCGCCGGGGCCGATCTGCTGGAACTGCGCCAGCGACGGCGTGGAATGGGTCGAGAGCCCGGGCCGCGGAACGATCTTCACCTTCACCACGATCGGGCGGGCACCCAGCGAGGAGTTCAAGCCTTACGTGCCCTACACGGTCGCCCTGGTGGACCTGGACGAGGGACCGCGGGTCATGGGCAACGTGATCGACTGCGCGCCGGAGGACATATCGATCGACGCGCGGGTCGAGGTGGCCTTCGAGGACGTGGGTGACGCCGTCCTTCCGCAGTTCGTCCTGTCCGGCGCAACCGCTTCATAGTCCTGGCAATGGCAATGAGACGCGACGGGCGCCCGCCTGAATGACCACAACACGCACCGAGAAAAGCAATGAGAGGGACGACGTGCCACGGGAGACATCGGCGTCAACTGCGCGGGCCCTGCTGGATCGGGTCGCCGCCAGCCCGGCGGGTAAGCGGATCCTCGGTGAGGCCGGCGTGTCCGCGCAGTCGGCCGATCCAGCCGCGGATTTCGCCCGGCTGCCGATCCTGCCCCGCAGTGACCTGGCCCGCTGGCAGCAGGAATATCCAGACCGTGCCGGGTTTGCGACCATCCCCCTGAGCGATTTCGGCCGATTGGGTTATCACGCTGGTGGCGAGGTCGATGTTGCCTATGCCGGTCGCCACGGAGCCGACGTGATGGCCGATCTGTTCGGTCGGCTGGGTGTGACCAGCAGCGATGTCGTGGTGAACACATTCGGCTACCATCTCGCGACGGTGGCGCACGTGTTCGACGAGGGGTTGCGGCGTCTCGGTGCGTGCGTGGTGCCGGCCGGACCGGGCAACAGCGCCCTGCAGCTCGAACTGTTCACTCGGCTGCGGCCTACGGTCTGGCTCGGGTTCCCGACCTTCCTGTGGCGCACGCTCACCGATGCCGGGAGCAAGGACACCTCGCTGCGGCTGGCCATCGTCGGGGGCGAGTTCGCGCCGGGCGTGCGACGCGAATTGCACAGGCAGTTCGGCATCGACTCGCGGGACTTCTATGGAGTGTCGATCCTCGGTCCGGCGGCGTATGAGTGCGCCGAGAAGGAAGGCATGCACGTCACCGAGCGCATGCTCGTGGAGATCGTCGACCGCGACACCCGAGCCCCGGTTGCCGTCGGCGAGGCGGGCGAAATCGTGTTGACCCCGCTCGACCACGAGTACGTCGTGCCCCGGCTGGGTACCGGAGATCTTTCGCGGTGGTTGGACGAGCCGTGTCGGTGCGGTGACCCGAGCGATCGCATCGCCGGTGTGCTCGGTCGCGTCGGTGAGGGCGTGAAGGTACGAGGCGTGTTCGTCTACCCCCGGGACGTGCGCAGTGTGCGCCAAGCACTGCCGGCCGACGTCGAGGTGGCGCTGGTTGTCAGCCGGGCCACCGACGGAGGTATCCGCGACATCCTCACGTTGCGGGTGACGCCGGGTAAGGGTCCGCCTCCGGAGGGGTTCGAGGCCTCGGTAGGTGAGGTGTTCCACGACGTCTGTCACGTGCGCCTGGACGAGGTGACGATTGTCCCCGAGCTCGGTACCGACAGCGTCTTGGTCGATCAGCGGGAGTGGGAGGTGGCGGCTCCGTGACGACGACCGGTGGGGCGCCGTCAGCTGAGTTCGACGGCCGGACGCTCGCGGAGTTGCTCGCCTGGCGGATCGCCCAGAACCCGGAGGCGGTCGCGGTGCGTCGTCGGCGCGATGGATGGTGGCATGAGTACTCGTGGACCGAGGCAGGCGATCAGGTCTCGGCGATCGCCGCCGGCCTGCGGGCCCGCGGCGTCGTCCACGGCGCGCGCGTGTTGTTGCTGGGCGAGATCGACCTGGAGATGCTTTGGACGACGTACGCAGCCTGGACGCTCGGCGCCGCGACGGTCAGCGTGTGGCCGGGCGGCGGAACTGAGGACGTCGCGCAGGTGGTGGGTGACACTCAGCCGACGGTAGCGGTGGTCCGTGGCGCGCGCGAGGTCGGGCAGCTGCTCGCCCTGGCCGACACGAAGGCGCCAGCGGTCATCGTGTCCTGGGAGGACGACTGCACCGACCGCAGTTCGCCGGACGTCGATGTGCTGACATTCGATCAGCTGGTCAGCGACGGCCGTTCCGCGTCGCCGGCGGCGGCCGTGATGCTGAAGCCCGGCGATGTGACCAGCATGTTCCGAACTTCGGGTTCGACCGGGGTACCGAAGCTGGCCGCCCACACCCACACGTCGCTGATCGAAGGGACCCGCGCCTTCCTGCGTGCCTTCCCGGCGGACGCCGCCGATGACCACATCCCCAACTTCAACCTGGCCGCGCCGGCCGAACCCGTGGTGGGGACGGTCAGCCACTTGCTGTCGGGAATGCGACTGAACTTCACGGCATCGCGCACCTCCTACGACGAGGACGTGAAGGATCTCTCGCCGCACTACATGTGGCTGATGCCTTATCAGTGGGAAGCGCGCGTCAACGCTCTGGACCGGCCAGGCCAGACACTGAGCGTCGATGAACTGCGGCATGAACTGGGACTGCACAACACGCGGTGGGCCATCACCGGGGGGTATGCGATCGCGCCCGCCGCGGCAGCGTGGTTGGCCGGCCTAGGCGTGGAGCTGCACAAGATCTACGCAAGTGCCGAGATGCTCATCGTCGGATCCGGCCTCAGCACCGGTGATCAGCAGGCCGTGGGTCGATTGCTGCCCGAGGTCGGGTATGAAGTGCGTAACGGGGAGCTGTTCATCCGCTGGCCCGGGCTGTTCACCGGATACTGGGGTCGCTCGGACGCCCTGCAGGACGGTTGGTACCCGACCGGCGATCTCGTCGAGGTCGACCCCGATCGCGAGGTACGCATCCTGGGCCGGGCCCAGTTCGTCGCGGCCGGACCAGCTGCGACCGCGCACGCGCCCGAGGCCGTCGAGGCGCGGCTGCGCAGCCTGGCCTACCTGCAGGACGCCTTCTGCCTGCCGGTGGAGGACGGCGGGGTGATCGCTCTGGTGACGTTCCGGGTCGACCAGGCCACCGACCGGCTGGAGTCCGACGTCGCGGCCATCAACGAGGACCTGACCGGCCGGCCCATCCGCACGGTGGCCGTCCTGCGCCGCAACTTCGACTTCGATCGCGGCGAGCTCACCCCGACCGGCAAGTTGCGACGCGGCGTTCTCCAGGAGAACTTCGCCGACGTGATCGAGACGGCCCGATCGGGCGGCCTGCCCGGCGGGCCTGAGGTGCTCTTGGCGTTCGATCGAGACGGCGGATGATGATGCCCGGCCAAGCGTCCTTGTCGCTTAGTGAACTTCCGCTCGACGGGCTACTCGTCGTCGCGGTCGAGCAGGCCGTCTCGGCGCCATTGGCGACTCGTCAGCTAGCCGAACTCGGCGCGCGGGTCATCAAGGTCGAGCCGCGAGATGGTGGTGACTTCGCGCGGCGCTACGACGCCGCCTTCGGCGATGTCTCGAGCTACTTCGCCTGGCTCAATCGGGGCAAGGAATCGATCTGCCTGGATCTGGCCGACGAGGGTGACCGGTCCGACCTGTGCCGGTTGATCGCCCGAGCCGACGTCTTTGTCCACAACCTGTCGCCGGAGACGGCCAAACGCCACCAGCTCGGCGCCGCGCAGCTCAGCGACGCGAACCCCAGGCTCGTCGCGTGCGACATCCGTGGCTATGCGGCCAGCTCGGCCGATGCGACCCGTACGGCATACGACTTGTTGATCCAGTGCGAGAGCGGGCTCGCGTCACTCACCGGCACCCCGGATGAACCCGCTCGGGTCGGGGTATCGATCGCCGACATCGCCACGGGAATGTACGCGTTCGCCGGCATCCTGGTCGCACTCAAGAAGCGCGATGAGACCGGCCGGGGCGAGGCACTGTCGGTCGCGATGTTCGACGCCATGGCCGAGTGGCTCAGCCAGCCGGCCTTCTATGCCTGGCAGACCGGACGGGCCCCGTCCCGGACCGGTTTGCATCACGCCACGATCGCTCCCTACGGCGCCTTCCGGGCCGCCGACGGGACAGTCGCGATAGGTGTGCAGAACGAGTCCCAGTGGCGGCGCTTCTGCGCCGGGGTACTGGGCGCTGACGACATCGCCGATGATCCGTCCTTCGCCACCAACGTCGCCCGCATTGCGCACCGGACCGAACTGGACGAGCTCGTGCAGGCTCGCCTGGAGGCGCTCACCGTGGCCGATCTCTGCGCGCTGCTGACCGCCGCCGACGTGCCGTATGCGTTGGTGCGGTCGGTCGGTGACCTCAAGGACGCCCTGCTGGCTGATGCCGAGCCTCGCCTGACCCACGTGCCCGGACCCTCGTCGGCCGTATGGGCCATACGGCCACCGGTGCGATTCGCCTCGTTCGAGGCTCGCATGGGTGCCGTGCCCGCGGTTGGCGAGCACACGGCGGACATCCGCGCCGAATTCGACCTGGAGCGGGTGCCGTGACCGCGCCCACCGCTTCGATGTGGGGCGGGCGCTACCTCGAGGACTTCGTCGTCGGGGACCGATACGAGCACCCCATGGGGCGAACGATCACATCGGCCGACAACATCTGGTTCACGCTCTTGACGCAGAACTCGGCCAGTTTGCATGTCGATCACAACTACGCCGCGCACACCGAGTTCGGCCGACCGCTGGTCAATTCAACGCTGTTGCTCTCGATCGTCACCGGTCAGAGCGTTTTCGACGTGTCGTTCAACGTGTTCGCGAACCTCGGTTGGGACACCGTGCGGATGTCCAATCCGGTATTCGAGGGCGACACGATTTACTCCGCCTCCGAAGTGCTCTCGGTCCGACCATCCAAGTCACGCCCCAGCGTGGGGATTGTCGTGGTCTCGACAACCGGCCGCAACCAGGCGGGAACCGAGGTCATCAGCTTCGAACGCACCGTGATGATCTATCGCCGCGGATTCGGTCCGCGGGCGAACGGATCGGTCCCATCAGTCGTTTCGAGCGATCAGGCATGAACGTCTTCGACATGCGGGCGCTGGCTAATGGACCTTCCACCGAGACGCCACCGCCCGGAAGGAGCCACCGTGTTCTCACTACCTGACGGCGAGCAGGAACTGGTCGATGTCGTTCGCCGCTTTGCCGACGACCGCATCGTTCCGGTCGCGTCGGCATTCGATCGCTCGGACGAGTACCCGGCCGATCTGATCGAGCAGATGAAGGACCTGGGTCTGTTCGGGTTGGGGGTGTGTTCCCCCTACACCGAGTACCCGGTAAGCACCGCGTGCATGGCGCTGGTGACGCTGGAACTGTCCCGGGGTTGGATGAGCCTCGGCGGCGCGATCGGCGGTCACACCGTCGTTTCGAAACTCCTGTCGATCTTCGGCACGCCGGAGCAGCAGGAAAAGTACCTGCCGACGATGGCGACTGGTGCCCTTCGAGCCACGATGGCCCTCACTGAGGCCGGCGGAGGCTCGGACCTGTCGGCGATGACGACGACGGCCACGCTCAACGGTGACGAGTACGTCATCAACGGAGCCAAGACCTGGATCAGCAACGCCGAGCGGTCGGATCTGATCGCCTTGCTGTGCAAGACCGATCCAGCTGCCTCGCCCCCGCACAGTGGCATGACTGTGCTGATCGTCGAAAAGGGCCCGGGGGTCACCATCGGAAAGCCGCTGGGCAAGCTTGGCTACCATGGCGTGGAGAGCTGCGAGGTGGTCTTCGACGACTGCCGCGTCTCCGCGTCGGCGGCACTCGGCGGAGCGCCGGGAACCGGCTTCCAGCAAATGATGAAGGGGCTGGAGGTGGGCCGGATCCAGGTAGCGGCGCGAGCGGTGGGGGTGGCCAGGGCCGCCTTCGACCGCGCGTTGGCCTACTCTCAGGAACGGCACACGTTCGGCAAGCCCATCTGGCGACACCAGTCGATCGGCAACTACCTCGCCGACATGGCAACCAGCGTGACGGCAGCCCGCTTGCTGCTGCTGCAGGCGGCAGAGCTGTTCGATCAGGGCCGACGGGCTGACCTCGAGGCCGGGATGGCGAAGCTGTTCGCGTCCGAGGTGGCCATGAGCAGTGCGCTTACCGCGATCCGCATCCACGGCGCTTACGGCTATTCCACCGAGTTCGATGTGGAACGACTGTTCCGGGACGCGCCGCTGATGATCGTCGGCGAAGGTACCAACGAGATTCAACGCAACATCATCGCCCAGCAACTCGTCGCGCGCGGCGGCCTGTCGTGACGGTCACGAACTCCGTCCGCTCCGGCCCTTCACATCCGGGAACCACCCACGACTGAGGTGTCACGCAGCCACTGGCAGAGCATTGCCGACGCGGCGATCAAGTTCGTCGACAACGAGGTGGTGCCCCTGAAGCGGGCCAACCGGGAGCTGGTCGATGATTCGCCGTGCCAGTCGTGGCTGGTGAGGTGAGTGCGCTCACGGGCACCGGGTTGCGGAACAGGTCCAGCACCGGGCAGTGCTTGTCGACCACGGCGGCGAGTTCCTGGTAGCGCTGCGCGGTCTCGGGTTCGGGGCTATGCCGCCGCCGCCGAGCGCAGACGGCTCGTCCACCGTGAACGTGTGACTGCCCTTTCACCGTCTCTCTTCAGCTACTGGAACCCGGCGCGGACTGAGGTGACGCGCTGCGTGTTGAATCCGAGCCAGTGCATCCGGCCCATGTAGCGCGCGTGCTCGACCTTGAGACAGCGGTCCATGATCACCGTCACGCCGCCATCTTCGGCGATCCGCGCGCCGTCGGCGTTGATCACGCCGAACTGGCACCAGATGGCGCCGGCGTGGATCGCCACAGCCTCCCGCGCGATCCCCGGCAGGGCGTCCGGCGCGCGGAAGACGTTCACGACATCCACCGGCACGGGTACGTCCAGCAGGCTCGCGTAGGACGTCTCTCCGAGGATCTCCGTCTCGCGGGGATTCACGGGGATGACGCGGTAGCCATGCCGCTTGAGGTAGTAACCAACGAAGTAGCTGGCCCGCAGCTCGTTGTTCGACAGGCCCACGATCGCGATCGTCCTGGCGGTGTGGAGCACGCGCTGGATCGTCAGCGAGTCCTGGTACTGCCCGAGATCGATCATGCCGTCGCTACCTTCTCTCCCGCTGTTGCGGCGACGCGCGCGAAACCCTGCTCCAGATCCCACATCAGATCCTCGACGGACTCGGTGCCGACCGACAGCCGCACCGTCCCCGGCCCGACGCCGGCCGCCCGCAGTTCGTCGTTGCTCAGCTGGCGGTGCGTCGTGCTGGCCGGGTGGATGATCAGGCTTTTCGCGTCACCGACGTTCGCCAGGTGGGACCAGAGCGTCACACCGCGGATGAGGTCCTGTCCGCCGGTCCGGCCACCGGCGCAGTCGAACGAGAACACCGCGCCGGCTCCGCGCGGCAAGTACTTCTCCACCAGGGGCCGGTACAGGCTCCCCGGCAGGCCGGGGTAGGTCACGTTCGACGCCAGGTCGTGCGCCTGGAGGAACGCCGCGACCGCTAGCGCGTTGCTGACGTGGCGTTCCATCCGTAGCGACAGTGTCTCGAGCCCCTGCAGGAACAGGAAGGCGTTGAAGGGCGAGAGCGCCGCGCCCAGGTCGCGCAGGGTCTCGGCCCGGAGCTTCATCAGATAGCCGTACATCCCGAACGTCTCGTGGAATTGCAGGCCATGGTAGGCCGGCGACGGATCCGCGACCACGGGAAACCGNNCAGGTACGGCGTCGCGAACGTGCTGTCCACGACCAGCGGCAGCTCGTGCTCGTGCGCGATGGACGCCACCGTCTCGATGTCCAGCACATTCCCGGCCGGGTTGCCGATCGTCTCGCCGAAGAATGCCTTCGTGTTGGCGCGGACCGCCTGCCGCCACGCGCCCGGATCGTCGGGATCGACCCACGTCAGCTCCACGCCCATCTTGCGCAGCAGGTGCTTGAGCTGGTTCACCGTCCCGCCGTAGAGCGCCGAGGACGAGACGACGTGGTCGCCCGGCTGCAGCAGCGTGAACAGCGCGGCTGCCTGTGCGGCGATCCCGCTGGCGAACGCCACCGCGCCAGCGCCGCCCTCGAGGTTCGCTACCCGCTCCTCGAACACCGCGACGGTNNGCCGCTGACTCCGGGTCCTCGAACACGTAGCTGGTCGTCTGGAAGATCGGCACCGCACGTGCGCCCGTGTTCGGGTCGGGCCGTTGCCCGGCGTGCAGCTGCCGTGTCTCGAATCCGAACGCGCGGTCCTGCTCGATTGGCACAGTCTCGACCCGCGAGAGCTTATCGGTCATGAAGGCCTCTTCCTCGACGTCATTCGCCGGCCCCGCCTTCGGCCAGGAAGCTATGGATAATGGGCGTCTGGCGGGCTTCCTCAAGAAGGAAGCAGTCGTGGCCGTATGGCGCGTCGATGATATGGAACTCGACTGGCTTGCCGAGACCGCGGAGCGCGTCGGCGACCTCCCCTGATGCGGAGGGCGGGTACAACCAGTCGGAACTGAACGCGATCAGCAGCGTGCGCGCCGAAACGCCTTCGAGCGCCCGCGCGAGCGATCCGCTGCCGTGCTGCCGCGCGAGATCGAAATACGTGAGCGCGCGCGAGGTGTAGAGATAGGTGTTGGCGTCGAAGCGCTTGACGAACGAGTCGGCCTGGTGGCGCAGGTAGCTCTCGACTTCGAATTCCGGCTCGGTGATCGTGTAGCGGATGTCGTCGGCGAACTGCAGCCGCCGGCCGAACTTGTCCCCCAGCGCCAGTGCGGACAGGTACGTGACGTGGCCGACCATCCGCGCGACGCCCATGCCGGCGTCGGGCGCGGCGCCCGTGCCGTAGTAGTGGCCGCCTTGCCAGGCCGGGTCGCGCATGATCGCCTCACGCGCGATCGCGTTCCAGGCCACGCCCTGCGGGTGGAGGGCGTGCGTGCTGGCGATCGACACGACGGCATCGACCTGATCAGGAAACAGGATCGCCCACTCGAACGCCTGCATCCCGCCGAGCGAGCCGCCGGCTACCGCCGCAAGCCGCTCGATACCGACTGCGTTCAGGAACGCGCGCTCGGTCCGCACCATGTCCGCGACAGTGACCACCGGGAAGTCCAGCCCGTACGGCTTGCCCGTTGCCGGGTCGAGCGACGACGGCCCTGTCGTCCCTCGGCAGCCGCCGAGCAGGTTCGTGGAGACGACGAAGAAGCGGTCAGTGTCGAACGCCTTGCCGGGGCCGATCATCCCGTCCCACCAGCCCAGCCCCCTGCGGCCCACGCCGTCGCGAGCCTCGGCCGCGAACCCGTCACGCGTGCTCTCGTCGGGCGGCGTCTTCGCGAAGCCCGCCGCATGGGCGTCGCCGCTGAGCGCATGGCACACCAGGATGACGTTGTCGCGCCGGGGTGAGAGGGCACCGTAGGTCTCGTATGCCACGCGAACCGGGTGCAGCTCGCGCGCGCAGTCGAGCCGCACCGGCTCCGGCAGGTCGAGGTACTGCGTTTCGACCGTGCCGACCGAGCCGGCCGCGAGCGTTGAGGCTGGCTCTGCCATGGGGGCTATGGTATCCGGGTATGGCCAAGTGTATTGTCAACCATCTAAATAGGTAATTTGGGAAGATCCTAGGGAGGTAGCGATATGACGACAGTTACCAACGGAGTCAACGTTCAGGCACTGCTCGACGCGCGTGAAGTGCTGAAGGGCGCGCCTGAGGCCGCTCAGTTCACCTGGCGCGCGTCCGCCAAGTGGCAGAGCGGCGTCCACAGCACGATCAAGGTCCAGAGCTTCTTCGGCCTCGGGGAGGAGCAGAACCACAAGGCAGAGTGGACATTCGAAGCTGACCACCCCGAGGTCTTCGCGGNNGGCATCACGCCGATCGAGTACCTCCTCGTCGGCCTGGCGAGCTGCCTGACGGGGGGTATTGCGTCCGTCGCGGAGAACCGCGGCATCCAGCTGCGCTCGGTCGAGTCCACGGTCGAGGGCGGGCATGACATCCGCGGGATCCTCGGAGCCGACAGCGACGTCCGCAACGGCTACAACGACATCAAGGTGACGTTCACCATCGACGCGGACGCGTCGAGGCAGGAGATCGAGGCGCTGGTCGCCCAGTCCCAGAAGCGCTCCGCCGTCTTCGACGCGCTGACGAATCCTACGAACGTCACCGTCGAGGTCGCCTGAGCGGCCGCGCGGCGGCCTGCCGACGCGCGCGCTCCTAAAAGCACTGAGGGGCCAAGCCATCGAGCGCACGACCACGGTCGTCATCGGCGGGGGGCACGCGGGCCTCGCCGCAAGCTACTTCCTCAGCGACCGGTCGATCGACCACGTCGTCCTTGAGCGCGGAGAGGTGGCTAACTCCTGGCGGCGCGAACGCTGGGACTCCCTGCGGCTGCTCACTCCCAACTGGCAAAGCCGTCTGCCGGGCCTTCACTATGAAGGCCCGGATCCAGGCGGCTATATGACGGTGGGGGAAGTGACCGAGTTCATCGAGCACTTCGCCAAGGTCTCGCGCGCTCCCGTCCGGACTGGCGTGAACGTCACGTCGGTGCGGCGCGCCGACGATGGATACCAGGTGATCACAAGCCACGGCGAGATTCATTCCCGGACCGTGCTCATCGCGAGCGGCGCCTGCAATCGGCCATCGGTGCCGCAGTTGAGAGAGGGGGTGCCGGCGTCCGTCGGGCAACTGACGCCGTTCGACTATCGCGACCCTGCCCAGCTACCCGACGGCGGCGTGCTCGTCGTGGGAGCCTCGGCGACCGGCGTGCAGCTGGCCGCCGAGCTGAGGCGGTCGGGCCGGCCGGTGACTGTCTCGGTGGGGGAGCACGTGCGGCTGCCGCGCACGTACCGCGGACGCGATGTGCTGTGGTGGATGGACGCGTCGGGCGTGTGGGACCAGCGGTACGACGAAGTCGAGGACCTCACCCGGGCGCGGCGGCTGCCCTCGCCCCAGCTCGTCGGGACTCCTGAGCGGACGACGCTCGATCTCAACGCGCTCGCCTCGATGGGCGTCGAGCTGGTGGGCCGGTGGGCGGCGGTACGTGACGGCCGCGCGCTGTTGTCCGGCGGCCTGCGCAACGTGTTCTCTCTCGCGGACCTCAAGATGGAGCGCCTGCTGGACACGTTCGACGAATGGGCCCGGACGGACGGGTGTGACGCGGAGGCCGGCCCTCCTGAGCGCTTCGCGCCGACCCGCGTGCCCGAGTCGACGCGGTTGCAGCTTGACCTGCGGAGCGGCGAGATCCGCGCCATCGTGTGGGCGACGGGTTTCCGGCCTGACTACGGGTGGCTCGACGTGCCGGTAGTCGACGCGAAGGGCCAGCTGAACCACGAGGGCGGTGTGGCCGGCAGCCCGGGACTGTACGCCCTGGGGCTGCCGGTGCTGCGGCGGCGCAAGTCCACGTTCATTTACGGTATCGAGGACGACGCGCGTGAGGTGATTGATCACCTCGCTCGGTACCTGGCCGTGCGCCGGTGATCCTCACCGCCACGTCATCTGGCGCAACAACCACGCTTATGATGAACACCTGCGTCGCATCATCGACCGGGCAAACGTAGCCTGATGCGGCACTAGCCTCTCTGTCCAGTATTCCATACAATATAGATATGGATAGTAGACAAGTTGCCAGCCCCGTGGCTGCCGAGCGATGTTTTGGCAACCTGATCAGCGCCGTGCGAACCGCGACGCGGCGCCGGGCCAGCTGGGCAGGTACGGCAGGCCTGGTCGCCGGTCAGCTCAGGTTGCATATGCCCACCGCGGAGATCCTGACGGCGGAACAGCGTTATGGAGATCCGACTCAGTACCGCTGTCACCTGCTGCACGCCGAGCCGGACGGCTCGTTCTCTGTCGTAGCCCTCGTCTGGCGACCTGGCCAGGCCACGCCGATCCATGACCATGTCACCTGGTGCGTCTTCGGGGTCATCCAGGGCGCCGAGTGCGAGGAGCGGTATGTCCTGCGCGACGACGGCTGGCTGGAACAGGACGGGGCGTCGGTGAATGCCATAGGAGATGTGGCGGGCCTGGCGCCTCCCGGTGATATCCACCGCGTGCGCAACGCCGGCGGACAGACCGCTATCTCGCTGCATATCTATGGCACGGACATCAGCCGCCTGGGCAGCAGCGTCCGCCGAATCTACGACTTGCCTGTCGTCGCCGGGATGCCCGGCTGACAGACGGCATGGCCAGTTTGTTGCTGCCGGTAGTGATGTCGTGGAATGCCTTGTGGTAGCTGGAGCTGCGGGCGATGCGGTAGATGGCGGGGTTCACGAAGCCGAGGCCGTGATGGGCGTCCTGGTCGGCTAGCGCCATGAGTCCGCCCCACAGCGCGGCGGAGGCGCTGGCAGGGGCAAGCACCGTCACCGTCTCGCCGCGGCCGTCGATCCCGCCATCCAGCAACGGCTGGATGCCATACGCGACCCGGAACACGCGCGGCGTATAGCAGGAGGCCGGGGGACGCAGGCAGCCGGAAACCGCACCGGACGGCGCGGAGCCGGCCGCTGCGGTCGTGGCCGGGCCGCCTGAGCTTTCCGTGCCGGGCGGCTCACCCCGGCGGCCGGCTGGACGCTTCGACGCAGGCGACCCGGAGCCTGGCAAACAGAACATCGACGCAAACACCAACGCCATCACCGGGACCTTCGGGCGCTTCACCAAGGCCCCGGTAAAGGGAGATGGACCTGAGACGAGGTCGCTTATGCGCTCAGCGCACATGCATGCGAGCGTTCAACGCGGTCAATCCGGCTACGCCGTTAGGTGGTTACTGTGACAACCGAGTAGCGGTCACGGGAAGCATCGAAGTCGGTGTCGACTTCCCTCAATCCCGCGGGT
Organism: Actinomycetota bacterium; assembly: GCA_003168215.1. Classification (GTDB taxonomy): domain Bacteria; phylum Actinomycetota; class Actinomycetes; order Streptosporangiales; family Streptosporangiaceae; genus Palsa-506. The sequence goes on from PMSW01000053.1 coordinate 46,047, forward strand.
TCAAGCCGTTCGCGCAGTTCGCTGATCGTGAAGGGGCGGAACGTGATCTGGTATTCGTGTGGCTCGATCTGGCCGTCGTTATCGAAGATGAACACCAGATGGGCGATGTGCTCGTCGCCGAGGCGATCCGGTATCTCCCAGGAATAGAGCACGAAACATCGTCGTCCCGCGCGAGTTACCACCCGGTTGGCAACCTGAACGATCTGGCGCGCGGCGTGGAGCTTCTCCCAGTTACGGGAATCAATGACCACGTATCCCCCGGGGCGGGCCACCCGCCGCAGCCCAGTAAGCGCCTGAACCATTGCGTCGCGGCCGGCGGCGTGCACCAGCGAGTTCCCGACACACAGCACGACGTCAAACCGTTCGCCGGTGGCTGCGGGAAGATCCACCCACCTGCTGTGCAAGAGCGGGATCGCCAACCGCTCTCGCCGGAACCGGGCAGCTGCACCCTCGACCATCGCGTCGCTTCCGTCGGCCGCCCACACCGTGAAGCCCCGGCGCGCGAGCACGGCCGCGTCGACACCCGTGCCGCAGGCCGCGTCCAGCACGGCACTTGTGCTGCTGGTCCGCTGCAGCAGGCGGGCCGTCGCCGGATGGTTTATCGCGCGTCCGTTAGCAATCTCGTCGTCGTCGAACATCCAGTCGTAATCGGCGGCAAGCATCTCGTAGGCGTCAGCCATGAGGTCGTAGTCTGCCAGATACCCCGGAATATCTGATCTGGACGCATTATGAGCGCAACCCCACGGGCCTGTCGTACGCGCCCGAACGGCATCGCGGACCGGGTGCACAGACCGGAAGTGGTGCGCTAGGTCCTGCCGTCGGCAACGGCATCCGCTGCGCTCTGGCCTGGTCCGCCGCCCTCACCATGGGCTGCGCCGCCGCCCGCCGCTTCGCCTGCATCTTCCGCTGACGCCGCGGTCGCTCGCCGGGTTCTGGCCCGCCTGGCCCAGTGGCGTAGCCAGAGCAGGCCGAAAACGGGAAGGACGAGCGGGACGAAGCCGTAGCCGCTGCCATAGCCAGACCACACCGTGGCATCAGGGAAGGTGGCCGGGTCGGCGAGGCTCCAGGTGCCGACCGTCAGCACGCCGGCGAGTTCGACCGAGCAGGACAGGACGGCGATCCGGCGTGCTGCCGGACTGCCGACGGCGAGGGTGACCGTGGCGAGGATGTAGACCACGCCGGCGAAGGCCGACAGCAAGTAGGCGACCGGGGCGTGGCCGAACTTCGTCGCGATCTGCACCCCGGCCCGTGCGGAGGCCGAAAGCGCGAAGAGCGCGTAGACGGCGACCAGCAGCCGGCCCGGGCCTGTCCTGGTCGAGTCCGGCTGCGGTGCCGCGGGCTCAGGCGGTGCCGCGGGCTCAGACATGGATGACCGGCCAGATCTGATGGAGCCGGACCATCAGCACGGCCGCGACGAGCCCGGCCACGGCGATGACCGCAGGGCCCCACCGGGATCGCTCCACCAGCCCCCAGAACGCGGCGGCCACCGGGATGAACGGCATCGCAATCAGGTATCCGATGAGCGTAGCTAGCTCGGCCGGGCGTTCACCGCCGGCGAGTTTGGCCACGATGATGCCGACCTGGACAAGCAGCAGGATCTCAAGGACGCCAGTTGCGGCGAGGAGGGGGACGTTCATTCGGTGGTTTCGGGCGGTCATCAGCAGCGCGTATCCGGCCAGCGCGAGACCGGCGACGATGATCGTCGTGGGGACGGCGCCGTTCACGCCTGACATCATACTACGGTTCGTAGTAACTGGCGCCGGGCCGGGCAGCGAGCCCCCCCTGGACCGAGGCTTCCGCCTGGCACTGTTCCCGGCTCGTGGCCGCGCTGGCCAGCGATACCGCCTGGGCCACGGCACCGGCCACCGCTAGCGCCGGGAAGTTCCAAGTCCCCTCACCGCCTAGGCCCAGGTCATGGCCGGGCCATGAGTCAGATTGAATGACGACATGACGGAGATAGCTGATCTGCCAGCCGTTGCCAGGGCGTCTGCTGCCGCCCTGGCGGGCTACACCGATCTGGACTGGCAGCAGGTGCCAGCTGCCGGCCTGAAGTGGAGTTGCTGGCAGACCGCGTTGCACATGGTTGATTGTCTCTACTTCTACGCGATGCAGGTCGTCTACGGCCAGCCGGACGCATACCTGTGCACCGAGCTTGCCCTCGATGACAGCGCCTCGCCGCCGCGGCTGCTGGCCGCACTGAGCGCGCACGCCGAGCTGCTGCACCGCATTGCGCGGTCCGCTGACCCGGACCTGCGCGCGCATCACAACTATGGTGTCTCGGACGCAGCGGGGTTCGCCGCGATGGGCGTCGCGGAGACGTTGATCCACACCCTCGACGTGGCGCGCGGGCTGAACCCCGCGGATTCGTGGCGACCGCCCGCCGCGCTTGCCGCGCCGGTGATCGCCCGGCTGTTTCCGCATGCTCCCAGCGGCGACCCCGCCGATGTGCTGCTGTACTGCTGCGGCCGCGCCGCCCTGGGCGAGTTGCCGCGGCAGGCACAATGGCAGTGGGACGGGACGGTCAGAACCTAATCCGGGCCGAGCGCGGACGAAAGCGGAAAGACGCGACTCGACCCGCAACGAACGCTGTCCGCTGGCCAGTTCTACAGGCTCAGGTGGATGCGAAGTGCCTGGTCGAGTTCGGCGATGAGCGCTGCGGGTAGCTGGCCCGCGCGTGCTCCGATGCGTTCGACGGCGACGGACCGGACCTGCTCAGCTTGTGCTTTGGAGTCGCGCGGCAGCCCGGTCAGGCGGGCTGGCAAGAGGACCTGGAAGGGGTAGACGCGAGCGGTGTTCGAGGTCACGGGCACAACCGTGACGACACCGCGGCCGAGGCGGGTTGCGGTGGTGTTGGCGGCGTCGTTGCTGACGACGACGGCCGGGCGGGTCTTGGCTGCCTCCGATCCGCGGACCGGGTCGAGGCTGACGGTAACGATCTCGCCGCGGCGCACTCAGGTTCCCAGGCCGTCGGCGGCGACGGCTTCCCATGCCCCGGCGTCGCCGGACTCGGTCCACGATTCCCAGGCATCTTCGTAGGCGGTGCTGAGCTGCGCGGCCCGCAGCAGGCTGACAGCCTTGTGCAGGGCGGCGGACCGGGACTCTATGCCCTGGGCGCGGGCGTAGGAGTCGAGGAACTCGACGTCGTCTTCCGGAAGGCTGACACTGACTTTCATACCTAAGATCCTACCTCGGGTAGGACCAGGGTAGTAAGAGCTGCATGGAATAAACCAGCGTGCCTGGCCGCAGAAAGGCTGTCATCACCGAAGGGGCCTCTGACGCTCCTGGGCGAACCCAGCCGTGCACTCTCGTAGCCGCGATGACGTTCGTCGCGCATGGGCCGCCATTCAGCAAGACGTCGCCGGACTGGCCGGTATCAGCTGATGATGGGGGTGAGTCTTGGCCGGGTCAGCGCCAGGGCACGCTGCCATCCCGGACACGGCCACGCGCGGAGGTTGAAGAACACGATGGTGCAGGCAACCAGCCCCGGCGTTCGCACGCACGATCATGTCGTCCTTGCCTCGGCCGACAGCGAAGCGTTCACCTCACTGCGGCGGCGGTCAACGTCGCGGCGCGACCGGTACCGGATGGGCAAAGAACTCCGGCAGCAGGTTCCGCGCAGGGCGCTGGGGGACTGGACCGCGCCGGCGGACCGGCCCGACCCGGTGCGGCTGATCATGGAGTCGCATCTCGGCCGGCTGGACTGGCTGATTCCCGTGCGAGTGGGCCGGATGGCCGCCTCGCCGTACGGATTCATGCGCGGGGCCGCGATCGTGATGGCCGAGGACGTGGCCCGGTTGCCGGCCACTGGCATCACTCCGGTCATCTGCGGTGATGCGCATCTGGGTAACTTCGGCTTCTACGCCTCACCGGAGCGGGACCTAGTTATCGACCTGAACGATTTCGATGAGGCGCATCCGGGCGGATGGGAGTGGGATCTTCGGCGGCTGGTCGCCAGCATCTGGGTGGCCGGCCGCCAGAATGGCGCAAGCGAGCAGAAATGCGAATCGGCGGTCCTGCGATGTGTCGCCGGATACCGGGAGGAGGTCCGGGATCTGGCCTCCACGCCGCTGCTGGCACGGTCCTACCAGCGCCTCGACGTCGACCACCTGCGCGAGAGCACGAAGGACAAGTCGTTGCGGGCCGAAATCAAGCAGGCCGTGGCCCGCGCGCGCCGCAGAACCAGCGACCGGGCGCTCCCGAAGTTCACCAGCGAACGGGATGGGAAACGGCGCATCGTTGAAGACTTCCCGCTGGTCGCCCGGCTGAGCTACGCCGAGGCCGACCAGGTCGCGCGGGGGCTGGATGAGTATCTGGGCACCTTGGCCCCGCACTGGCGGCGGGCTCTGGGTGGATACACGCTGGTGGATATCGCGCACAAGGTGGTGGGTGTCGGCAGCGTCGGACTGCGGGCGTTTGTGGCGCTGCTCGAAGGCAGCAGCCCGGACGACGTGTTGTTCTTGCAGCTGAAGCAGGCGCGGCGGTCAGTCCTGGCCCCGTACGTCCACGGCGAGTCGGCCTGGCACGCCCACCAGGGGCAGCGGGTCGTGGAGTACCAGCAGGCGCTGCAGACGGTGAGCGACCCCCTGCTCGGCTGGACAACGGTGGACGGGCGTCAGTACTACGTGCGCCAGTTCAGGAACATGAAGGGGACCGTGGCCCTGGACTCGATCGACGGCGCGGCGCTGGCGGACTACGCCGGGATCGTCGGGCACCTGCTCGCCAAAGGCCACGCCCGTACCAGCGGCGCGTCCATGATCGTCGGTTACGCCGGCTCCTCCGGCCATCTCGACCGTGCACTGGCCCGATTCGCGCGGCTGTACGCCGACCAGACGGAGGCGGACCACGCGTCCCTCGTGAAGGCCGCCGACCGCGGCATCCTGCCCATTGAGCGCGGCTTGTGAACCGCTGGCTAACCGAATTCGGCCAGGACGGCCTGCTGTGCCTGCGGGACGGGCACCAGCCGCGCGGGTGAGCCGCCCGGATCCATGACGCCCATCCCGGTGTCCTCCCAGAAAGCGGACTTACGCGTCCTGCGGCTCCCGGCGCCTCACGGAGCAAAGCGAGAACTTGACAGACCCATGATGGGTCGTACCGCGGGTTTTGGTGTTTTATTGGCACAGCATCCCTGGGACCCGTGGCTTGACCGCGGGGCACTGTGCTGAAGGAGAGCGCCATGCCGGAAGCTCCGTACCTGCTGGGAATCGACTACGGCACGGGGGGTGTCCGGGTAGGGATCTTCGACCGGGATGGTTCGCCGGTTGACTTCGCGTCCGTAGAGGTCCTGACCCGCTACCCGCGATCGGGCTGGGCTGAACAGGACCCGGCGGGCTGGTGGTCAGGGCTGGTGCAGGCCGTGCGCAAGGTGCTGGCAAAGCGTCGGGTGCACGCCGACCAGATCGCCGGTATCTCGGCCGGCGCAACGTCCGCGACGGTGGTCGTGATGGACGGCCAGGCCCGTCCGCTACGCCCGGCGATCATGTGGATGGACGTCCGCGCCGCTGACCAGGCGGACCGAGTCGCCAACACGAAGGACCCGGCGCTGAAGTACAACGGGCACGGCCCGGTGTCGGCGGAGTGGGGCGTGCCGAAGGTGATGTGGCTGAAGGAGAATGAGCCAGCGACGTGGCGCAATGCGGCGCACGTGGTGGACGGCGAGGACTGGCTGATCCAGCGGTTGACCGGCCGCTGGGCGGCGTCGATCAACATCGCCGCGTCGAAGTACTACTACGACCGGGCCGCCGGCGGCTTTCCCGAGAAGATGTTCCGGGACGTCGGCATTGAGGACCTGTTGGAGAAGTACCCGTCGGACGTGCTGGACCTCGGCGCAGTCGTCGGGGGGCTGCGCGCCGACGTGGCAAAGGAGCTGGGCCTGAATGCCGATATCCCGGTGGCAGAGGGCGGCGTCGATGCTTACCTGGGCGCGCTGGGTCTGGGCGTGGTCGAGCCCGGCAAGATGGCGATGATCACCGGGTCATCGCATGTGATGATCGGCCAGTCGGCAGCGCCGATCTACGGCGCCGGCTTCTGGGGTGCCTACACCGATGCCCTGGTCCGCGGCCAGTACACCGTCGAGGGCGGGCAGGCCTCGACAGGTTCCTTGGTCGCGTGGTTTAAGAACGGCTACGCCGGCCATCAGGTCGCCGAGGCTAAGGAGCGCGGCATCGACCCGTATCTGGTGCTGAACGAGCAAGCAGGCAAGGTCCCGATCGGCTGCGAGGGGCTGGTCGGGCTGGACTATTTCCAGGGCAGCCGGTCGCCGCACAACGACCCGCTGGCCCGCGGGATGCTTTGGGGGCTATCGCTCGGTCACACTCCCGGTCACGTGTTTCGCGCGCTGCTTGAGAGCATCTGCTACGGCACGGAGACCGTCTTCCAGGCGATGCGCAGCTCGAATTTCGAGCCGCAGCAGATCGTGGTCACCGGCGGCCCGACGAAGAGCGACCTGTGGATGCAGATGCATTCCGACGTCTCGAACGTGCCAATCGCAATGACAAAGGTATCCGAAGGCTCGGTGCTCGGCTCGGCAATGCTCGCCGCGGTCGGGGCCGGCATTTATCCGGACATCCAGTCGGCCGCGGAGGGCATGGTGCACATCGACCGGGTTGTCGAGCCCGACCACGCCCGGCACGAAGAATATGCTTTCTACCTGGACAAGTACATCCGCTCGTACGCGGCAATGAAGGATCTCGTGCACGAGACGGTCAGACACCTCGGCAGCGCGGACCCGGCCGGCGCGTAGCCTCAGCAGAAGCGGCCCGGCGCCGCCTGAGTAGTGCTAAGCCGATGATGAAGGAGGCATCATGGCAATTAAGACAGCAGTGCCACGTAAGCCGGACACGTCTCACAGGGGGACATCATCACGGTGATCGCCGCGCTCGGCGCCGGGGTCATGGCCTCCGCCCTGGCGACTCCGCTCTGCGACAACGGCCACGAGGTCCATCTCGTCGGGACTCATCTCGACCGCGACATCATCGGCACGATCCAGCAGACGGGACGCCATCCCGGCCTGAACCTGGAGCTGCCGGCGGAAGTCACCGCGTATCAGCTGGAGGACATCGCGGCGGCATTCGAGGGCGCGGACATCGTGATGTCCGGGGTGAACTCGTTCGGCGTGGAGTGGGCCAGCGAGCACCTGGCGCCGCACCTCCGCCCCGGGGTGCCGGTCCTTTCGGTCACCAAGGGGCTGGCCGCCTCCGACAATGGCGACCTGCGGATCCTGCCGGACGTGCTCGCGCAGCACCTGTCGCCGGCCCTGCGCGCCCAGATCCCCTGGGCGGCGATCGTCGGGCCGTCAATCGCGGGCGAGGTGGCGGTGCGGCGGGACAGCTGCCTGCTGTTCGCCGGCAGCGACCAGCCAGCGGTGGACATGCTGGCCCGAACGTTCCGCACGGACCGCTACCACGTCTGGACGACGACTGACCTGGTCGGCGCGGAGGTCTGCGCTGCGCTGAAGAACTGCTTCGCCTTCGGGGTGGGCCTGGCCGAGGGGGTGCTGAAGGCGCGCGGCGAATCGGACAGCCCGTACCGCAATCACAACTACGAGGCGGCCCTGTTCGCCGAGGGGGCGCTCGAGACCAGCCGGATGGTGCAGGTCGTCGGCGGCAGCACCGAGACGCTCCTGCTCCTGCCGAGCATTGGCGACATGTACGTCACCAGCACCGGGGGCCGCAACGTCCGGGTCGGGCGGCTGGTCGGTGAGGGCATGAACTTCACCGCGGCGTGGGAGGCGCTGGACCGCATCACCCTGGAGGGTGCGGCCGCGATCCGCGTGGTCGGCGGTGCCCTGCCGAAGCTCACGGAGCGAGGAGTAATCGGCGCCGGGGAGTTCCCGCTGCTGCGCCACCTGCACGACGTGGTCAGCCTCGAGAAGCGGCTGGACATGCCGTGGAGCGCGTTCTTCGGCGGCGAGCAGGTGTCCTCCGGCGCGTGAGGGACCTCTGCCGCGTTGCAGCGATCGCTACAGCGTGCGACCGACAGCAGCCCTCGCGAGTCGCAGCGTCGTTGGGCGCGCTTGCCGGTCACCTTTAGCTGCGGGCTTGAGCCCTGAGGCGCGTTATGCGGGTTGATCTACTGTCCGGCCAGGCACGCTCGCATGCGGGTGTGGGCGGCGATGGTCGCGGCGGTGCGGGTGAGCAGGCCGCAGCTGGGGGCAGGGTCTCGTCGTTTGCGGATCGCCACGACCGGCGCACCTCCTAGGGGAGCCCCGTTGATCCCGCTGCACCGTCCGGCGTGTAATGGACGGACCCGACGTTGTATGGAGGCAGGCTCGATGATGTACCAGGTAGTGAACCCGGCCACCGGGAAGGTCGAAAATGAGTACCCGACGGCGACTGACGCAGAGGTCAGTGACGTGCTGGGGAGAGCCGAACGGGGCTACACCTCGTGGCGGCGGACTCCGATGGAAGAGCGCGCCGGGATCCTGCGCCGGGTCTCCCAGCTGTATCGCGACCGCTCCGCCGAACTGGCCGCGATCATCACCCGGGAGATGGGCAAGGTCACCAAGGCCGCAAGGGGTGAACTGCAGTTCGTTTCGGCCATCTACAAGTACTACGCCGACAACGGCGCGGCGCTGCTGGAGGACCAGCCGCTGGCCTCTAACTTGCCGGGCACGGCGTGGGTGCGCAAGTCCCCGATCGGCGCGCTGCTGGGCATCATGCCGTGGAACTACCCGTATTACCAGGTAGCCCGGTTCGCAGCGCCGAACCTGATGATCGGCAACACCATCGTGCTCAAGCACGCGCCGCAGTGCCCGGAGTCAGCCCTGGCCATGGAGCAGTTGTTCCGCGATGCCGGGCTGCCAGAAGACGCCTATATCAACATCTTCGCGAGTAACGAGCAGGTCGCCGGCATGATCGCGGACCCGCGGATCGCCGGGGTGTCGGTGACAGGCAGCGAGCGGGCCGGGTCGGCCGTGGCCGCTGTGGCCGGGCAGAACCTGAAGAAGGTTGTGCTGGAGCTTGGCGGCTCGGATCCGTTCATCGTGCTGGACGGTGCCGATCTGCCGAAGGTGGCCAGGACGGCAGCAGCGGCCAGGATGGAGAACGGCGGCCAGGCCTGCAATGCATCCAAGCGGATGATCGTAGCCGACGGCATCTACGACGACTTCCTGCGCGAGTTCACGGCCGCGATGTCCAGCTACGTGACCGGGGATCCGACCGACCCGGCGACGAGCTACGGGCCGCTGTCCTCGGAGCAGGCGGCGCGCAATCTGATGGCCCAGATCGACGACGCGGTCAGTAAGGGCGCAACGGTCCACCTCGGAGGGCATCGCATCGACGGGCCGGGCGCATTCGTGGAGGCGACCGTGCTATCGGGCGTGACCCCTGAAATGCGGGCCTACCGGGAGGAGCTGTTCGGCCCGGCCGCAGTGGTCTACCGGGTGGCCGGCGCCGATGAAGCGGTGGAACTGGCTAACAGCAGCGCGTTCGGGCTCGGCGGAGCCGTCTTCTGCAGCGACGAGAAGCTGGCCGTGGAGGTCGCCGACCGGCTCGACGTCGGGATGGCCTGGGTCAACACTGCCGAACTCGGCGGCCCGGAGCTACCCTTTGGCGGCACCAAGCGATCCGGTGTCGGCCGCGAGCTCGGCCCGCTAGGCATCGACGAGTTCGTCAACAAGAAGCTCATCCACACGCCGCCCGCCGCGCAGTGATCGTCCCCGTGACCGCAGCCTCACGGCTGGAGCGGACACTGGGCTCTGGCGATGGTCCGCATCAGCCTGAACGGTCCGGCATCTGCTCTGCCAGCGCTGCCCGCCACGGGGGCGGGTCGAAGGGGTCGGCAAAGTACTGGGTCTCATGGGTGACGAGGTCGCCGGAGAACTCCATGATGCTCACCGAGTGGGAGGGCACGCCGTCGTAGCTGATGACGCACTCGCTGACCCACAGGTCCCCGTTGCCGCTGATCCGCAGCACGGTAAAGTGCCGGTCCGCCGGATGGCCGCCGCGTTGCGCCGCAATGGTCGCGCGGCTGCGGAACCGTTCCCCAGATTGGGGGTAATCCAAGATTGCGTCCGTCGCGTAGATGGCGTGCTCGGCCGCGCTGTCCCCCTGCTCGGAGGCCCGCCAATGCTCCATGATCCTGGCCCTGCCCTGGGCGTCACCGTCCATCGTCTCGCTCCTCAAGTCCGGCGGGCGGGCTCCGCTGTGCACGCCTGGGACCGTCATTGGCTCGCCGTCATTGACGTTATCCCAGCCGGAGCGACAGCAGGAAGCTGGCCACCGCGCGGCACCTTGGCAAGCCGACGCGAGACTGCCCGCCGGCCATGCAAGTAAGGGGCACAGATCACCCTGACTGGCGCGCCGCAGTAAGCCACTCCCGGCGGCAGGGAAGTTGTCGACGGCGTCGCGGGGGATCTCTATGCCAGTGCTGTTGAGCGTATGGCTTCCTTGATCTCGTCCGCTGACGGGAGCCAGGCCCGTTCAAGGCGGGGAGCGTAGGGAGCCGGCGAGAAGCGGGCAGCCACCCGCTTAAGAGGGGCATCGAGGTGCCAGAACCCGTCTTCCGCGCACAACGCGACGATCTCAGCGCCCACTCCGAAATCCTTTACCGCCTCATGAACGATGACGATTCGGTTGGTCTTGGCCAGCGAAGTCAGGATGGTATCCCGGTCGAGAGGCTGGATGGTGCGCAGGTCGATAACCTCAGTGTCTATGCCCTCGGCGGCCAGTTCCCCGGCGACCGTCAGGACGGTGCCGAGGATCGCTGAGTACGACACGACCGTGACATGCTGGCCGGGTCGGACCACTCTGGCCTTGCCCAGCGGGATGATCAGGTCGCGAGGCGGCCGGGTGCCCTTGCGCCCGTAGAGGAGGCGGTTCTCGATAAAGATCACAGGATTCGGATCCTGGATAGCGGCACGGAGAAGGCCGTAGGTTTCCCAGGGAGTGGCGGGCATCACCACGGTCAGTCCCGGTATGTGGGCCAGGATCGCTTCAAGGCTCTGGGAATGTTGGCTTCCCGATGAGCGGCCAGCGGCGAACTGCGTCCGGATCGTCAGGCCCAGACTTGCCTTCCCGCCAGTCATGAAGTGCAGCTTGGCCGCCTGATTCATGACCTGGTCGAGGGCCACACCGATGAAGTCCAGGTACATTAGCTCCACCACGGGCCGCATTCCTGCCATGGCCGATCCGACAGCTAGCCCCACGATGGCCGTCTCCGAGATTGGCGTATCGATTACGCGTGCGGGCCAGCGCTCAGCGAGGCCGCGGGTAAGCGCGAATACATTTCCTCCTTGGCCGACGTCTATCCCGGCGACGAATACTGAGGGGTCAGTGGATAGTTCCTGCTCAAGGGCATCGTGGACTGCGTCCATAGTGCGGAATATGTCTTCGCCGACTGGCGGTTGCGGGTCGGGGTGCTCCCGGCGGGGCGCGAGCATGAAGGCGCTGAGATCTGTCGCAGGATCAAGCTCGCTGGCCGTCGTGGCGGCCTCAACCGCCGTGTCTATTCGCCGGCGGACGTCAGATTCGATCTCCGTCAGCTGCTCCGCGGCTGTCCCGGACGCGAACAGCCTTTCCCGCGTGATCAGGAGCGGGTCGAGGTCCTTCCATTTATCCACTTCCTCCTTAGTCCGGTACCGTTCGGGATCGCCCTCGTAGTGGCCGTGCCATCGGTAGGTCTCGGCCTCGACCATAAACGGGCCCTGGCCTCGGCGGGCTCTTGCGGCCAGATCGGTCACCAGCTGGTGCACGGCCTCGACGTCATTGCCGTTAACCTGGGTGCAGCTGATGCCGTAGCCGGCCGCGCGTGTCCGGAGCGGGACCGGGTGTTGCGTCTCGGCGGCAGAGAACTCGGCATAGTGGTTGTTCTCGCAGAAGAATATGACCGGCAGACGCCACAGCGCCGCCAGATTCACGGACTCATGAAAGGCGCCCTGCGCGACAGCGCCATCACCGAAGAATGCGACTACGGCGCTTGACTGCTGCTTGAGACGAACCGCCAAGGCTGCGCCGGAAGCGATGGGTAGGCCGGCCGCAACGATTCCGTTGGCGCCGAATATCCCGAGGCCGGGATCCGCGATGTGCATGGAGCCGCCAAGCCCGGCGCACGTGCCGGCGGAGCGTCCCATGAGTTCCGCGAACATGCCAGTCATGTCAAGCCCCTTGGCGATGCAGTGGCCATGCCCGCGGTGGGTGGAGGTAATCACGTCGGCCTGAGTGAGGGGAGCGCAGGCCCCAACTGCGGCCGCTTCCTGGCCAAGCGATAGGTGCACGAAGCCGGGAATCTTCCCCTCTCGAGTCAGCCGGGAGACACGCAGTTCGAACTCACGGATTTCGACCATGGTCCGGTAGAGCTTAAGCAGGGATCGCGTCTCCAATGTCGGCCTCCTTCGCGCGGGGGCGCGTTGACCCCCCGCAACCTGAAGAGTAGTGTACCGACCGACCAGTCTAGGGAGGGGCGGCCGCGCTTCCTCTGGCACGCAGGGGAGAGATGAGCATTCAGTTGCCAGATTCCTTCCCCGCGTCGAGTTCGGTGGCGGGCAGGCGAGTGGTGCTGACCGGTGCTAGCGGGGGCCTTGGCCGGGTTCTGGCCCTGGCTTTCAGCCAGGGCGGCGCACGTGTGGCGCTGGTGGCGCGGAACCAGGGCGCCCTTGAGAAACTAGCGGGCTCGCTTCCTGGAGAATCACTGATCTGCCAGGCGGACGTCAGTAATGCGGCAGATAATGACCGCGTCGCGGAAGTTGTGACGCAGGCCTGGGGCGGAATTGATACATGGATCGCCAATGCCGGCATTTCCCCAGTTCTGGAGTCCGTTCTCGACATGAGCCCGGAAACCTGGCGCCAGGTGCAGCAGGTCAATCTTGACGGGGTATTCCACGGAGCCAGAGCAGCCGCCAGCCAGATGATAGGCGTCGGGCAGGGCGGGCGCATTGTGGTAACCACCTCAGTTCTGGCCGAGCGGCCCCGGCAGGGACTGTCCGCCTACTCCGTGTCGAAAGCTGGGGCCACCGCCTTGGTGAAGGCGCTGGCGATGGAGCTGGGCAGCCATGGCATCACGGTTAACGCGGTTGCGCCGGGGTGGTTCGACTCGCCACTAACGTCCTTCTGGACGAGGAACCTGAATCGCAGTAAGGAGATCACGGATCACACGGCAATCGGCCGCTGGGGGCTCAGCGAGGATCTTCCGGGAGTCTATCTGTTCCTGGCCTCCGACGCTTCTGCCTTCGTGACCGGATCGGTACTCACGGTTGACGGCGGCTACCTATGCCTATGAGGGCGCTTGTGTGGCGGCCCGGACCGTCACTAACTTACGAGATGGTGCCGGAGCCACCCCCGCCCGGCCGGGACCAGGCCATTGTGGAAGTCGCATTCTGCGGTATCTGCGGTACCGACGTCTCCGAGTACACGCATGGCCCGGTGATGATCCGGCCGGGGCCGCACCCGCTCACCGGAGCACGGCCGCCCATGATCCTGGGCCACGAGTTCAGCGGCCGGGTGGTAGCGACGGGGCCGGGCGCCGAGCGGCTCCGAGCCGGCCAGCGCGTCGTGACCGATCCGTGCTGGCGTTGCGGCCAGTGTTACTGGTGTCGGCGGGGGGACTACCAGATCTGCAAGGTCGGCGGATCCGTTGGGCTAGCGTCCGACGGGGCTCTTGCGCGTTATGTGACAGTGCCGACGGAAGGCCTGGTGCCGCTGCCGGATTCGGTGGATGACCAGACAGCGGCGCTTACCGAGCCGCTAGCGGTCGCGCTGCATGCGGTGGGCCGCGGCGAGGTAGGCGCTGGCTCGCGTGTCCTGATACAGGGATTCGGTCCCGTCGGCGCCGCAGTCCTGCTTGCCGCGCGGGCACGGGGCGCCGAGGATGTCTTCGTGAGCGAGCCGTCCGCTGGTCGCCGGCAACTCGCCGGGAGTATGGGAGCGTCGGCTGCGTACGACCCTGCTGCCTGCTCGGTGCGGACTGAGGTCTATCGGGAGACCGGGAAGGTCGGACCTGACGTGATCTTCGAGTGCACGGGAATACCCGGGCTCCTCGAGGAGTCGGTCAGCTCGGTCCGCAAGGGCGGCAAGGTCGTCATGGTTGGCATTGGCCACGGGAACGCCCAGCTGTCCGGCTGGCAGATCGTGCCCTACGAGCGGGAGATCATCGGGTCGCTGGGATACCGGAACGACCTGCCGAGGGTCGTTGAGCTGCTGGCGTCGGGACAGATTGACCCGCGGCCGCTGATCACGTCTGTCGTCAGCCTGCGCAGCGCGATCTCCGGTGCCTTTGACGTGCTTGCGGGCGGCGGAGGCAGGGAGATGAAAATCCTCATCGACGTGCAGGCTTCATGATGGCGGACTCGGGCGTGGCTGCCATCGTGGGGGTCGGCCAGACCGACCTCTCGTCAAACAGCGGGCGCAGCACGACAATGCTCCTGTTCGAGGCCACTCAGGCGGCTATCGCTGACGCGGGGCTCATCGCCAGCGCCATCGACGGCGTGATTCCTTATCCTGGCGGACCGTCAGCCGAGGATATCGCCTCTGTCCTGCGCCTGCCCGAGGTCACCTTCACCGCCACCCCGCATTTGGGCGGGGCCAGCAGCGTCAGTGCCCTGGGACTGGCCAAGATGGCCATCGAGACGGGCGAGGCTACCTGTGTCCTCGCATTCGTAGCGCGGAACGGGCGCTCGGAGTCGCCGATTGCCCGGCGCGTTGAGACGCTTCCCGGCCAGCATCTCAAGAACGCTCTGGAGATCCCACTCGGCCTCAGCACCCCAGCGCAGTGGTACGCGCTGATGTGTCGTCGGCACATGTTCGAGTTCGGGACCACGCGGGAAGCCCTGGGACGCGTCGCTCTGACGATGCGAGAGAATGCTCAGCTGAACCCCGAGGCCCAGATGCACGGCCGTCGGCTGACTTTTGAGCAGTACGCCAGCTCAAGGGTCATCGCCGACCCGTACTTGCTGATGGACTGCTGCCTGGAGTCGGACGGGGCCAGCGCCGTGATCGTCATGGCGGCCCGGACCATGGACGACCGCCCGCACCCGCTCGCACTGCTGCTAGCCGTCAAGCAGGGCCATCCCGACTCACCAGACGACCTGTCCGGCCGCCGTGATCTCTTCGACACCGGACTCACCAGGGCCGCTCCCCGAGCATTCGCGGCGGCGGGCCTGCGCCCTGGTGAGATCGACATCGCGATGATCTATGACTGCTTCACGTTCGAAGTTGTCCAGCAGCTGGAAGAGGCCGGGTTCTGCCCGCGGGGTGAGGGCGGAGACTTCGTGCTGGAGGGGCGCATCGCACTTGACGGCGGCCTGCCGGTGAACCCGCACGGCGGGCTGCTATCAGCAGGGCACCTGGCAGGGATGAACCACGTAGTGGAAGCAGTGCGTCAGCTTCGCGGCGAATGCGGGATCCGACAGGTCAACAATGTGGCGCACGTTGCCGTGACTGGCTGGGGCGGCCTGGGTGACGGCGCGATGGCGATCCTCGGGACAACTCGGTGATCCCGCTATCCGAGGTCTCCGCCGGGGAGCACCGGGATCTAGAAGGTTACTGGCTCGGCCTCAGAGCGGGCGAGCTTCGAGCACCCCGGTGCCGGAACTGCGGGCGCTATTCATGGCCCCCCCGCCCGGCGTGTCCCTGGTGCAAGTCGAAGGAACTTCAGTGGGAGCTGCTCCCCGCGCATGGCCGCATATTTACGTGGACCGTAGTGCATCACACGACTCTTGAGGAGTTCAAGGAGCTCATCCCTTACACCGTGGCCCTGATCGAGATCACCAGCGCGGACATCCGTGTGATAGGCCACGTGCGGGCAGATCCTGCCGCCGTAGATTTCGGGCAATCAGTCACCTGGGTTGTCGATACGACGGACCGCGCGGTGCCTGGGGTGTTCTGGATTCCCGATGAATCCAGCCTGGGAGGTGCCTAGAGCTGATGGCTAGCCTCTTCGAGGGCAATGCATCCGAATGGGTAGGCAAGGTATTTACTGCCGAGCCGTATCCCGTCACATCCGTCGATATCGCTAAGTTCGCGATCTCCCTCGGCGTCCGCGACGCGATCCACTTCGATCGTGCTGCTGCTCGTCGGCTCGGTTACCCGGACGTGGTCGCCCCGCTTGGCTATTACGTGGTCGTCCGCCTGAGCCGCCCCCATCTGATCGACATCACGTGCCTAGCGAGGGACGGAACGTCCGACTACGACATGCCGCCGAGCCGGACCACGACTCGGATGGCGGGCGAGACCCTCGTCGAGTTCCGCCGCAGTATTACCGCAGGTGACCGGATAACTCTCCGGCAAGAGATCACCGGCGTAGAGGAGAAGCAAGGACGTTCCGGGCCGCTTGGCGTCGTCCGGTACGAGTTCTCCTATCTGGACGCAGGCGAGGAAGAGATGATTCACGAGACGTACTCGAGGCTGGTGCGATGACTGGCCTCCCGGACGCTAGCGCTGATGCGCCCGTCATCACTGCGCTGCAGGCCAGGCCTGATCCCCTGCAGCTCTTCTGCTTCTCGGCAGTGACATGGAACCTGCACCGGATCCACTATGACCTCACTTATACCCAGGGCACCGAGAACCTGCCGGACCTGGTAGTCCCAGGGCCGATGCAGGGCGCCTGGCTGCTCCAGGTCGCAGCCACGGCGGCCGCCGCCTGGCCGGGGCGCGTGGAGAGCTTCAGTTACCGGAATACTCGGGTGGCCTATGTCCATCAGCTGCTGGCGATGGAGGGGACGGTCATCTCGTCGGACGGCACGCATGCCGCGCTGTCCCTCTGGGTTCGGCTTGAGGACGGGACGCGGACGTGCGAGGGAGTGGCACGTCTGCGGCGGCGGACGGGCGCCCCCGCGCAGCCCGACGTCGCGTCGCCCGGCGTCGCACCAGCAGGAGGAACCTGACATGGACTTTGAGCTGACCCCTGATGAGCGGGCACTGGCAGACCTGTGCCGGGAGTTCGCCGAGCGGGAGATCGTCCCCCGTGCGGCACAGTGGTCCATTGAGGAGAAGTGCCCGACCGATGTCCTGCGGAAGATGGGACAGCTCGGCCTCCTCGGGCTACTCGTCCCGGAAGAGTACGGCGGAGTGGGCGTGTCCACTGTCGCCATGGTGGCCGCCATGCAGCACATCGGAAAGGCCGATCAGTCGCTCGCCGCGGCGTGGCAGGCGCATCTGACCATCGGCAGCCTGCCACTCCTGAAGTTCGGTACAGAGGAGCAGAAGCAGCGCTGGCTGCGCCCGCTCGCGGAGGGCGCTGCCCTCGCCGCTTTCGGCCTGACCGAGCCTAACGCGGGCTCCGATGCCGGAGGCATCGAGACGACTGCCCGCCGGACGGCGGACGGCTGGGTTCTCAACGGCCGGAAGATGTTCATATCGAATGCCGGCACCGACATGAGCTTCGGCGTGACTGTGCTCGCGCGCGTGGTGGAGGACGGGAGCAAGCTCGGCTATGCCAGCTTCGTCGTAGAGCGCGGGACGCCGGGTTACACGTGGGGTCCGAAGCTGCAGGGGATCGGTTGGCGTGCGCTGGACAGCCGGGAACTCGTCTTTGACAGCGTCTGCGTGCCAGATGACCAGCTCGTGGGCGATGCGGACCGCGGTCTCGGGCAGTTCCTCGAGGTTCTGGAGACGGGCCGGATCTCCGTCGCGGCACTGTCCGTGAGCTGCGCGCAGGCGGTCCTGGACATGTCCCTGGCTTATGCGCGTACGCGCACTCAGTTCGGTCGGCCGCTCAGCAAGTTCCAGGCAATCCAGTTCAAGCTCGCCGACATGGCGACGGAGACCGAGGCGGCCAGGCTGCTAACCTTCCGGGCCGCCGCGTTGCGCGACGCTGGGAGGCCGTTCCGGAGGGAGGCGGCGATGGCCAAGCTCAAGGCCAGCAGAGTCGCGCAATGGGCGGTCTCCGAGGCCGTCCAGATTCATGGCGGCTACGGCTACATGATGGAATCACCGGTGGCGCGATTCTATTGCGATGCCAAGGTGCTGGAGATCGGCGAGGGAACCAACGAGATCCAGCACCTCGTCATCGCGCGTGACCTGATCGCAGCATCGGCATGACCGCCGGACGGGAGCCGTGGACCTGGGACATTAACTGGGCTTCGACGCTCGCGTATCACGCGGACCGGTCGCCGGGACGGACTGTCGTCCGGTTCGGCCAGGACGCACTGACCTACGCTGACCTGTACCACCGGGTGCGGCGGCTCGCAGCAGGTCTGACGGCCGCTGGAGTGCAGCAGGGCGATGTCGTGGGCCTGCTGGCCGACAACTCGCCAGAGTTCCTGGAAGTCATGCTGGCCGTCAACTACGTCGGCGCCATCGTCATGCCGGTCAACACTCGGCTGACGGACACGGAGATCGCCTACATACTCGGCCACTCACGGGCGCGGATGCTGATGGTGGGGGCCAGCAGCGACGCGCTGGCGCAGCGCGCGGTGTCGAAGGCGGGGACCTCGCTGCACTGCGTCAGCATGAGTAGCCCGGCGACCGGCGAGGGTGCTGCCTCGGGCTGGCAGGCCCTGGCCAGCATCCGGACGGGCCCGCCAGCTGGCGGGCCCGTCCGGATGGCCCCGGATGACCAGCACCGGCTCATGTACACCTCGGGCACTACGAGCCGCCCCAAGGGCGTCATGATCAGCCACGGCAACCTCTTCTGGAAGAACGCCGGGCATTCGGTAGCTCTCGGCCTGACCCGCGATGACGTCGGGCTCGTATGCGGGCCGCTCTACCACGTCGGGGCTCTTGACCTGACCGCCACAACCCTCCTGCACGTGGGCGGGACCCTCGTCATACAGCCCAGGTTCCGGGCCAGCGACGTCATCGATGAGCTCGGTCAGGGTGCCGTGACGACCGTCTGGCTGGCCCCGGCGATGCTCAACGCCGTCCTGGCCGAGCCCGGCGTTGGGGACCAGGACATGTCTTCCGTGCGGATCATCGTGGGCGGCGGTGAGAAGATGCCGGAGCACCTCATACTCCGCCTGCAGGCCGTGTTCCCGAACGCGTGGTTCGCCGACGCATACGGGCTGACCGAGACGGTGTCCGGCGACACGTTCCTGGACGCCGACAGCACCATGTCGCGCCGCGGCAGCGTGGGCAAGGCGGTCCCGTACCTGGACGTGTCGATCTGGGATCCCGGCACGCGACAGCCGGTGCCAGCCGGCCAACCTGGGGAGGTTATGCTCCGTGGCCCCAAGGTCTTCGCGGGCTACTGGGAGAACCGCGAGGCGACCAGCGAGGCTTTCACCGACGGGTGGTTCCACACCGGCGACATCGGCGTTGCGGACAAGGACGGGTACCTGTACATCGTCGACCGCCTGAAGGATGTCATCATCTCGGGCGGCGAGAACGTCGCCAGCTCTGAGGTCGAGCGCGTCATCTACGACTACCCCGGCGTTCACGAGTGCGCGGTCGTGGCCCGGCATGATGCCCAGTGGGGCGAGGTTCCCGTCGCGTACGTGGTCATGGCCGGGGTAGGTCCGGCCACGGAGGCTTCGATCATCGAACACTGCCGACAGGCGCTGGCGCGATTCAAGGCGCCTAAGGCGGTCTTCTTCGCCGACGTGCTGCCGCGTACGTCATCGGGGAAAGTACTGAAGCGCGCGCTCCGTGAGATGGCAAACGGCCAGTGACCGCGAGCAGCACGGACTGGGCGGAGACAGGGCCGGAGAAAGTCGCCGACGGCATATACCGGATCCCGCTGCCGCTGCCCAGCGACTCGCTCAGGGCCGTGAATGTCTACGCCATGCTGACGCATCAGGGCATAACGATGATAGATGGTGGTTGGGCGCTGGCCGACAGCGAGAATGCGCTGAGTGCCGCTCTCGGGCAGATCGGGATGGGCATGGAGGATATCCGGCGGTTTCTCGTCACGCACTGTCATCGTGACCACTACACCCAGGCCATTGCCATCAGGCGGAAGTTCGGCCCTGAAGTCGCCATCGGGATAGGCGAGAAACCGAACCTCACCCAGGTGATCTCCGATGCGAGTCGTGCCCGGCGTCCTACCTCGGCCAGGGCGGCGATCCTGCGGCGGGCTGGCGCCATCGCCCTGGCGCACGACTTTGAGCGGACGACTGGTCAGAGCAGCTATGCAGCCGAGTGGGAGCTACCTGATCGGTGGCTGGATTCCGGTGCCCAGTTGGAGGCTGGCGACTGGGTTCTCCGAGTGATAGAGACGCCCGGCCACACCCGCGGACATGTCGTGTACCACGAGGAAAGCAGCCACCTCCTTTTTGCGGGCGACCACGTTCTGCCACGAATCACTCCCTCCATCGGCTACGAGCCCACTCAGGCCCGGTACCCGCTGCGGGATTACCTGAGCTCGCTGGAGCTGATGCTGACGCTCCCGGACGCGCTCCTCCTGCCCGCGCACGGGCCGGTCGCGCCGAGCGTTCACGCTCGGGTGGCGGAATTGCTCGATCACCATAGCCAGCGGCTAGCGGACGCCTGCAGTGCTGTCGGGCGGGGCGCGGGGACGGGCCTTGAGGTGGCTCAGCGACTGACCTGGACCCGGCATGAGCGCAGCCTCGGCGAGCTCAGCATCTCCAGCCAGGTGATGGCGGTCATGGAGACGATGGCGCACCTTGACGTCCTCGCGCTGCAGGGCCGGCTCAAGTCGGCGGCGAATCCTGGCGCCATTGTCCGCTTTCAGCCTGCCTGAGATACAACTGCGGGAACCGAACCCGCTCCCGGCCCGAACCCTTGACATAATGTGTACTGACTGGTCAACCTGGACCAGGCGGAGAACTAGGCGGTCATGGGAGCGTCAATGGACGACATCACCGAGGGCCCGGTGCTGGTGCGCAGGAAAGGGGACTTGCACTTCGTGACGCTGAACCGGCCGGGCCGGCTCAACGCCATCGACGCGGCGATGCACGAGGCTCTTATTCAGCTCCTGCCCCGGGTTGACCGTGATACGCGGACCAAGGTCATGATCGTGACGGGGGCTGGCCGCGGATTCTGCTCCGGCGGCGACATCAAGATCGCGGAGGCCAAGCTCCGCGGCGAGAGCGTGCGCACGGTATGGGATGACGGCCAGGGGCGGGTTCATCCGCCCGGCCGCGAGCTGGTGGACATCCTGCTGAAGCTCGAGAAGCCGTCCGTGGCCATGGTCAACGGACCCGCCGCCGGGCTCGGGGCCAACCTGGCGCTGTTCATGGACTCGGTCGTCATGGCCGAAGACGCCGTCATAGGTGATACCCACGTCACGGCAGGACTGGTCGCTGGCGACGGCGGCGCGGTCATCTGGCCGCTGCTGGTGGGCCCCAGCCGTGCCAAGGAGTTCCTCATGACGGGGCGGCTCCTGACCGGAACCGAGGCACAGCGGATCGGCCTGGTCGCGAGAAGCGTTCCCGCCAGCGAGCTGGAGACTGTGACGCAGCAGGTCGCAGAGGAATTCGCGCTGCTGCCTGCCTACGCGGCGCGCGCCACCAAGGCCTTGGTGAACAAGTACACGCTGATGCTCGCCACCCAGCTCATGGACACATCCCTCGCCTACGAGCACATCTCCCATGACCTGCCCGAGCGCAGCGCAGCCGTCAGCGCGTTCATGAGCGGCCGCCCGGATGCCGCGGCGGCGTCCGCCCCGTGACGGCCCCGGCAGCAGGCGAGATGGGCCAGGGAGCGGCTGTCGGCTGGTACCGCTGCGCCGTCCGGCCGCGGAGCGTCGCGATCGTCGGCGCCTCTGACCACCCAGAGCGCAGCAGGTACATGCGTAACCTGCGCGCAGGAGGCTTCGCCGGTCCCATATTTCCAGTGAACCCGCGGCGCGCCACCGTGCTGGGGGCGACTGCGTACCCGAGCCTGCGGGATCTTCCCGCCCCTGTTGACACCGTGATCATCCAGGTCGCGGCGCCTCTCGTGCCGGAGATTATGTCCGACGTGGCCGCCAGCGGCGCCGGCTGCGTCTACATCGGCAGCGCCGGATTCGCCGAGGTCGGCACCGCTGGAGCCGCACTGCAGCGGGAAGTCCTGGCGCGCGCTGCCGCGGCCGGGACCCGCGTGCTGGGTCCTAACGGAAACGGGATCTTGTCCGCCCGGTCGTCCTTCCTGGCCGCTGGGTTCGCGCTGACGGAGGAAGCGCGACGGAGCATCCGCGACGAGGGCATCGCGATCGTTGCGCAGAGCGGCGCCGTGGCCGCGTGCGTCCTGGCCATGGCCCAGCAGGCGGGGCTGCCCGTCGGGACCTACTTCGCGACCGGCAACGAGTGCGACGTGTCCACGGCCGAGGTCATCCAGCAGATGGCCGAGGACGACTCGGTCCGGGTCATCCTGCTGTACCTGGAAGGCCTGCGGGATGGCCCGCATTTCCTGCGCGCAGCCGACCTGGCCCGCGCCCACGGCAAGGTCGTGGTAGCGCTCAAGGTCGGAGCCTCCGAGGCGGGCGCCCGGGTCAGCATCTCCCACACTGCCGCCCTCGCCGGGGACGACGCTGCATACGACGGCCTCTTCCGCCAGCACGCCATTGTCCGGGCAGCATCCGCGACGGCCCTCGTCGACCTCGGCCGCGTCGTGCGCGCGGTCGGCCCGGCGGTCGGCAGGCGCGTTGGTGTCCTCAGCTTCTCGGGCGGGATTTCCGTCATGCTGACCGACGCGCTGACCAGCCGGGGCTTCCAGATGCCTGCCTGGAGCCCGGCGTCGACGGAGGCCATGCGCGCGGAGCTGCCCGCCTATGCGAGCGTGCAGAATCCGGTTGACGGGACCGGGGCGCTAACAGCGACGCCGGAGACTCTGGAGAGAGTCCTGCGGGCCGCACACGGTGATCCAGGAACCGACGTGACCGTGCTCGGACTGGGCATCCTGCACGCCAAGGAGGCGGTCCTGGCGGACGCCATCTTGCGCGCCAGCCAGGGAGTGGGCAAGCCGCTCCTGGTGGCCTGGCTGGGCGGCGCAGGTGTCGCAGCCGTGCGGCTTGGTGCTAGCGGGGTCCCGGTCTTCACCGATGTCCCGGATCTCGCGCGAGCCCTCGGATCGCTGGCTGATGCCGGCCGGCTTAGCGAGGACTTCAGGCGAGCCCCGGACCGGGTCGGCCCGGCCCACCTGGCCGCGGACGAGGCCCAGGCGATCCTCGACACGGCCTGGGTGAGCGGCGCGACTGCGCTAGACGAGGTGGAGGCCAGGAGGCTGCTCGCGGCCGGCGGAATTGAGACCGTGCGCGAGGTCGTTGTCCGCACGCCCGCTGCCGTCCGTCCCGCCATGAGCACGCTGTCCCTGCCCCTGGTGGCCAAGCTGGCCTCGGCGACCCTGGCGCACAAGTCGGACGTGAACGCCGTCCGCCTTGGCCTGGGCTCGGTCCCGGCCGTGGAAGACGCAGCCACTGAGCTACTGGCCCTCGCGGCGAACCTGGGCCTGGCCGACGCCACTGTCGTCCTGCAAGAGCAGGTCAGCGGGGGCTCCGAGCTCCTTCTGGGGATGAAGCGGGACGCGACGTTCGGCCCTCTCGTCGTGATCGGCCCGGGCGGTGTCCTGGCTGAGGCGCTGGAGGACGTAGCAATCGGCGGCGCCCCCCTGACGGTGAGCCAGGCCGAGCAGCTCCTTGCCAGCCTGCGTCACCGCAAGCTGATTGCCGGATTCCGCGGTCGGCCCACCATGATGACCGCCGGGGTGGCGCAGGCCATCCGGTGCTTCTCCGAGCTGATCGCCGTGCTGCCGGATTCGGTGCTGTCCGTAGACGTCAACCCGGTAATTGTCCGGCATGACGGGACGGCCGTGGCCGTTGATGCCCTCATCGAGATAGCAGCGGAAGGTCAGCTGCGCCCGGAGGTCGCAGGGTGAAATTCGAGCTCAGTGACCAGCAGCAGGAATGGCAGGCCGAGGTCCGGGACTTCCTGCGCCATCATCTCACCGACGCCGTAAGGGCCGAGGTCATCGCATGGCACGGTCACGGTCACGGCCCGCGGACCCGCGACTTCTACAAGGCCGTAGCTGACCGCAACTGGACGGCGCTGACATGGCCGGCCAGTTGCGGCGGGATGGAACGCGGCGCCATTGACCAGTTTATCCTGGCTGAGGAATTTGAGTATGCCGGGGCGCCGCGAGTCGAGATGACATGGACCAGCCTCGCCCCGCTGCTTATCCGGTACGGAACTGACGCGAATCGCGCCCTGTGGCTGGAGGATATCCGCAGCGGCGACATCCTTTTCGCGCTCGGCTACTCAGAGTCCGAGGCCGGCACGGACCTCGCGTCACTGCGGACCACTGCCCGCCGCGACGGAGACGAATGGGTGATTGATGGCGAAAAGACGTGGAACACAGGCGCGCACTTCGCGACGCACGAGTGGCTCGCCGTACGCACGAACGCCGAGGCCAGGCGACACCGCGGAATCTCCTTGATCGTCGTGCCCATCGGCGCCCCGGGCGTGCAGACGTACCCCATCCTGACCTGGTCGGGAGTGCGGACCAGCCGGGTGGTATTCACCAACGTCCGAGTGCCCGCGGACAACCTCGTGGGAGAGGTAGACCGGGGATGGGCCTACATTACCGGTGCGCTCGACTTCGAGCGGGCGACCATCGGAGGGCACGTCGGTTCTCTGCGCAGGCTTGTCGACGGGCTGGTCCAGTACGCCGGAGAGCAGAAACGGGACGGGCGGCTGCTACGAGACGATCCCGCAGTCCGGTCAGGGCTGGCCGAACTGGCCCTGGACGTCGAGCTGGCGGGACTGATGGGGCTGGAGGTCGCGGACGCCATTGACCGCGGCCAGATCCCCACGCTGCCGGGGACCGTTCAGAAGGTCTTCACAACTGAGCTGCGGACGAAGGTAGCCGACGTCGGGATGCGGCTGCTCGGGCAGACCGCGCTGCTGTCGGAGGCCGAGCCGGATGCCCCGCTAGGCGGATTCCTTGAGTGGACCTACCGATGGGCGCCGGTTCAGCGCTTCGGCGGCGGGACGAATGAAGTCATGAGGGACATCATCGCGCAGCGCGGGCTGGGGCTCCCACGCGCGGCGCGGGGACAGGGCCGGTGACCGCGTGGACCTCAGCCTGACACCTGAGCAGGTTGGCCTCTCAGAGACCCTGCAGAGGCTGCTCGCCGATCTGTACCCGGCCGCGGTGCTGTCCACCGACGAAGAGCCCCGAGCGGCTGACCGGCTATGGGCGGAGCTGACCGGCTCGGGCTGGTTGGGAGTGGGCGTTCCCGAGGAACTGGGCGGCTCTGGCGGCGGCGCCATCGAACTCGCCATCATCTTCCGGCATCTCGGCCGCGCGGTGGCGCCGTCGCGCTACCGGAGCGCCGTGCTCGCCCGGCTCCTCGTCAGGGCACTGGCCCGCGATGATCAGCTGAGCGAGATCCTGCCCGTCCTGTCGGCCGGGCAGCAGACAGCTACCGTGGCTTACGCGGAGGACGGCGCAGAGAACGATCCCGATCACATGGCCACCGTGGCGAAGCACGACGGAGCGGGTTGGCGGCTGTCCGGCGCCAAGGCGCTCGTTCCCGACGCCAGCTCCGCCGATTTTCTGATCGTTGCGGCCCGGGCGCAGTACGACGGCGCCCTCGCCTTCTTCCGCGTGAACCGGGCCGCACCTGGGCTGAGCATAACGGACCGGCAGATATTCTCCCGGGATCCGTACTCGGACGTCGTCCTCAGCGATGTGCCGGCTGACTCCGCGGCGCGGCTCGGCTCCGGTGACAGCACCGCCACGTACCTGCGGTACCGGGACAGCGCCACTGCGCTGACGGCCATGGAGATGGTCGGCAGTCTGGAGCGCGTCCACGAGATCATGATCGGCCACGTCACGAGCCGGACGCAGTTTGGAGTCCCAGTCGGCTCGTTCCAGGCCGTCCAGCATCACGCTGCGGACGTGGCTATTGCCCTGGCCGGCGCGCGGCTGGCCGCGTGGAAGGCAGTCGTGTCGCACGACCAGGGCCGCCCCAGCGCGATAGCCAAGGCGGCGGCTGGCCGTGCCCTGCGGAACGCGACGGTGCTCGCCCACCAGGTCTGCGGCGGGATGGGGTACACGACCGAGTCGCCGCTGCACCGGTACTCCGAGCGGGCCATGACGTACGAGATCCTCCTCGGCGGCTGGGACTACCAGCTCGAGCGTGTCGCCGTCAGCCTGGGGCTGTAGGGGGGCGCCACAAATGAGAGACATCCTGATATCGCGGGCCGCGGGGGTCGTCGAGGTCACCCTGAACCGGCCGCACTGCATCAATGCCCTGACCGAGGACATGTGGCATGAACTGCATGACATCCTGGCTCAGGCTGAGCAGGACACTGCGGTTCGCGTCCTGATCCTCTCCGGCGCCGGCGGGAATTTCTGTTCTGGCTCGGATCTGCGCAGCGGGCAGCGAAGCAGGGAGCATCCCATGCGGCGGATGCGGCGGGCGAACGCCGCCGTGTCCCGCCTGCATGCGCTGCCCATGCCGACGATCGCAAAAGTGCGTGGAGCCGCGGTCGGCGGCGGGGCCAGCCTGGCGCTTGCGTGCGACTTCGTGCTGGCATCGCCGGATGCTTACTTCTGCCAGATCTTCATCGACCGCGGGATGTCCCCGGACACCGGGAGCTCCTGGATCCTTCCCCGCCTTATCGGCCTCCAGCAGGCCAAGCGGCTGGCGTACTTCGGTACCCGGCTCAGCGCCGCACAGGCACGCGAGGCCGGCCTGGTGACCTTGGTGGAAAGCGACGAGCAGCTAGATCGCCGGGCAGCCGAATGGGCAGCAGATCTCGCGCAGCGCGCTCCGGTAGCATTGGCCATGACAAAGTCGCTGCTGAACAACAGTTTCGAGAGCACGTTCGGTGAGGCGTTGGCTGCCGAGTCAGCTGCCCAATCAGTGAACCAGCTCAGCGATGACGGGCGAGAGGCCGTTGCCGCTTTCACGGAGGGACGCCGTCCGAGATTCACGGGCCGGTGATCGATCCGCGGCCAGTCAGCCTGCAATTGCGACGAGTGAATGACGCGAAAAGTGAGTGAGGGACAGATGGCTATGCAGACGGATTCGGACCCCGCCCAGCGCAGGAAAAGCCGCAACGACGCCCGGAGGGCAGAGATCGTTGATATTTCGGCTGGCCTGTTCGCTAAGCGTGGTTACGCTGAGACCGGCATTGCGGAGATCGGCGAGGCCGTCGGCCTGGCCCGGGGGGCTCTCTACTACTATATCGGCTCGAAGGAGTCGCTCCTCGCGGAGATTCACGATCGCGTCCTGATTCCGCTGCTGGAGGAGACGCACCGGATCGTCGCCTTGGACGAGAGCCCTGAGGCGCGCCTGCGCCGTGTCTCGTTCGTGCTGCTGGAGCAGATCATCGAGCGCCGCGATCACGTCTGGGTGTTCCTGCACGAGTACCGCTCCCTGACTGGTGCCCGGCGGGCGAAGTTCCGGGCACAGCGCCGCGAGTTCGAGGCGTTGCTAGGCGGACTGTTCCGGGAAGGCATGGAAGACGGGACGCTTAAGATCGACGATGAGTACAGTATTGTCATCGCGTTTCTCGGACTGCACAACTACACCTACCAGGTGGTGCGCTCCAACCCGAGACTTGAGGCCGGAAAGCTATCCCGAGTCTACTGCGACATATTCTTCAATGGCATATCAGTGAAACGCGAACTCTTTTCGCCTGTGTTGGCTCATGGCGAGGCCACGGGATTAAGCCGTGAGCAGAGCGACGAGGAGCTGTGCTGACGCTAGGTAATCCACGCTCTTTTCTATTATGGAACGAGACCACCAGGCCTTCCGGCTTTCACCAGCTGAGGATTCTCAAGAGGTGAGCGCGATCACTTGAGGCGCGAGCTTAGCCAGGGCGGCCTACCGGCGGCGCTGGCTTACAACCGCGGTCTCTTTGCGGATTGCGTCCAGCCCTCATACCGGCCGGCCGGGCGGTTGTTATCGACGGCCAGGCCGAACTAGCCGACCGGCCCATGGTCGAGCCTGCGCCCGGTCTGTCGCACTGCGCTGACAGCTAGCTACTGCTGGCCGCTTGCCCACTTCAGGGCGCCGCACACCTTTCGGGTAGAACGCGATGGTGACGCGTTCCGTCTCGCGGCCGATCCGGAGTATTCGCGGTAACTCAGGCGGCACTCGCTGTACCCGTTCCTCTTGACCGGACCGTGACCATACGCTCCAGCTCAACCCTTGTGGCACCAGAGCCCTCGTAGTAGTGTACTGACCGTTCAAACTATATCGGAGGAGAGGGGGCTGGTTTCGGCGGGCTGAGGTAGCCAAGATTTGCGTCCAGCGATTTGCGTCTAGCCAGGTAGCCATGCGGGCTATAGGGCCGTGATGCGTCGCCGTGAGCAGGTCTGGCCTGCCGGGAGAGGCTTGATCAGCACGAGATCTTGGCCAATACGAATAGAGACTTGCGGGAGAGGGTCATGGTCGCGATGAAGCGATTTTTTGGAAGACGCAGCCTTGCGCTGCTTGCGCTGGTGGCCCTGGCTCTCGTAGCCAGCGCATGCAGCAGCTCGAGTTCGTCAGGATCACAATCGGGATCCACATCAAGTGCCGACTCAGGCACAAAGGCCTGCATCAGTAAGGCCAAGACCGAGGCCGCTAAGTACGAGGCGCCCGTGTCATTCCAGGTAGCGAAGCTTCCCAAGCCCCTGGCCAGTCTTAAGCCCTCCTCGACGACCATCGCCTATATCGGCGATACCTCGGCCCAGGTACTGGCGGAGGCCTATCAGGGTCTTTCCGCCGCCGCGAAGCAGCTCGGCTTCAAGGTGAAGCTGTACAACACAGCCGGCGGCATCCCGCAAACTGACCAGGCCATCAGCGAGGCGATTAACGCGCACGTCAGCGTAATCGTCCCGGTCGCGGTCCCGCTGGCGCTCATAACGTCCGGCATCCAGGCAGCCACGAAAGCTCACATCCCTATCATGTCGCTGTACGAGACGCCTGAGAGCGGCCCGATCCCGGACGTGAAGTACACAGTCCAGCTGCCAGGGACCGTCACCGGGACGGAGACTGGGTGGTTCGCGGTGGCGAAGACCAACTGCAGTCTGCAGATGGGCGAGGTCTACTCACCAGACGAGGGGCAGTCCGTCAACGCTGACAAGGCGATGAAGGCTATCTTTGGCCAGTGGTGTCCCAAGACATGCAGCGTTGTATCGTCGAGCGAGACGAACCCGCAAGGCGGAACCTCATACACCACGACGCTTGTGTCCGCTCTGGTCCAGGCTCATCCGCATATCAAGTACATCTACTCCGAAGACGCCGGCGACACGGTGTACATCGTGCAGGCCCTCCGGTCCGTCGGGAAGCTCAACAAGATAGGCGTTGACACCATCGGCGGGGTGCCGTTCGAGGCCACGGCGATCCAGCAGCCTAGTTCCGGCCTGTCCGCCGAGGCCACTTCCCCCGGTTTCGTCTATGAGGGTTGGCTGGCCATGGACGGCGTCCTGCGGACGCTGGGCGGGGCGACCGGTACCGAGAGCATCCCGCAGCGACTGGTGGTGAACTCATCCGCGGCAAGCAAGAATCCGTTCTCCTCTCTAACGGACTACCCGCAGAAATTCCTGGCGGCGTGGCGCAGCTAGTGAGTTCCGAGAAAGCCGGTCAGAGTGCCGCGGGCCGGACCGGCGACATGGCAATCCTGGAACTCGACCGCGTATCCAAGTCCTTCGACCGCCACACCGTCCTGGACGCCCGGCAGATCTCCATTCGGCCTGGGTACGTCTATGGCCTGCTCGGTGCCAACGGCTCGGGGAAGTCGACGCTGGTCAAGGCACTCGCCGGATACCACGCGCCGGATCCGGGATCCGCTGGCCGGCTCAGGGGACAGCCGATTCACTGGCCGCTCCGGACAGCGTCGTCCGGCATAGCGGTGGTCCCCCAGGATCAGGCACTGGCCGTGGAGATGTCGATCGTAGACAACTTCCTGGTGACCCGCCGCCGGTACCGGAGCCTGATCGGGCGGGTCACCTGGCGGGACGAGCGCGGCGCGACCAGCGACTCGCTCCGCCGGGTAGGCCTGCACCGCAGCCCCGAGGACACTGTCGCCTCCCTCACCGCGGCAGAGCGGGCGCTCGTCGAGATCGCCCGGAGCCTGGAGGAGATTCTGCTCACCAAAGTGTCGTCGCCGCTGCTGATCCTGGACGAGCCCACCGCCAACCTGGCGCAAAATGACGTGGAGCGTGTCTTCGCCGCGACTCGCGAGATAGCCGACCAGGGTGGCGCAGTCATCATCGTCAATCACCGGATGAGCGAGGTGCGCGCAAGTTGTGACTACCTGTACGTCCTGCGGGACGGGCAGGTAGCCTTCCGCGGCCCGGGGAATGGCAGCGATAGCACCGAGGTGGTCACGGCCATGTTCGGCCGGGCCGTGGCCGCCTCGGCCAGTCGCATGGGCGAGAAACAGGCTGACCCGGCTGCGCGGCGCGCGCTGCTGCTGCGCCTGTCGAGCTTCGCCGAGATGAGCAACATCGGGAATGTCGACGTCTCTGGCGGCGAGGTCGTCGGGATAACCGGCCTCGTAGGAATGGGCCAGGACATTCTTCCGTACCAGATCATGGGCCTGCGAAAGCGCAAGAACCTTTCAGTGGCAACGCACGGGGGAGTTCTTGGCGGAGGCCCGCTGGAGGCCTGCGCAGCCGGCCTGGCGTTGCTACCGGCGGATCGCCCGACGGCTGCCTTCTGGCCTGCGGGCACGGTGCTGGAGAACTACACGATCGGCAGGCTCAGTACGTCGACTCGGCGCCTCGCGCTCCTGTCCGGCCGGGAGCACCGGGAGGCCACCATGCGCATGATCTCGGACTGGAACGTCCAGGCGGACTCCCCTGATGCCGCGATGCGCACGCTGAGCGGCGGAAATCAGCAGAAGGTACAGATCGCCCGGGCCATCGACCGCCAGAAATGCACGGTGCTGATTGCGCACGAGCCGACCCAGGGCATCGACGTCGCCGCGCGGCGTGAGGTCCTGTCCGCGCTGCGAGCGTTTGCCACGATGGAGCGGGCGGTCATCGTCTGCGGCGCAGACTACGAGGCCCTGGCCGAGGTGTGCGACCGGGTGATAGTCCTGAAGAAGGGATCTGCCCCGGTGACCCTCTGCGGCTCTGAGCTCTCTGAAGAGAGCATCGCGCAGTGCGCCATGGACACTGCAGCGGCAGTGCAGTAGCCGGAGAGAACGATGGACGAGCGCGGAAGAACCAGAATCAGCCGGACAGGGCTCAACAAGCCCGGCAGCTTCCTCAGGCAGCGCTCCCTAGAGGACGGTTCCGCTGGCGCTGAAAGCGCCGGGCCGGCTGCCCAGCAACCCGGTGGCGGGGCAGGGGCGTCTGCTGCCGCTGGGCCTGCAGCCGTAGACATGTCACGCCGGGCGCCTAGCCGCAGCGTCCAGCTGACTCGGCGGCTCGGGCTTGTCATCTTCGGCCTGGCCGTGATCGCGCTTTTCTCAGGGCTGAGCCCTGGCGCGTTCTTCACCCACGGCACGCTTATCACCGTGATCACGGCCGAATCCATTCCAATGATGCTCGCCTTGGCCGTAACGATCACGCTCCGACTGCACGACCTCGACGTATCATTCGCCGCGATAATGATCCTGACTGCCTCGATTGCCGGGGAGCTCCTCGTCGCAAATCACGTAAGCCTGGCCGTTGCGATCATCGTGGCCCTTGCCATGGGCCTGCTCGCCGGTCTTATCAACGGCTTCCTGGTCGTAGTGCTCAAGCTGAGCAGCTTTATCGCCACGCTGGGCACGATGAGCGTGGCCGAGGGCCTCGCCCTCAGCGTCTCGCACTCCACCATCCTGACCGGCTTCCCAGCGGCGTTCACGAACGACATGCAGAACGGACCCGGCGGCGTCCCGCTGGGGGCGATCATCGGCTGGGTGTTGCTCCTCGTCTTGTGGCTCGCATTCGAGTACACCCCGTTCGGGCGTTATCTCCTGTTCATCGGGGGTAACCGGACAGCGGCCGAACTGTTGGGCCTGCCCGTCCGCCGGGTGCGCATCATCGCTTACGCGGTGACGGGGATCCTGTACGCCGCGGCGGGCATCGTCCTGGCTGGAATGCTCGGCTCCGTCGACCCGACCAGCGACGCGACCTTCCTGCTGAGCCCGCTCGCCGCTGCCTTCCTCGGAACGACCGTTTTCCAACTTGGACGATTCAATGCCTGGGGAACGGCGGTATCGGTCTATGTCCTGGCGGCCATATCCACCGGGTTGCAGATCCTGGGCGCCTCGGCCTGGGTAGGCGACGTGTTCGAGGGCGCCGCGCTCATCTTGGCGATCGCACTGTCGAGGTTCCTCAGCAAAAGCAGCGAAGTGGACCTGAACCTGTGACCGGCGTCGCGATCGTCGGTGCTTCGCCGGGCAGCCCCCTGGTCTATGACCTGATGAGCAATCTGGCCGCTTACGGTCAGCACGACGTCTACCCGGTGAATCCCCGTCATGACAGCGTGCTCGGGCTCAAGTGCTATAGCTCCCTGGACGCGGTCGGCCAGCCAGGGGATTCATTCATCGCGATAATCCCCGCGCGTACCTGCCCGGATATCGTGCGGACGGCGGCCCGCCTGGGCTATACGCGTGGCGCGATCATTTCCGCCGGATTCGCCGAGGCCGGAACTGCGGATGGGGTGGAGCTTCAGCGCCAGCTGGTCGAGGCCGCAGGTGATGCCGTCGAGATATACGGCCCCAACTGCATCGGATTCGCTGACTTCGCTGACAGCCTGTGCGGGATAGCCGAGCCGGTGCCGCCTGGGCTCACCCACGGCCCTGTGAGCATCGTCTCGCAAAGCGGTGGCCTGACGTCGGCGGTAATGGCCGCGCTTCAGGAGGACGGCGTCGGGGTGGACTGGTGCGTCTCCATCGGGAACGGCGCAGTGGTGGATGTGGCGCATGCGATCGAGCGCGCGGTCGCGCGGCCGGACACGCGTGCTGTGTGCGTGTACGCCGAGGAACTGCGCTCGCGCGACGGTCGGCTCACCGCCGCGCTGGAAGCCGCGCGCGAGCGCGAGGTTGGCATCATCCTGCTGCACCCTGGGACGTCCGGGAAGGCGCGGAAGCTTGTCCAATCGCATACCGCCAGCGTGGCCGGCGACGATGTCCTGATCTCCGCATACTGCCGGGCACATGATGTCGTCCGCGTCACCAGCGTGGAGCAACTCGCCCGGGCGGCCGCTATCTGGGTACGGTACGGACGCAAGGCCCGGGGCGGCGTCGCTGTGGTAGGCGGGGCTGGCGGGGCCTCGGTTCTCAGCACTGACCTGGCCGTGCAGGCCGGGCTGACTCTGCCCACCTTTACGGCAGGAACACTTGAGAAACTGCAGGCAGGCGCGGGCGAGGGTTCCTTTATCGAAAATCCGCTGGATGTCGTGCGGTCCGTGGTACCGCGCGCTGAGCTCTACGGCCCGATCTTTGATGATCCGGGGATCGACATAGTGCTGAACGTCATTCCCGTGACGATGCCGGATTCCGAGGATCGCGGCTGTGCCGTCACTCACAGGGACAGCATCGAGATGGTGGTTGCGCTGGGCAAGGCGACGGGGAAGTCCGCGATTGTCTGCTCGACCGGGACCGGCCCGTGGACGGACTGGTCCGATGGGTATCGGCGAGACCACCCGGAGGTGCCCTTCTTCCGCGGACTCCAGCTGACCTTTCAGGCGCTGGGCGCGCTAGCCGGACCGACGGTGGCCGGTGCTGAGCCGCCTGCCGTTCACGGTGGGGAGCCGGGCTGGTTCGATGACGGCCTAGTCACGGAAATCGCGGGACGGCATGAGTTCGAGCGGCTAGGAATTGCCGTGGCCGCCGGAGCGGACCGCCCAGTGGCAGAGGATCTGGCGTCGGCCCTGGACGGCCTCACCTACCCAGTCGTGGTGAAAGTCGATGTCGCGGGCGTGGCCCACAAAGGCGATATCGGCGCTATCGTGCTGGGCTGCAGCGGTGCCGACGAGGTGCTGGCTGCCGCACGCCGGATCGTCGCCCGGCTCCATGAGCAAGGCCTGGCCGATGCCATCGTAGGGATATTGGTCGAGGAGCAAGTCTCGGGCACGGAGGTCCTCGTTGGTCTGACCCGCGCCGAGCTGGGCCAGTTCCTCACGGTCGTGCCCGGCGGAGCGGGCACGACCAGCGGGGATCTGCTGAGGACGGTGCTGCTTCCGGTGCCAGACCAGGTCATCGGGACACTGGTCGAGGCCGCCGCACCAGATGGCAAAGCCGGCGCGGCCGGGCGTGCGGTAGCTACCGGAATCGTGCGGCAGCTGGCAGCGGAATTTGCTTCCGGGGGGCTGCAGGAATATGCGCGGGTCGAGGTAAACCCGCTGATGATAGGCGACGGCACCGCCGTGATAGCCGACATCCTGATGGAGCGAGATCAAGGGAAAGGGCGCCAGCATGGGTAAGCTGATCATCGAAGAGCATGGCGATGTCGTAGTGGTGACCATGAGCAGCGTGGCCCGCCATAATGCTCAGGACAGTGCCATGCACGCGCAGCTCCGGGAATTCTGGCCATACCTGAGGGACTCTGAGAAGCTCAAGGTCGCGATTCTCACCGGCGATGGCGATAAGGCATTTTCGTCGGGCCATGACCTCAAGGAAGTGGCGGAGGAATACGCTGCCGGAAAGACGCCGGCCTACCTTCAGGGAACCGGCCTGGGCTATCCGCATCTGTTCACCACGGGCAAGGTCCTGATCGCTGCGATCAACGGCTACTGCTTCGCCGGCGGCCTGCTGACTGCACTGGGCTGCCAGCTCCGGATGTGCAGCAAGAGCGCGGTCTTCGGCAACCCGCAGGTCCGCAGGGGCCGCGGGTCGCGCGTGCCCATGCTGCTGCGCCGCGCTGGCGTGCCCATGGCGGCGGCGCTCGACATGGTGCTCACCGGAGACCGGATCGACGCCGAGCGGGCGTACCAGATAGGCCTGGTCAGCAGGATCTTCGAGGACAAGGACGCCCTGCTGGAAGGCGCGATGGGCACGGCGCGGCAGATCGCCATGAACTCACCGCGGGCGGTCTCGGCCGTCATCCGGGCGTGGGAGGCCGGGATCATCGACTGGCCGATGAGCATGGCCAGCGGCGTCTGGGACCAGGTGACCGAAGCGATGGTCCACGACGACGACTACCGCGAGCGGACCATGCAGTTCGCATCGGGACAGGGTCCCGGAGCCCAGAAGGCATAGCCCTGCGGGAGCAGCCGGCGGCCGGCCACCGAGGATCAGGGAGAGGCTATGGATGTAGGACTGTCACCGGAGCAGCTGAGCCTGGCCGAGGCATCGCGGCAGATGCTGGCACGGCAGTGGACAACGGCAGGCGTCCGGGCTGCAGCACTGCCGGACGGCCCCGGCCACTCGCCGGAGCTGTGGAAGCAACTGGCCGACGCGGGCTGGCTCCGGCTGCCCTTCCCGGAATCTGCCGGGGGCGACGGCGGCTCGCTCATCGAGCTAGGCGTGGTGGTTCGGGAAGTCGGCCGGGCACTCGTGCCTACCACCTTCGCCAGCACGCTGCATGCCGCTCTGCTCCTCTGGGAGCTGGGCTCAGTCGAGCAGCAGGAAAGATGGCTGCGCCCGATCCTGAACGGGGAGTTGCTCGCCACTGTCGCCTACGCTGAGGCGGCCGCCGTCCATGACCCGGCGGCTTACCAGGCGACGGTCCGGCGTTTGGCGGTGGGTTGGTCGCTCTCCGGGCGCAAGCTTTTCGTCGAGAACGGCTCTCTCAGCAAGCTCATCCTCGTAGCCTGCCGCGTCGCGCCCGACCAGGTGCCGAAGGGCCTCGGAATATGCGCAGTGACGCCTGACGACGAGGGCGTTTCGTTCAGCCGTCATGCCACGTTCGGCCATGATTTGCAGGACGAGATCACGTTTGCGGAGGTGGCGAGTGGCGCCGGCTCGCTCCTCGGTGGCGAAGGCGCGGACGTACTGCGCGGCTGGCGGCACGTGACCGAAGTCGTGACTGTCCTGGCGAGCCTGGAGATGGTCGGCGGCGCGCAGGCGGTCATCGATCGCACCGCCCAGTACGTCACCGGCCGGCATGCGTTCGGGAAGCCGATCGGGTCCTTCCAGGCTGTGCAGCACCACCTCGCCAACGCGGCCATGGCCGTCAAGGGCGCGGATCTGGCGGCCTGGCAGGCCGCCTGGCGGCTGGCCGAGGGTCTTTCGGCAGCCCGGGAGGTGTCCATCGCCAAGGCAAGCGCCGGCCGAGCATACAAGGAGGCCACCGTGATCGCGCATCAGCTGCATGGCGGCATGGGCTACATCGAGGAGACCGATCTCCATCTCTGGTCCCGCCGGGCGATTGCCGCGGATTTGCGCCACGGCTCAGCCGCCTACCACATGCAACGCCTAGCGGAACTGGTGGGAGCGCTGTGACCACCGGAGAGGAAGGTCATCGGTGAGGTTTGCCCTGACGCCGGAAGAGGCCGCGTTCCAGGAAGAAGTCCGGTCGTTCGCCCTCCACTACATTGAGGCCGGGCTCGACACGGAGGAAGAAGAGCGCCGCAGCGGCCGTCATGCGGGCCCGTTCTCGCCGCTTGAGCTCCAGTTCTACAAGGATCTAGGCGAGCGCGGCTGGAATTCCATGCATTGGCCGCGCGCCTACGGGGGGCAGGAGGCCAGCGCGGGCATGAGTTCCATCCTGAGCTTTGAGCTGGAGTATCACCGGCTGCCGCAGGTCGAGTGGACGGTATCTACCTTTGCGCCGACCATCCTTAAGAATGGAACTCAGGAGAATATCAACCTGTGGCTGGAGAGAATCCGCAGCGGGGAAGTCGTGTACGCCATGGGATATTCCGAGCCGGATGCCGGCACGGATCTGGCCAGCCTGCGGACATCAGCAGTCCGCGAGGGTGATTCTTACGTGATCAATGGCGAAAAGATCTGGAATAGCGGGGCGCATCACGCCACCCATGAGTGGCTTGCAGTCCGCACCGACCCGAGCGCGCCCAAGCACCGGGGCATCTCCGTCATCATCGTCCCGATAGACGTTCCTGGGGTTGAGATAACTCCGCTATGGACGTGGGGGGGCAGCCGTACCAACATCACTCGGTTCACTAACGTCATCGTGCCGGTGGAGAACCTCATCGGCGAGGAGAACATGGGCTGGAGCTATATTGTCGGAGCCCTGGATTACGAGCGGGCGGACATTGGCGCCCGCGTGATCGGCCGCCTCCGGCGGCTCCTCGATGATCTGGTGCACTACTGCCGGGGAGCCGTGCGCGATGGAAGGGTGCTCATCTCGGACCCGGCGGTCCGGCGCCAGCTGGCCGAGCTAGAGGCAAAAGTAGAGGTCGTGACTCTGCTGACGCATGAGGTCTGCGCCACCGTGGACCGGGGCGAGACTCCGACCGTTGTCGGCACGATGCAAAAAGTCATGGCCTCAGAGCTGCGGACAGAGCTGACAAGCGCCGCCTTCGAGCTTATGGACCTCGAAGGGCAGCTCGACGGGAATGACCCCCTGTCCTTCATGGCGGGCGAATTCGAGCACGAATACCGCTATGCGCCGGTACAGCGGTTCGGGGGCGGCACGAACGAGGTCATGCGAGACATCATTGCGCAGCGCGGGCTTGGCCTGCCGCGCACCGCCCGGTAGCAAAGTGGCTGAGGGAGAAAGAATGACGGCAGTACGCGATCAGTATCCCGTATACGACGAGCTGGACGTGTTCGCGGATACCGGCGAACGGCACGCCTGGGGCGTGTTCGGAGCCGATGACGAGATCGGCTGCGTGAACTTCCTGACCGAGGACGTGGTGGCCGAGGCCGCCAAGGAGATACGCCTCGGCCGCACGGTCAACCTCGACCTCCCCATCGGGGAGCCCAAGGACCCATTCTGGAGCAGCCGGTCGGCGGCGACGCGCACGGAAACGGTCAACCGGACCAGCCGCGATGACCGCTTGGACAACTTCTACCTGCAGGGCGGCACGCAGTGGGACGCGCTGCGGCATCACCGCTACCGGCAGCACGGCTATTACGGGGCGCGGCAGGACAGTGACGTGGACGACCGCAAGCTGCTGGGGATCGACCGGTGGGCGGCCAGGGGCATCATCGGGCGCGGTGTCCTGCTGGACGTCGCCAGCTATATGAGCGCCCAGGGCACCACGATGGCCGTTACAGAGAGGTTCCTGATTGACAGCGAGCTGATGCAGGCGGTGGCCAGCGCACAGGACGTGGACTTCCGCCACGGTGACATCGTGCTGGTCCGGACGGGCTGGCTGGACTGGTATCAGACCCTCAGCCCGGCTGAGCGGCTCAGCCGGGCGGCGGAATTCGGGGCGGACCGACGCGCGCTGAAGCTACCCGGCATCGACCCCAGGGTGCCTACGGTGGCCTGGATATGGAATCACCGGATCGCCGCGATGGCTACGGACACGCCGACGTTTGACGCGCTGGAATTCCGGCGCGAGGACGGCTGGGCGCACCAGCGGCTGCTCGCACTCCTCGGGCTGGCCATCGGCGAGTTGTGGGACCTTGACCAGCTGGCGGTCACCTGCCGTGAGCTAGGGCGTTACTCGTTCTTCCTTACGTCCTCCCCGCTCAACCTCCCCGAAGGCGCGGGGAGCCCGGCGAACGCTTACGCCATCTTCTAACTGGAGGCAAGGCTCGTGGAGTTTGCCTTGAACCAGGCGGACCAGAATTTCGTTCGCACGCTCCGAGACTGGCTGGCTGACGCGAAACCGGACGGGGTCGGTACGTGGGAGCACTGGCATCCGCCCGGAGAGTACGAGCTGAGCGACTCTCCGGCTGCCCAGGAGTTCGTGTCGCGGCTGGCGGAGGAGGGCTGGCTGGGCGGGTCGCTGCCCCGAGAGTATGGGGGACAGGGCTGGTCCGCCCTCCAGTCGTTCCTCTACCTGGTCGAGATGGCGCACCGCGATCTGCCCTCCGGGGGGATGGGAGCATGGTCCGTCGGGCCAGCCCTCGCGCGCTACGGGAGCAGCTACCAGAAGTCGGCCTATCTCGAGCCGCTGGTGCGGGGCAAGTGCACGTTCGCCCTCGGCCTGACTGAACCGTCAGGCGGGACGGACCTGGCCCGGCTGACCACGCGGGCAGTCCGTGAGGGCCACGAGTACGTGATCAACGGCCAGAAGCTCTTTACCTCAGCCGCGCACCGATCCACGCATATCTGGCTCGCAGCGCGGACCGCGGTGACGGACCCGCCGCACCGCGGCGTCAGCGTGTTCGTGATCCCGACCGATGCCGCCGGTGTCAGCTATACCGGGCTCCTCACCCAGGCCGGCGAGCGCACCAACGCGCTCTACCTAGACAATGTCCGGGTCCACGAGCGGGAGCTCGTCGGAGAAGAGGGCCGCGGCTTCAGCGTCCTGATGGAAGCCGTGGACCTGGAGCGGCTCACGCTGTGCGCCCCGGAGGTGGACATCATCCTGGAGGAATTGCTGGGCCACTGGGTGCAGGACGGCGCCGAGGCCGACGATGGCGTCGGAGATGCCATCGCCGAGCTGATGATGTGGGCCGAGGTGGCCCTGGTGGTGGGAGTCGACGCCGCATGGCATGCCGACCAGGGTCGTCGGATCAGCGTCGAGGCAGCGAGCTGCAAGCTGATCAGCAGCCTGCTGCGGGAGCGGGCGACCGACCTGGCGCTCACCGTCGTCGGAGAAGGCGGACAGCCAGTTCCCCCGGAGGCCGCCCGGGGAACACGTCCTTCCCCGCTGAACGTGAGGTATCTCCAGCAGGCTTACAAGGCAGCGCCCAAGTACCGGTTCGCGGCCGGCGGGTTCGACGTGCAGCTGGACCTGATAGCCGAGCGCGCGCTTGGCGTCCCGAGGTCAAGGACGTTCCGCAGTGAACCTTGAGTTCTCAGAGGAACAGGACGCGCTCGCTGACATGGTCGCGGGAATCGCGTCAGACGCGCGGGAGAAGGGCTGGTTCGCCCGGTCCGCCGGCCAGGACCAGAGCCCGCGAGGGGATATCGTCGCGCAGCTCGCGAGCGCTGACCTGCTGCGGCTGGGCCTTGCCGAGCCGCTTGGCGTCGGCGGCGGATGGACAGAGCGGGCGATCGTCGCCGAGCAGCTCGGCCGGAGCGGGTACCGGGGCCGGTATTTTGACGCGCAGGCTGCCGTCCTAGCGTTCAGCCGGCTGGCGGCTGCGGGGCCCGATGACTCGGGCTGGCCTGCGGCCGACACGAAGGCGGCCACTGCGGGTCAGCGCTTCATGGCCGCTCCCGGCCTTCACAACTCAACCGCCGGCGCCCAGCACGGCATGCTGGGTCAGCGCGTCAGCGGCGTCGAGGGCGCGCCTCTGGCCACGCACGTGATGTGGCTCCGCCGCGCCGGATCGGAGCCCGAGCTCATGATCGCAGCAGTCCAGCCGGGCGGCGTACAGGTCACGGAGCAGGAGTCCGTCGACGGTGACTCTGTCGGAGCGGTGGATCTTCCTGCTTCGACCGAC
Organism: Actinomycetota bacterium; assembly: GCA_003168215.1. Lineage (GTDB taxonomy): Bacteria > Actinomycetota > Actinomycetes > Streptosporangiales > Streptosporangiaceae > Palsa-506. The sequence continues at coordinate 86,203 of PMSW01000053.1, forward strand.
CTGCGCCCGGTTCTCGCCGGCCCGCAGGCCGAGAGCTTCTGGAGCGAGACCCGTCTCGCCATGGCCGTCCTGCGGGCTGCGGAGATGGTAGGCGCTTGCGGCATTATCGTGGAGCGAACCGTGGCGCACGCAATGGGCCGCATAGTATTCGGCAGGCCGATAGCCGCATTCCAGGCCGCGCAGCACGACTTGGCCAAGGCGGAGATCCTGCGCCGGTCTGCGCGGCTGCTGGTGTACCGCGCCGCGAGCCAGTTCGAGGCTGAAAGCCCGGCACGGGAGCGCAGCGGGGACATGGCGCTCCTCCTGGCCTGCGATGCGCTGCTGGAATGCGTTCGCGTGGCATCGCAGATCAACGGCGGAACGGGTTTCATCGTCGACCACTGGCTACCTGACTACTTCGCACGGGCGAAGGCGCTAGACCTGCGCACAGGAGGCCGGCCCTGCCGGTTGCGCCATGTCCGTGACAGCGTCTTGTCGGCCCGCAAAGCTGGGCTCAGGATGCAGGACTTCTGGCAGTGGGGCATTCAGTAGAGAGGCCAAATTCGGCCTAGCACAGTACACGGCGATGGAGGTGACGGTGACGGCTTCGACTCCCGCGGCGGACCGGGCTGCTATCGCGGCCAATGTCGCGCACTTCCGGAGGGCGCAGCTACCAGGCGCTGGCCTGAAACCAGCGTCGGTCGCGCTGTGCGTGGTGCTGCGCGACGAGGTGCCTTGCCTGCTGATAACTCGCCGGGCGCCGAACCTGCGCAGTCACGCAGGCCAGTGGGCACTGCCCGGCGGCCGCCGCGAGGCTGGCGAGCAGGCCGAGGACGCGGCGCGCCGGGAGCTGCTGGAGGAGACAGGGATCGCAGTCGGCCCGGGCGATGTGTTGGGCGTCCTAGATGACTACGCCACTCGGTCGGGATACCTCATGACGCCCGTTGTGGTATGGGGCGGCCCGGTCAGCCGGCAATTGCGGCGTAATGCGTCGGAGGTGGCGCGGATTTACCTGATCCCGCTCGCTGACCTGGACGTCCCGCCCCGGCTGCTGAGGATCCCGGAGTCGGATCGGCCTGTGCTGCAGCTACCGCTGCTGGACCGATGGGTGAATGCGCCGACCGGGGCGATCATTTACCAGTTCTGCCAGGTGGCCCTGCATGGCCTGGCTACCAGGGTATCGCACTACGAGCAGCCGGTGTTCGCCTGGAAGTAACCACGCATTTCCGCCGACGCAGGCGGCTGCTGCCTTCAGGATTTCGGTCTCCAGCTCCAGTTGCCCGCCCACCCGCAGCGTGCTCTGGCTGGCCGCGCCTGGCCCAGCGGCGTTGCGGTGCGGGTCCGGATGGGATTGCATTCCGGCGAGCCGGTGCGGCACCAGGACGGCTACGTGGGAATGGATGTGCACCGGGCGGCGCGGATCGCGGCGGCGGCGCATGGCGGCCAGGTGGTGCTGTCGGATGCGACGCGGCTGCTGGTCCAGTCGCGGCCGGCGCCCCGGCCGGGCAGCTGCAGGTCCTGCCCCTATCGGAATCGGGATTCCGGTTTGCTAGGCTTCCCGTAATCGGAAGCGCGGTTCCGTTTCGGGGAGGTTTCGTGGCCATCGGTAGCCGGCGTCCGCATTTTCAGGTGACGTTCGCGGTGTTGTCCCTGGGCGTGGCGGCGTTCGCGCTGCTGCAGTCGCTGGTGATCCCGGTGCTGACGACGGTGCAGCATGAGCTGCACACGACGCAAGCCACCGTGACATGGGTGCTGACCGCGTACCTGCTGTCGGCGTCGATCATGACGCCGATCCTGGGGCGGGTCGGCGACATGACGGGCAAGAAGCGGGTCTTCGTCGCCACGCTGATCGCGCTGGCGGTGGGTTCCCTGCTGGCGGCGGTCGCGCCGTCGATCGGCGTCATGATCGTGGCGCGGGTCATCCAGGGGTGCGGCGGCGGCATGGTGCCCGTCGCGTTCGGGATCATCCGGGATGAGTTCCCGGCCGGCAAAGTGACCGGCGCGGTAGGCGTTCTCGCGTCGCTGACCGCGGTCGGGGCGGGCCTCGGCATCGTCCTGGCGGGCCCGATCGTGGATGCGCTGGATTACCACTGGCTATTCTGGCTGCCGATGATCCTCACGATCATCGCCGCTGTGTCCGCGGTGCTGTTCGTTCCTGAGTCGCCGGTGCGGACCCCTGCCCGGATCAGCTGGCTGCCAGCGGTGCTGCTGTCCGGGTGGCTGGTCGCGCTGCTGGTCGCGCTGAGCGAGGCGCCGGACTGGGGCTGGGGCTCCCGTCGGGTGATCGGCCTGCTGGCCGCGGCGGTGGTAATGGCGGCGGGCTGGGTGCTCGCTGAACTGCGCGCGGCCACGCCGCTGATCGACATGCAGATGATGCGGCGGACGGCCGTGTGGACCAATAATCTGGTCGCTCTGCTGATCGGCGTGGGGATGTACGCGACGTTCGCCTTCCTGCCCGAGTTCGTGCAGACGCCCTCCGTCGCCGGTTACGGGTTCGGCGCGAGCATCACGCGTTCCGGGCTGATGCTGCTGCCCGCGACGATCACGATGTTCGCCGTGGGCATGCTCGCTGGCCGGCTCGCCCGGCTGCTCGGGGGCAAGATCCTCGTGTTCGCCGGGTGCCTGATCGGGTGCGCGGCCATGGCGATCCTGGCCTTCGCGCACGGGCAGGTGTGGGAGATCTACCTGTCGACCGCGATCATGGGGGTCGGGTTCGGGCTCGTCTTTTCGGCAATGTCAGCGCTGGTTGTCGCCGCGGTGCCGTCCTCCCAAACCGGCGTCGCGAGCGGAATGAACGCGAACATCCGCACGATCGGTGGCAGCATCGGCGCAGCGGTCATGGCGAGCATCGTCACCTCGCATCTCGGGCCGTCCGGGCTGCCGGAGGAGGCTGGCTATACGACCGGGTTCGCGGTAATGGCTGGCGGGCTTGTGCTGGCTGCACTCGCGGCCCTGCTGATCCCGTCGGCACGCGGACTGCGGCGGACGGCCGGCGAGCCGGAGCACGCCGAGATGGCGATGGTCGCCGGCGGGACAATCGTCGGCGACAAGGGCGAGTGACAGCCGGCCGTGGCCTCGGGCCGGCCGGCGCGGGCCCGTACCGGGAAGGAGTGACGTGAGCAGCCAGGCGCTCCCACGAGGTGCGCCCCAGCACGGGGCACTGACGACCCGGCGCGACGCCGTCCGGAACTATCACCGCATCCTGGACGCCGCGCGCGAGGTGCTCGGTGAGTCCGGCGCCGAGGCCTGCATGGAGGAGATCGCCGCGCGCGCCGGCGTGGGCATCGGCACCGTGTATCGCCGGTTCGCCAGCAAGGATGCCCTGATCGACGAACTGCTGCAGTTGGCCCTGGAGCAGGTTCTGGCCTCCACCGAACGGGCGCTAGCGCGCACCGACGGATATGGGCTCGAGGAACTGCTGCGCGCCCTCGGGCAATCCTTCGCCGACCACGCACGCTACGCGAGCCTGCTCCTGCAGCGCCGCACGGAAGACACCACCGCACGCCGCATACGGGCGGCGGTCAACGAGCTCGCTGCACGCGCCATAACGGCCGGCACGGTGAACTCGGGCACTACCTCCGGCGACGTCATGGCGCTCATCTGGGCGATGCGCGGGCTGGTGCAGGCCACCGGGGAGGTCGCTCCCGGGACCTGGCAACGATTCCTCGACATCCACCTGGCCGGCATGCGAGCCGCAGGACCGCTCAGCAGCGCCTTCCCGAACGGGCCTGACCCGCTTTGACGGAGCCTCTGATCATGACCCGGTTTATCGGGTCATGATCAGAAGGGCCGGTGGTCCGCGGCGGAGATAGACCCGTCAGTCGTTGTGCGCGTGGAACCGGCCCGGGACTGGCCAGCGCGCAACGCTCGAAGCGATCTCGGGCGCGGCAGGCGCATTCAAGGGATTGGGATCGGGCTTGCTCATGCCGACCTCGTGCGAGTAGACGATCTCATCCACGAGGCCCTCGAATCCGCAGGCCGCCTGCTCTCGCTCCCGGGCACCAGCAAAGCTGTCGCTCAGGATCCCGGTCCGATGCTCAGCACGGATACGGCAAAGGGCTGGCTTTGCTTGCCGCCTGCGGGTCTTCGCCAAGCAGCCGCCTTACTTTGCGGAGTGCCCCGACAGCCGGGGCTCCAGTCCCGCGAACCATTCGCTAAGTCCGCCGCGGTGAGCCATGTAGGCCGCCTCGACTTTCAGCCAGCGGACCAGCAGCTTCAGCCTATCGGGGGCGGAAGCGATGACGTACTTATTCCACTCGCTGGCGACGACGTCACCAATCGAGGACGCCGGGTCCCGCCGGATGGCGACGCCGAGAGGGTCCGGCAGCAGCGTGACGGAGACCTGATCCTGCCACCGCCATTCGCGCTGGAGATGGCTGGGGTTGTTCCCCACCACGAACGCCCGCTCGCTGGTAGCGAATAGGGCACCCAGCGGAGCGTGCGACCAGCCTCGCCATCCACTCCCCGGCTGCTCCTGCCAGTCGGCCATGGGAACCGAAAGATCCTGTTCGTGGGCACCGACGCGGATGATTTTCACGGCGAACCGCTCGCCTGGCTCTATCTTTGGCTGGCGAATGCCCAACGGCCGCAGCTTCCCGGACTCGAAGCGGTCGCGCCAATCTGACAGTTCGTCCATGACCGTGCTCATCCAGCAATCCCTCTCTGTGCGTTCGCAGAATCTAGCGGCAATCTGCACTGTCCCCCTGCTGGGAACTGACGGGAACAGCGGCCGACCCGTCCGCGCAGTGACGGAAGGCGGCAGGCCTTCGTCGTTCTCAACCACCGCTGCCTTCCTCGCCCAGTTCATGCGCCAGACGGCGACTCGCCGCGGCCAGGCGGGTGCAGGCCTCGGCATGGGCCGCAATGCTGGATCCCACTCGGCGTCCTCATCCGCCGCCGACCGGGCGCGCAGCGCCATCCCACGAGGCCTGATCAGGCACCCGAGTATCCGAACGCAGCCCAATAGTACGGTTCGCCGAACCGCTTCATCTCGGCCGGCATGAAGCGCGTGTACCGGTGGATGTGCGGCTGCCAGTGCGGCTCAGCCCCGGCCAGGTCGTGTAGCTGGGCGACGGTTATCTCCTTGACCCACCGTCGCGCCGCGTCGGCGGCGGCAGGCAGCGGCAGGCCGGCGCCCCAGTCCCAGTACCGGAAGAGGCCGGACACGAACAGCGCGGCAGCGAGGTCATCCACCGGCCACAGGTTGGCCACCACCGCCCGGGCGCCGGCGGCTAGCAGCAGGCTGCCGATGTCGGTGGACTCCTCCGGATTGAACCAGTCCGCCTGGCCGCTCCAGCAGGCGCTCAGCACGGCCAGCGCGACGTTGTCCAGCGGCGGGATCTTGGCCAGGTCGTCCACGATCAGCGGCCCGTCAGCCAGCAGCAGTCTCGCCCCGCCAGCGGTGCGGCCCTCGGCGCCGTGACAGCACAGGTGGAGCACCTCGTAGCTCGCGGCATTCGCCAGGAACTCGGCCCGGGTCGCGGCTGCGCCGCTGAGATAGCGGCCGCCGGCGGCCCGCCGGCGGATCTCCTCGGCTTCCAACGAGGCGCATTTCAGCGGGCTGTAGCCGGGCTCGCTGATGTCCGGCCCGGCCAGGGAGAGCACCCGGCGGGACGAGCCGTCCGGCTGCGGCGGGCGCCGGATGACGGCGGACAGCCGCGCGCTCGGCGCGTACTTCAGTGGCATGATGGTGGTGATCCTGCCCGACTGCGCGTCTTTCAGCGCCGGTGACCAGGCGTGCACCGGCAGGTGGCAGAGAAAACCGGAGACGATCACCGTGACCGGGCCCCAGGTCCAGCCGGGCGGGTCCGTCGGGTTGCTGTACGGGAAGGTCAGCAGGTCCCGCAGCGCCGGGGTGAAGTGCTGCTCCAGGACCTTGCCCACCAGGGCAAGGGCACGCTCGCGCTCGGAGTCAGGCGCCGCTGATCCCGGCTCCAGGCAGTCCGTCCAGCGCTGGATGATCTTGCCAACGACCTCACCGCCCAAGCTGGTCAGCAGCCTGCCCTCGAGCCTGCCATCGGGCAGCATCAGGGCCAGGCCGGTGTCGAACCGGCTGGTCCAGATGTACAGGATCGGATCCGGGCTAGCCGCCCGGCGAATCTCCTCGAGGGTCGGCTTCTCCTGGAAGTACTCCAGGCCGGGAAACCGCCGGATCTGCGCGATGGTCTCGGACAGCTGCCGCAAGGCCTCGTCGGCCCTCGCCATGGCTGTCGCGATAGCGGCCGGATCGCTGAGGTGGAAGGGCGCCTGGGTGGCAACGGTCCAGCTGGCGCGCTGGTCATAGTAGTGCGCGTACAGAGCCGGATCGCTTGTCTTGAGCAGGCGGTCCAGATCCGACATTCCACGCGCCGCGCGCAGGATCCGCTGCCGCGATCCTTCCAGCCTGACGACGGCCTCGTTGAGCCGGTTCGACCGGGCTAGCGCGCTGACCGCGTCGAGCTTGAGCCACCGGAACTTGTTGACGACGCCCTTTCGCTGGTCCTCCGGCACCGTGTAGACCAGCAGGTCAGCGGCGCTTGCGGCGAGGTCGAGGGCATCCCCGGCAGCCGTCCACTCGTTCCGCTCGACGGCGAGCGTGGCCCAGCGGTTCGCGTCCCTGGCCATGGCGTCCAGCAGCGTGGGGAAGCGCGCGTAGCGCAGCTGCTGGACAAGTTCCGCGCATTCCCGGGACATAGTCGCGGCCAGGTCGGCCGGATTATCTCGCTGAGTGCGCAGGATGCTGAGCTGAGCTTCCAGTATCCGCATCCGAAGGGCCACGAATCCGTTAAGGCCCGGCGCATCCGGCTGCACGTGCCGCCACACCTCGAGGGCACGGTCAAGGTCCGCGGGATCACGGGTCTGGGTGTAGTGCGAGGAGTACAGGTCGGCCAGCAGGCAGAGGTGCTGCGCGTAGCGAGCCGGGTCGGCGGCCCAGATCGGGACCGCAGCCTGGAGCACGGCCGTGATCTTGTCGAGCGGGGCGCTATTCAGGGACTCCATCATCGCCCGCACGCCCGAGAAATCGCCCCGCGCCCAGGCAAGTGCGTCACCCGCACTGTCTGTCATCGCACTAGCGTAAGCGCTGGAGGGAAACGGCAGGCCGGTCCGTTTTAGCCTGCGACTGTGGAAATGCCGCTAGCCTTTTGTCATGAGCACCGAGCCAGACGCCGGTGATGTCAGTATCGAGCTTAACCAGCTTGAGCTGCCCGAAGAGTTCGACGAGGCCGACCTTGCCGCGCTGCAGGCTGAGCTGAACAGCTCGGGCCTGCGCGCCGACGTGGTGGTTGTGCCTACGAGCGCACCGCGCGATTTCATTGTGCTGCCTACTCTGCTGGCGATCCATTTCCTGAGCGCCCACGCCGTCGACATCGTGCTCGGCGTGTCTGAAGGCGCATTCTGGGACGGCATCAAGGCGGCGGTGCGCCGGCTTCGGCCCGGAAAGGCGGCCGACGAGACACAGCGAGCTCGGGTCACTGTGCGATACAAGGACGGCCAGGCCATCGAGATTGACGTGGCCAACGCCGAGCAGCTTCGCCAGGTTCTCAAAGACATCGTGCCGCCGGACCAACGGCTCCCAATGCAGACCTAGGCAGTAGGCGAGGCGAGCGGTGGCCGATGACGGCCTAGAGATGGCCGACATGTTCCAGCCGGAACATTTGCCGACTGACACGAACGCCGCTCACCGGCGCCACGGCCCGGAAGGTCTGCCACTGCCAGCCCCGCCGAATCGCCGCCATGCCACCGTCAACGGGGATAGCGCACTGCCCAGCGGCAG